>NZ_SHOE01000040.1:0-20485 GCF_012275705.1 Vibrio chemaguriensis
GAGATGTGTATAAGAGACAGGAACTGTATCGCGGCGCTGAGTATCAGGTCGATTTCCTACCAAAAGTGAAAATTGAAATCGCTACTCACGCGGATAATGTTGAGCGAGTGGTTGAAGCGATTACAAAAGCTGCGCAAACAGGAAAGATTGGTGACGGTAAAATTTTTGTCTACGACCTGAACCAAGCGGTGCGTATCCGAACGGGCGAAATGGACGCAGAAGCACTTTAAGAATTCAAGGGATTGGAGAAACTTATTATGGAATTAACAACAACAGTAACCGAGTTACGTTACGCACTTGACACCTTTTTCTTCCTCATTTCCGGTGCGTTGGTAATGTGGATGGCAGCTGGTTTTGCGATGCTAGAGGCTGGTCTTGTGCGCTCTAAGAACACAACAGAAATTCTTACGAAGAACATCTGTTTGTACGCAATTGCATGTACGATGTTTCTGATCGTTGGTTACAACATCATGTATGTCGACAACGGAGAAGGAGGCTGGTTACCTTCATTTGGTGCGTTGATTGGTACCCAAGGAGAAGGGGCTGATCACTCTCTAGAATCTGACTTCTTCTTCCAAGTCGTCTTCGTTGCAACGGCAATGTCCGTCGTTTCTGGTGCGGTGGCTGAACGTATGAAGCTTTGGTCTTTCTTGGTTTTCTCTGCAATTTTGACCGCATTTATCTACCCAATGGAAGGTTATTGGACATGGGGCGGTGGCTTCCTAGCAGAAGCTGGATTTAGCGACTTTGCAGGTTCAGGTATCGTACATATGGCTGGTGCTTCTGCAGCTCTTGCTGGTGTATTGCTTCTTGGTGCTCGCAAAGGTAAATATGGCAAAAACGGTGAAATCTACCCGATTCCAGGTTCAAACATGCCTTTGGCAACACTAGGTACTTTCATCCTTTGGTTTGGTTGGTTTGGGTTTAACGGTGGTTCTCAGTTGATGGTTTCAGACTTTGAGAACGCAACAGCGGTAGGTCAGATCTTCCTAAACACCAACGCAGCTGCTGCTGCAGGTGCTATTGCGGCGCTATTTGTATGTAAAACAACTTGGGGCAAAGCGGACTTAACGATGATTCTCAATGGTGCGCTAGCTGGCTTGGTTGCTATCACCGCAGATCCTCTATCACCATCGCCATTATATGCAGTTGCTATCGGTGCAGTATCTGGCGCGCTAGTCGTATTCAGCATCATTGGCCTAGATAAACTAAAAATTGATGACCCAGTCGGTGCGATTTCAGTACACGGTGTTTGTGGCTTCTTTGGTTTGATGGTTGTGCCACTAAGTAACGGCGATGCTACATTCGGTGCACAGCTTTTAGGTGCTGTCGTTATCTTTGCTTGGGTATTTGGTGCCAGCCTAGTTGTGTGGGCTATCTTGAAAGCAACCGTTGGAATTCGCGTCACGGAAGATGAAGAAATGGAAGGTATGGACATGCATGATTGTGGTGTCGGTGCGTACCCAGAATTTGTCACTGTGAAGTAATCAATAGCCTGTAATAAATAGTTACACTCTCAACATATAAAAACCTGCTCCGATGAGCAGGTTTTTTAATATTTGTCATTGTCTTCTTATTGAACATACATATAATAACGCAACTGATAAACGTTATCATTAGCATGGTAAAGGATTAAACAATGAAAAAACTGCTAACTCTTTCAGCATTAACTTGCGCAACCTTAGCTCCAACAGCAATGGCTGCTGAAGAAGTGAACGTCTACTCTTACCGTCAACCTTTCCTAGTTGAACCTATGTTCAACGAGTTCACTAAAGAAACTGGCATCAAAGTAAACGTAAAATTTGCTAAAAAAGGCTTAGCAGAAAAGCTAGCTCAAGAAGGCGAGTACAGCCCAGCTGACGTTATCCTTACGACAGACATCAGTCGTCTAGCTGAACTGACAAACAAAGGTTTAGTTCAGAAAGTAGATAGCAAAATCATTGAAGAAAACGTACCAGCTCAATACCAAGATAAAGAGAATGAGTGGTTTGCCCTAACTCTACGCTCACGTAGTGTTTACTCTTCACGTGATCGCGTAGGTAAACTAGGCGCAGATTTCAACTATGCAGATCTAGCTAAGCCAGAGTTCAAAGGTAAAATTTGTACTCGTAGCGGTAAGCACCCGTACAACGTTTCTCTAGTTTCAGCAATGATTGCTCACAATGGCGAAGCAGAAACCAAAGAGTGGTTGGAAGGCGTGAAAGCAAACCTTGCTCGCAAACCACAAGGCAACGATCGTGCACAAGTTAAAGCGATCAAAGAAGGTCTATGTGATGTTTCTCTAGGTAACAGCTACTACCTAGGTAAAATGGTTAATGACAAAGAGCAAAAAGCTTGGGCAGATGCAGTTTACATCAACTTCCCTAACCAAGAGACTACAGGTACTCACGTAAACATCTCTGGTATGGCGATGGCGAAGTACTCTCCAAACAAAGACAATGCTGTGAAGCTAATGGAATTCCTAACGGGTGACAAAGCGCAGCAGATGTACGCAGAAGTTAACTACGAGTACCCTGTTAAAGAAGGCGTGAAGCGTTCTGAACTTGTGGAATCTTGGGGGGACTTTAAAGCAGACAAGCTTTCTCTAGACGATATTGCAGCCAACCACGAAGCGGCAATTAAGCTATTAGACGAAGTGAAATTTGACCTTTAATTCCTTGTGGGGGTATAACAGTACCCCCATTTGATTAAAGGATATGAGATGTATTTGCAACAGCATTTGTATTTCATACAGCCTTGCAGTAATTAGGCGATGAAAGATAAACACTCTTTATGGAAAACCAGTAGTGGGGTAATAACTCTGTTACTGGTTTTGCCGATCTTAGCGATCTTCTACACCGCAATTGGTGAAACGGATGATTTGTTTGCCCATTTAATGGCGACAGTCATGCCGACTTATATTTTTAACACGGTTGCGCTCACTATTGGCGTAATGGTGTTGTCCTTAATTCTTGGTATACCAAGCGCTTGGATAATGGCCATGTGTAAACTGCCGACCGAAAAATGGTTGCAGTGGGCATTGGTGCTACCTCTTGCGATGCCAGGTTATATCATTGGTTATATTTTTACTGATTGGTTTGATTTTGCAGGACCGATTCAGATCTTTTTGCGTGATGTAACCGGATGGGGACCTGGCGAGTATTGGTTCCCTGATATTCGCACCTTGCCTGGCGCGACCTTTGTGTTGGCTTTAGTGCTGTACCCTTATGTGTATTTGCTGTGTCGAGCTGCATTTATGGAGCAAAATGTCTCTTTGTTGCAAAGCGCGCGTTTGCTCAAATGCTCTCCATGGGAAAGCTTTTGGCGCATCTCGATGCCATTAGTGCGACCTTCTATCGCTGTGGGTTTGTCGCTGGTCGCAATGGAGACTATCGGTGACTTTGGTACTGTAAGTTACTTCGCTGTGAATACGTTAACCACAGCGGTCTACGATACTTGGTTGGGATACTCTAATCTTAATGCAGCAGCCAAGATTTCTGCCATGATGCTCGTCATTGTAGTACTGCTTCTCAGTGCCGAACGCTACAGTCGTCGTAAACAAAAGCTTTTTCAAAGCCAATTTAACAGTCACGAAGATTTTCGTTATGAGTTGACGGGCTGGAAAAAGTGGACCGCGCTGGTTTGGTGTTGGGGCTTGGTTTCGGTCGCGTTTATTTTGCCATTACTACAGCTGATTGATTATGCGATAACTTACTTTGCGCAGAGTTGGACCCCCGAGTTTCGTGAATACGCATGGAATAGTTTGGTCGTGTCGGTTATTGCCGCCATTATAGGTGTTGCTGTCGCACTGATCGTTAACTTTACCCATCGCGTCAATGGCAAGCGCGAAAGCTTGGCATTTATGCGTCTTTCTTCGATGGGGTATGCAGTGCCAGGAACCGTATTAGCGATTGGTGTGATGGTCGCAGTACTGTTTATGGATCACCGCGTCAACGACCTTGCTAAAGCCATGGAGTGGGGCAGACCGGGACTTATTTTTTCTGGCTCCATGTTCGCCCTGGTTTTTGCCATGGTTGTGCGCTTTTCAGCGGTGGCGATTGGTAGTATCGAAAGTAACTTAAATAAAATTTCGCCTTCGTTAGATATGGCGTCTCGCACCATGGGTTGTAAGCCTAATGCCATGCTGTGGCGTGTGCACTTTCCGCTGGTTAAACGTGGTGCACTGATTGCGGCTCTGTTAGTGTTTATCGAGTCGATGAAAGAGCTCAATGCGGCCCTATTACTTCGTCCGTTTAACTTTGAAACACTAGCCACATACGTTTATAACTTCGCCTCGGATGAGCATTTGGAATTGGCCGCTTTGCCTGCGGTTTTGTTGGTTCTTGTTGGGTTGATCCCGCTTGTTGTTGTTAACCGTTCACTGGAGCAAAATCACTGATGAGCTGCGCATTATCAATTAAAAACCTAACTTGCCAATATGATGATCAAACCGTACTCGAATCATTATCTCTTGAGGTGGAACAAGGGCAAATTGTCTGTTTACTAGGTGCAAGTGGTTGCGGAAAAACAACACTATTAAAAGCCGTTGCAGGGCTATTGCCATTAACGTCAGGCGAAATGAGCTTAAATTGCGTCACGATTGATGATGGGGAGAACTGGTTGCCACCAGAACAGCGTAATATCGGGATGATTTTCCAAGATTATGCGCTTTTTCCTCACCTGACGGTGGAGCAAAATATTGCCTTTGGCTTAAAGCATTACTCGACAAAAGAGAAAAATGGCAAAGTTCAAGAGATGCTCGAGCTCGTGCATTTGCAAGGCTATGGCGATCGTTATCCACATCAGTTGTCTGGTGGACAGCAGCAGCGTGTTGCGATTGCTCGCTCATTAGCTTACAGCCCAGACTTATTGCTGCTGGATGAGCCGTTCTCTAATATTGATACGCAAGTTCGCCATGAGCTGATAAGCGAGATCCGTAAGATTTTTAAGGCGCAAGGCGTGACTGCCATTTTTGTTACGCATAGCCGTGAAGAGGCTTTTGCCTTCGCTGATAAAATGGCAGTGATGAACAATGGTGTTATCGAGCAGTATGGCACGGCATCTGAGCTTTACTATCAGCCTTCAAGTAAGTTTGTTGCGGATTTCTTAGGTGGTGGTAGCTACCTGGCCGCTAAACGAGTTTCGGATTCAGAATATGAAACCCACTTGGGTGTGGTTGAAGCCACAGCCCAACAAGAGATCCCAGTGCAGTCTGAATGCTCTTTGTTGCTAAGGCCGCAACATGTGCAAATTCAATCCGATGAAGAGAGCTCAGTAACGGTGCTGGAGCAGCACTTTATGGGCGACCATTGCCGTTACGTGATTGATGCGAATGGCGACCGTTTGTTGGCTACAGCATCGCAGGCATTAAATATTGGTGAGTCTGTTGCTGTGAAAATTGAAACGCAGGGCGTGCTGGCATTCGCATAACGTTACTGGGTACCTTTACTATTCTCTTATGCCTTCCTACACACAATAAAAAAGCCCGGCAGTGATGCCGGGCAAGTATTCTTCCCCTTAGCGACAGCTTGAATTACATGACAAGCTTAGCCGAAGTGCTCGAAGCGGGCACAAGGTCAGTTATAAAGATAAGAAGTCTTTAAACTGTTGAAGAACACGTTCCGCAGTGTCCTTATCTTGCATTTCTGCAAAAATACGTAGTAACGGCTCAGTACCAGAGAAGCGGGCGATGATCCAACCGCCGTTCTTGAAGTAGACTTTCGCACCATCTTCATAGCTGACTTTTTCGATTTCAAATTCAAACTCAGGCAACAGCTTTTCAACATAAATTTTGTTGAACAGTACCTCTTTTTGCGCTGGTTTGAATTTGCAATCGCCTTCTGCCATGTACGCGTAGCCGTACTTGCCATAGATTTCATCCAGTAGTTCAGACAACTTTTTGCCCGTCACCGAGATCATTTCAACCAGTAAGCTTGATGCGAACACACCATCTTTACCTTTGATATGACCGCGAATAGTTAAACCACCAGAGCTTTCTCCACCAATCAGTGAGTCATCTGCTTCCATTTGCGAGCTGATGTGTTTGAAGCCAACTGGAACCTCAAAACATTTCTCACCGTGATCTTCGGCGATTTTGTCTAGTAGGTGTGTAGTCGCTATGTTACGTACGACTGAGCCTTTCCAACCTTTGTATTTCAATAGGTAGTAATACAGAAGAATCAGCACTTCATTTGGATGAATGAAGTTGCCTTTCTCATCGATGATACCAAGACGGTCTGCATCGCCGTCAGTACCAATACCGATGTCGTAGCCTTCTTGCTCGACAAGGTGCATCAAGCGGTACAGGGTCGCAGCACTTGGAGAAGGCATTAAACCGCCGAAGTCTGGGTTTTTTCCGTCGTTGATCACGTCTACTTCACAGCGGCCGTTGATTAGGACGGTTTGCAGTGCGTTTTTCGCGACGCCAAACATCGGGTCAATCAGCACACGAAGGTTGGCTTTTTTGATTGCTTCAATGTCGATAAAGTCGATGATTGAATCAACAAACTCGTTCATTGGGTTGATGATTTCAATCAACTTGTCTTCAACCGCTTGATCAAAATCGACACTTTTCACATCTTGTGCGGTAAGTGTAGAAATTTGAGTTTCAATTTTCTCGGTAATGATTTCATCTGCATCACGACCACCTTCAATGAAGACTTTGATGCCATTGTAATCGGCAGGGTTATGCGATGCGGTGATGCACGCTGAGTATGCACAGCCCATCTCTTTTGCTTTGAACATCACGATTGGCGTTGGAACAAACTTATCGATAAAGCTAACTACAATGCCATTTGCCGCTAAAACTTCGGCAAACCAACGGCCAGCTTTATCAGATAGAAAACGTCGGTCATAGCCAATGACAAAGCCACGATCTGCCACTGATTCTCTGTTAGTGATGTTTGCTACTGCCTGAGCAACCAAACGAACATTATCTTTAGTAAATTCTTCACCGATGAATGCGCGCCAACCGCCTGTACCAAATTTGATCATGATTCGAACCTCAATAAGGGCGGCAATACACCGCGCCTTAAAATTTTGCTAGCGAACCCAATGCACAAGCTAAAGAGCAAAAGTGCATTGGGGCATTTTTAAGCGATTAACCTAGTATTACGATCACTTCGTTCACGGAGCCTTCCGCTTGAACTGGTACTGATGCGCCAGTGATAGCTTCGCCGTTCAGAGTGATAGATTTCACGCCTTTGCTGACTGAATCAGGGTTAACAACTTTGATGTTGTAAGTCGCGCCTAGCCACTGACGAGTGACTTCAAATCCAGGCCAGTTAGTTGGAATACATGGATCGATAGTGAGACCATCAAAACCTGTGCGCACACCAAGGATAAAGTTGGTCACTGCGAAGTAAGCCCAACCAGATGTGCCAGTTAGCCATGGGTGGTTTGCACGACCGTGATCTTGGTGGTCTCGACCCATAATGAACTGCACGTAGGAGTACGGTTCTGCGATACGTTTTTCGATGATGTCGTTTTGGTTGTATGGGTTGAGTGCATCGTAGAACTTCATCGCACGGTCACCGCGCCCCAATTTTGCTTCAGCAACCCAAGCCCATGGGTTTGGATGTGAGAAGATCGCACCGTTTTCTTTTACGCCTTGGTAAACGCGCGTTACAAAGCCGATATCATCATTTGGTGTTGCGAATGATGGTGAGTTCAGATGTAGGCCGTATTCAGAGAATAGATTCTCGTCGACTGCGTCCATTGCCTTTTCACCGCGCTCTTGAGATACCGCACCAGACAGCACCGCAAGCGTGTTTGACTCAAGGTGTACACGACCTTCTTTTTGTTGCGCTGTGCCAATCTTGTCGCCGTTTTTCGTTAGACCACGGATATACCAGCCGCCTTCTTCGTCCCAAAGGTGTGTTTCACACGCTTCACGCACGTTTGCTGCCATCTCGGTGTATTTCTCAACGTCAGCTTCTTTGCCTAGGTATTTTGCAAGGTCAATGAACTCTTGTAGCGCCCAAAAGTGTAGGAAAGACACCATTGAAGACTCGCCGCCACCTAGGTTTAGACAGTCGTTCCAGTCGGCACGTAGACCTTTACAGATGCCCGTTTGACCCACGTATTCAGCTGAGAAGTCTAGCGCAGCTTTCATGTGGTCATACACGGTTGCATCACCGCCATCCGCGTAAGGAATCACTTCGTCGAAGAAGCTGTGCTCACCGGTTTCCATCACGTATTTACAGATGGTTGGTACTAGCCATAGGTGATCATCAGAGCAAGTGTCTTCAATACCGTGGATCTTATCTTCATCGGACGGAGTAGGAACAACCGTTGGAGACTTAGATGGTTTAACATCTGCTTTTTCAGGATCGAACCAATCAGGATCGAATAGGTGTAGGCCGTAACCCGCTTTTACTTGACCACGCAGTAGATCAACGATGCGCTTACGAGTCATTTTCGGGTTCGCGTGAGGAACGGAAATTGCGTCTTGCGCCGTATCGCGGTAACCAAGACCAGTACGACCACCCACTTCGATGAACGAAGCAAAGCGAGACCAAACCACACATGTTTCTGCTTGGTATAGCGTCCAAGCATTGATCATGGTGTCTAGGCCTTCGTTTGGCGATTTCACTTGGAACTTGCCACAACGCTCATCCCAGTGTGCTTTGATGCCAGCAAATGCATTGTCGACTTCTGCAAGGTCTTGGTACTTAGCACGCAGACGTTCACCGTTACCTTTACCGATACCCAGAATGTAAGCAAAGCGAACTTCTTCACCTGGTTGGATAGTAAATTGTTTGTGCAGAGAGCCACAGTGGTTGTAACACGTTTGTGCGGTGTTAAAACACTTACCTTGTTCTACTGCTAGTGGGTTTGCTTCGTCGCGGTATAGACCTAGGAAGCTATCACGTTGACCGTCGTATGAATCTGGATCAAAAGTTGATGCTAGGTAGTAGAAGCCTTCGAAATCGTTAGTGTTGTAGTACAGGTCGTATTCAATCACGCCTTCGTTGTATGACGTACCAGCAGAGTAGAGAGACATCTGGTGGTTTTGGTTATCAGATTGAATGTGGCTGAATGAGAACTCAACAAATGAGAATGCGCTGATCGTACGCGGTTTGTCAGAGGTGTTCTTGATGACCACATCCCAAATTTCTGCGTCTTCGCCTTTTGGTACAAAGAGCGTTTTGGTTGCGCTAATACCGCTGTATTCACATTTGAACTTAGAGTAAGACAAACCATGACGAACTTCGTAGTTCGCTTCGTCTAGGCTTTTGGCAACTGGTTGCCAAGAGATTGACCAGTAATCACCAGTCTCATCATCACGTAGGTAAACGTAGTGTCCTGGGCGATCGAATGTCGCATTTGGACGGAATTTAGTAACACGGTTGTATTCTGGAGAGTTGTAGAACGAGTAGCCACCCGCGTTGTGCGAGATAACGGTACAGAATTTTTCTGTACCTAGGTAGTTGGTCCAAGGAGCAGGTACATCAGGGCGAGTAATGACGTATTCGCGATTCTCGTTATCGAAATAGCCGTATTTCATTTGTGTCTTTCCTTTTTACTAAGCTGCATCTGCAGCCAAAATTTAAAAACTCTTCAAGCGTGATGTTTCGACATCAGTTTTGTATTACTTCCACGGTTTACGGTAATTCACTCCCTGCAAATCAAGCAGAGGTAGATGGCCTTTCAAACGTGATAAATAGTCGGTCCAATCTCGGTGTTGTTTGTCTGTCCAGCATGCTTCTGCCATTGCGGTTAAGCGCGGGAAGACCATGTAGTCCATACGAGACTGGTTGTTAATGATTTCGCACCACAATGCTGTTTGAATGCCCCAAATGCGTTTACGTATTGGATCGTCGGCTGGCACTTCAGCGAGTGGTTCATAGTTGTAAGCTTTTTCTAGCGGCAACGGGTTAGCCCAATCCACGCCCGGTTCTTCTGGTGCGTAGTCTTGTGTCATATCTAGGTAGGTGGTTTGTGCTGGTTGTAGCACCACATCGAAACCTTGGCGCGCGCAGTTCAACGCCGCTTCTTCGCTTAACCACGAATAGATCACTGTGTCTTTGCTGACTTTGTCGCCATGCTGTGCTTCTTCCCAACCCAGCATGCGCTTGCCAAGTTTGCGCAGTTTGTCTTCGGCATGACGCAAGAAGTGACCTTGCAACTCTTTGTAGTCGCTGTAACCTTGTTGCTCCATTAGGGCTTGGCACGCAGGGCTTTTTGACCAAACCCCGTTAGGTACTTCATCCGCACCGATATGAACATAAGGCGCAGGGAACAGCGCGGAGACTTCTTCCAACACTTTGTCGATAAACTCATAACTTCCCGGAAGAGCAGGGTTAATGACGTTGTCGTTGTAATGCTGAATACTGCGGTATTCGGTGGTATCTTCTGTTTCTACCAATAGGTGTGGTAACGACTTGATGGCAGCTCGGCAGTGGCCTGGTACATCGATTTCAGGGATAACAGTGATGCCTCGTTTCGAAGCAAAGGCAACCACGTCTTTGATGTCTTCTTGAGTGTAAAAACCGCCGTAACGCTCAGCAAGGTGCGTGTACTGTGGCTCATTGGTTTCATCCAACCCACGCCATGCGCCAATATCGGTTAGTTGAGGCAATGATTTGATCTCAATTCGCCAACCTTCATCATCGGTAAGGTGCCAATGGAATGTATTGAACTTGTAGTGAGCCAACTGGTTGATCAAACGTTTGACTTGCTCAACGGAGTGAAAATGGCGAGCACAATCTAGCATCATACCGCGGTAACGAAAACGTGGTCGGTCTTTGATCGAACAGCAAACCACTTCCATTGAGGCTGGTTGATCGCCAACTTTGATTAGTTGCAATAACGTTGCACAAGCATGGGTAAAACCAGACGAAGAGCCTGCTTCAATTTTGATCGACTCTTCTGCTACCTTCAGCTTGTAAGCGCCTTCATCCAAGGTTGGGTTGCCTTTGAAGATGATCTGACTGCCATTGTCTGATGCGAACTCAAATTGATGAATGCGCTTAAGCTCTTCAAGTAACCACTCTTTAGCTGCATTGGCTAGGTTTGAATAAACCGCAACGCCAGCTTGATGATTAAAGCTAAAGCAGTGATCGCTGACTTCTATATGGTTTGGTTTTGGCAACAAAGGCTGCGCATGCGTCAAGCTGGAAGGGATCTCACAGCGTTCACGGTAAGGTGAAGCCAATACGATAGGCGTCACATCGACTTGAGCTCGCTGAAGGTTGCCGTTGACTTCAAAGTTGACCAAGGCTTCATTGAATCCATCAGAATAGTAACGGAATGGGTTCGAACCAATACTGAACTCGCAGTAAAAGTGATGGTTAGCTGCCAGCACCAACCCTTCTGGTTTGAGGGTGCAGTAGCTGCCAATTTGCTTGAGCTGACCATTCGAAATACTATCCGGCAGAATGTAGCGATCAAAAGCAAAAATCAGGCTCCAATTGTGGAGATCTTGATCGCTCAAGTTATGGAAAGTCAGTCCGAAACGGCAGTTTTGCTTTTGTTCTGATAGGACGACGAGATCAACACGATATTCCATATCTACTCCTACGCCGCACTGAGCGAGTAAAGGTTATGTTCAGGTTTACCTGCAAACATAATTGCGCCTTCAATCGCGTCAAACTGTGGCTCAACAACCCATTGCTGAACTGGTGGCGAAAGCCAACGTAAAATACGTTCAGCAATGCTGCCCATTAAACAAATACGCGTTGCGCCGCGCTTGTTTAATGCCACGAGAAACATTTCTATATCAGCTGCAGTTTGCTTCAGCATCTCAATTGCTAGTGCATCACCTTGTTCTGCATGTTGGAAAATTGCAGGAGAAAACTGGCCATAATCACGAGGAAGCGCTTGTTTAGACCAAGCCACCACGTTATCGACGTCATTTTCGAAATGCGCCATGACGTGTTGTGCCAGAGGCGTTTTCTCTCTGATGCCATCTTCAGCTAACAACACTTGTTGAACTAGGCGAAGCCCCATCACTGCGCCGCCACCTTGATCCGAAATAGGGAACTCACGACCACCGACAACGTGTTGCTCCAATCCTTTAAGATAGATGCCACAAGAGCCTGTTCCTGCGATCATGATTGCGCCATCTTCGCCATTGTGTGCACCAACGCACGCGCCGTAAGCATCAGTATTAAGAGTCATGCTGGCAAACGGATGAGGAAGAGACATGAAGGCTTGCCAAGATGCTTTGTGCTCAGCACCTGCAAGGGCTAAGCCGACGTGCATCGATGCAAAATCTTGTTGTGTCAGGCTGCCTTGCTCGGCAGCCGAAGTGATGGATTCAAGAATCGAAGCCATTGCTATTTCAGCACCTAGCATGATGTTGGCACTGCCGCTTTTGGCCTCGCCAAGAAAATTACCTTGTGAATCTTTAATCCTGGCTCGACATGACGTGCCGCCACCATCGATACCGACAAAATACATCCCCATGATTATTGTTCCTTAATATTTTTAGAGGTTGCCAACTGAGAAATATGCTGAGCTTGACTCATTATCGCGAGTAAGTACCAAGCTCCATGCGGGATCCATTGTTCGCCCCAGCGCCAGTTTTGTAACATGTCGTCTTTTTGTGCTGGTGGGTTAAATGCGATGTCTTCCTCGTCTTCAAAGCCGCCAGTGATTCCGTTACACACACCGCCTTTAGCGTTGAAGAAACCATGTTGAGGAAGGTAATCAGGGTTGTTACGACCATGGCCATCAAGCATGCACATGTCGTATGGGTTTAAGCCTACAATCCAGTTCAATGCATCTTGAGCAAATACGGAAAGTTGTTGCTGTATTTCTTGCGATGCTATATGCGGTTGAGCAAGATACGCCATGGTTGCGAGTGAGCCCAATCGAGCATTCTCGCCTTGCCACCAATAGCCGGATTCATTGTTGTGTGCGACAAAAAATGCATCGCGTTTTGACTCATTTACGCCTTTAACATACTGGCGAGGGTAACCGAATGGGTTGGTCACTTTATTCGATATTTTGATCTCAAACTCACACGCTCGGTTAACGATGTGTTTTACCGATTCTGTCTGTACGGAGTCGTCTTCAATTGCTAGGTATTCGCATAGGGCAATAACCGGTAGACCTGCTTCGGCAGCGTGAAAGTATGGACGACTGCCGTCTTGGTTTGCTGACCAGAAGTGTTGAATCTGTTCGTCGCTCATTTGGCGAGCAACTAAGCGTTGTGCCCACAAACGGCTCTCTTCCAAGTAGCGAGTTTCTTTGGTGGCTGTAAACAGTTCTACACTGGCTAGTAGCGCACAATATTCGTCGATAATGTTTTCTTCACCATCATTGAGGTACTGCGTATTGTGCTCTTTTAAGTGCCAGTAACCATTTTCAGCAGCGTTGCGGTATTTCTGTTGATCGTATTCGCCGTGAACACTTAAACGCGACGCCGCGGCCAGCGCTGCGATGGCGACACCGCCACCTTGTCGAAAGCCTGCTTGGTAGTCGTCAAATTTGTGACCAAGTTGCGTTTCGTAGGCACAAATTTCTCGTTGCGCGGTATCTTTGCTCCACTTATCAAAGACCGTCATGTAGAAGAAGCCTTTTTCGTTTTGCATACGAACAAGGAAGTCTGCACCGAACAGGGCTTCTTCAATAAGACGTGTACGTGTGAAAGCTGCAATGTCTTCGCTTCCTTCAAGCAATGAAAGCCCTTTTAGGATGTTCCAAACTACCATTGGGGTTTGTTGAGGGTTCAAATAATTAGCGTATGAAAGATGACTTAAATACTTGCTAACGTCTCCAGATGCGTCATACCAGCCACCGTGCACATCAACCGTTTGGTTGGCGTTGAGCACTGGAACTTGTCGATCTTGTTGATCGAAAATCCCACCACAACGTTGTGATTTGAAGTAGTGGATCACATCCGACAAAGTTTGATCCAACAGAATATGTTCGCTAATGGTGAAAGAGGAAGAGCGCGTATCTTCCACTTGCAGGAAATAGTCGCCTGAATCTGTGAAAGATGAAAAGTCGATGAGGTAGAAATAGCCCTGATGCCGGTTCGCCACTTTACCTTGTTCTTCAACCGCAAAAGTTGCCACGGTTTGCTCGCTAGTGGCACAAATCAATTGAGCAGTGTAAGAAGACAAGTGTGGTTGTTCGGTCTGGACAATGGCTTTCTTTGGGCCCAGATGTTCATAACCAATGTGGTTAGTCAGTAGCAGCATTCAATGTCTCCGGGAAACGATAAAACAGGAATGGGTCAGGCTGAACCTGACCCTCGTTATAATTAATCTTCAAATAAGTAACAGCGAACAAAGTGGTTCTCAGAAAGCTGAGTGACGCCTGGTAGTCGTTCGCGACATTTATCGGTTGCGTGTACGCAGCGTCCTGCAAATGGGCAGCCGACTGAATCCGGTGTCCAAAGTGGGATTTCCCCTTTGTTGCCTTTCAGCTTCTCGTGGATAGACTTCGATGGATCAGGCACAGCAGATACCAAGAGTTGCGTATATGGGTGCTGAGGATCGTGAATGATTTCCTCAGTATCCCCCCATTCAACCATGTGACCTACGTACATAACCGCGAGATCTTCAGCAATGTAACGCGCCGTTGCGATGTCGTGAGTGATGTAAAGCAGAGACATTTGTTTCTCGAACTTCATCTCTTCCATCAAGTTAAGAACACCAGCACGAATTGACACGTCCAGCATTGATGTTGGCTCATCTGCCAATACCACTTCTGCACCTACAGCGATGTTACGAGCTAGGTTTACACGTTGACGCTGACCGCCAGATAGCTGGTGCGGGAACTTTTGCGCGGTTTCTTTTGGCGGAATCAGACCAACTTGTTCTAGTAGGTCATACACACGCTCTTCCAGTTCCTTTTTGTTGCCTGGTGCAATCTTTTTATGGATCAGCAACGGGCGAGCAATATGGTGAAAGATATTGTGTGTAGGGTTTAGTGAGCCAAATGGGTCCTGCCATACCATTTGTACGCCTTCACGGTATGTCATCAAGTCATGTCGAGAGGTAATATCTTGGATATCACGACCTCTGTATTCGATTACACCCTCGGTAGGGGCGTACATTTTAGCTATCATTTTAGCGGTAGTAGATTTACCAGAGCCTGATTCACCTACTACTGACAAACCGCGGCTCTTGTACATCTTGAATGACACGTCGTTGATCGCGCGCATTTTTGACTGCTTGATTGAGTTACTATTTAAAGGGAAGTCCTTAACGACATGTTTACCCTCAATCAGCAGTTCGCCGAGTTGTTTGCTCATAATTCTCTCCAGTGTAATTTTGTTCTTAGCTAGCGTTATTTTTTGTTGTTAAACCTTAGCTTGAGCAATCGTGTCGCCGTATAAGTGGCAATTTGAAAAACGACCAGGTTCAATTTGACGCAGCTGAGTTGGTACTCGTGTACAAGCTTCGTGGACGCGGTCGCAGCGAGCTTGGAATCGGCAGCCTTGAGGAATCTCTAATAGGTTCAAAGGGTTGCCTGGAATACCAGTTAATTTGGTTTTAGGGCCAGTTAGTGGAGGGAAAGAGCTACCCAAACCTTTGGTGTAAGGGTGGTAAGGACTTTCCAGAATTTGCTTAGAAGGGGCAACTTCAATCAACTCACCGGAGTACATAATGCCGATTCGATCCGAGAACTCGACCATGAGTGACAGGTCGTGAGTGATGAAAAGGATCGAGAAGCCGAACTCTTCTTTCAGAGCATAGATTTTTTGTAAGATTTCACGCTGAACCACAACATCGAGTGCCGTCGTTGGCTCATCCATGATGATCATTTTTGGATTGAGAGCCAGAGCAATCGCAATGACTAAGCGCTGGCGCATACCACCAGAAAATTGGTGTGGGTAGTCATTCAAGCGGCTTGGATGAATATCAACGATTTCCAACAATCCTTCGGCGCGCTTTTTCGCTTGTTCACGTGTCATGTTGGTGTGGCGCATGATGACATCGCAAAACTGCTCTTCCATCGTAAGCACCGGATTTAATGCGTTCATAGCACTTTGGAACACCATCGACATCTCGCTCCAGCGGAATGATTGCATACGTTCATCGCTGTACTTAATGATGTCTTCACCGTTGAAGATGACCTCACCACCAGTGATGAATGCTGGCGGCTTATGAAGACGCATGAGCGAGAAAGCAACTGTGGATTTACCACAGCCAGATTCACCTGCCAGGCCAAAGACTTCACCTGGCGCAATGTCAAAGCTAACGTTGTTACAGGCGCGGACATCGCCCGCATCTGTGATGTAATCTACGCATAGGTTACGGATAGAAATTAGTGGTGCAGTCATGATTATTTATCTCCGCTCCATAGTGCATTTTGTGGTGCCATTTCAGGCGCGCGCTCTTTCTTGTCTTTCTCTGCCAGTTTCTTCCAGCGTTTCATGCCTTTGTGAGAACGAAGCTGTGGGTTAGCAATTTCATCAACGGCAAAGTTAAGTAGAGCAAGACCAGTCACCAAAAGAGTTAAGGCGATACAAGGTGCTAATACTTCCCACCATGCGCCAATCAACATTGCTGATGAGGTTTGCACGTTGTAAAGCATGATGCCCCAACTGATGGTGTTGGCATCGCCTAGGCCCAAGAACGAGATTACAGCCTCAGTATTGATAGCGAGCATTACTGAGCCGATGAAGCTTGCACCGACAATCGGGATTAGGTTTGGTAAAATTTCAACGAAGATGATGCGGAATGAAGACTCGCCCAATACTTCAGCGGCTTTCACAAACTCTTTCTCGCGTAGAGCCATGGTTTGAGAACGGACAACACGTGCGCCCCACGCCCAAGAGGTACCAGCGATAATCAAGGCAATGGTGAGTGGACCTGCTTCGCCAATAAAGGCTGCCAGTACAAAGAGCAATGGGTATTGAGGGATTACCAGCATGATGTTCATCGCTGCACTCAATATGTCATCCACTTTGCCGCCGAAGTAACCTGCCGAGATACCAATGACCGTTGCTAGGAAACATACGATGATGCCAGCACCAAAGCCGACACCCAGCGATACGCGAGCACCGTAAGCCACTTGTGACCAAATATCACGACCCATACGTGAAGTTCCCAGAACGTGATCAGCCTTTTTCGACATAATCAGCGTACGACGATCATCTGCTAGATTTTTAGCTACCCAGCCATCAGGATTATTTTGCGCTTGTTTTACGACAAAGCTTGGGTATTCGTGTGGATTACCGGTTCGCTTGTCTGGCGCATGTTTCGTAAGTAAAGGAGCTGCGATCGCAACGAATACGAATACGGTAACAATACCAAGACCGATTCGAGCGAATGAGTTGCCTAAAATAAGTTTGAATAGTTCTTTCATGATTATTTGCCTCCCGTACGTAGGCGAGGGTCTAGAATCATGTACAGCATGTCAGCCATTAAGTTGAAGCACAGCATGAACATCGTCATGATAATTAACTGACCTTGAAGTACTTGGTAGTCACGAGCGTGAATTGCGTTAAGTAGCACGGTGCCTAAACCTGGGTAGTTGAAAATCATCTCGATGATCAATTGGCCACCAATGGCCATACCCAAAGACATAGATAGCGCGGTTACACTTGGAAGTAGCGCGTTACGTGCGGCGTAATTGAAGACGACACGGTTCTCGCTCAGCCCTTTGCCTTTCGCCATCGTGATGTAGTCTTCGGCAAGAAGGTTGATCATGTTGTTACGCATATTGACGAGGAAGCCGCCGATCTGAACGATGGTTGCACAGAATAGAGGCAGTACTGCGTGGTAACCCACGTTTTTGATGAACTCCCAGCTTGACCAATCAGGGATAGTACCTGGCGTGTAAGCATAGCCAGATGGGAACCATTTTAGGCCAATCGCAAAGGTAAACAGCGCTAACATTGCGATAACCATCTGTGGGATAGCTTGAATGATCAATGTACCAGGTGTTACGAATGCATCGTATTTACTACCACGCTTCCATGCGGCAAAAATACCGAGTACAGAAGCGATTGAGAAAGAAAGTACAACCGCAGTACCAGCTAGGAAGAGAGACCAGCCAAATGCACTACCTAGTAAAGAGTTAACTGAAAGAGGGTAGAACTGGATTGATGTACCTAGCTCCCAACTTAGAATGTTTTTAATGTACGAAAAGTACTGAATGTAAATCGGCCCATCAACGAAACCGAGCAGTTCTTTCATTGCTGCGATTCGTTCTGGCGTTACCTGTACAGAAGCGTTAGCAAACATCATGGTAACTGGGTCACCAGGCATTGCTCGCGGAATAATAAAGTTTAACGTCGCTGCAACTAAGAGCGCGACAAGATAGAACGACAAACGTCTTAAAAAATAACCCATAACTCACACCTTACTCACCCAGATTTTTTCCCTGTTTCTGGTTTCAGGTCGCTCCTAGCGAAATTTAGAGCGAAAAATCCCCTGACGACGAGCGCCACATATTGGTTTCGTTAACAAGGGATTTTTATAGGCGGCACACGGGATGTATGCCGCTTGAAATGAACTTCTACTTATTTAACTGGTTTTAGGTCCAGCACGTGAAGTAGACGCTCTGGGATACCAGCCCAAATGTTTGGACGGCCCTTAGGATTTTCTTCGTTCCACCAACCAGTGAAGCGAGTTGTGTTGTATTGATACATGTACGCGCCAGATAGCACAGGAATGGTTACTTGGTCCTGAGCAATGATCTTCTGGATACCATGAGCGATTTCTAGCTGTTCTTGCTTATCAGCGGTTTTGTAGAAGCTGTTAAGAAGACCGTCTAACTTATCGTTCTTGTAGAAGTGCATTGCAAAGCGAGGCATACCGTCACCAGACTGTAGCTTCGAGTTGTAGCCGCTGTCCCAGTACAAGTGTGGATCCGCACCGTGGAAGTAGTTGGTGTAAGCAACGTCGTATGTACCTTCTAGCATTGCTTGGTTGTATACCGAGAAATCTGGAGTACGAGCACGTGCTTTAATGCCTACTTCTGCTAGTTGCTCAACAGCTAGTTGTACAGTGTTGTTAAAGTCAGTCCAACCGTTTGGCGATTGAATGAGAAGCTCGAAAGACTTGCCAGATGGTGTATCTACAAAGCCATCTTTGTTTACATCTTTGAAGCCTGCTTTAGCAAGAAGCTTTTTCGCACCTTCGGCGTTGTATGTGTTGTAACCTTTGTACTTGTTGTGCGTCTCTTCGTCAGACCAAGCTTCGAATGCGTAGCCTAGACCTGAAGCGAAGTCATTTACTGTACCGCCACCGTAGAATGCAATGTCGATAATCGTTTGACGGTCTAGCGCCATAGAGAACGCACGACGGAAGTCAACGTTAGTAAGTGCTTCGTTTTTCGCCGCGTCTGGGTTTTTGAAGTTCACTACAAACGCTTGAGTACCCGCTGGTGGGTACCAGTAGTGGTGATTCGGACTTGCTGCAGCGTAAGTGCGGTCGATGTCTGGTACGAATGAAGACGTCCAGTCCATTTCGCCGTTAACGATTTTGCCCAAGAATTGGTCGTTGTTCGCGATTTGTGGCACTCGTAGACAGTCTACATCTAGGTTATCAGCATCCCAGTAATTCGGGTTTTCACACTGAATGTATAGTTGCGGTGTAAAAGTGTCGATTTCGGTAAATGGACCACTACCTACTGGATTTTCGTTTGTGAATGTTGCTGGATCTTTCACTTTGCTCCATACGTGCTTAGGTACAACTGGTACTTTCGCAATTTCGTAAGGAACGTTTGAGTTTGCTTCGCTTAGACGGAATTTAACTTTGTAGTCGTTAACTTTCTCTACGCCAGTAACCCAAGAGTTGATACCAGACTGGTCTAGCTCTGGCTTCTCTTTAACTAGGTTGAAAGAATAAACTACGTCATCAGCGGTAAACGCTTTGCCGTCAGACCATTTTACGCCCTTACGAATATCGAAGGTCACGCTCATTAGGTCATCAGCCATGGTAAAGTTTTCTGCTAGACGAAATACTGGCGTGTTACCGTGCATTTCGTTAAAAACAACGAGCGGCTCGTAAATAAAGTCGGTTGTTGTGTGCAGGTTAGTTGCACCCAAGAAAGGGTTAAAGTTACGAACGAAAGTTGTAAACTCTTTAGGGTGGATAGTCAGTTCACTGCGTTCAGCCGCAGTAGCTACCGATGCAAAACCTGTAGTAGCCGTTGCAATAATTGCTGTTGCTAGTGCTGTTTTTTTAATATTGGCAAGCATAGCTGTTCCTTACTATTTGCTTTCATTTCACTAAATGGAATTGAATGTCATCAATTGATAAACACTCTCCAAGACCTACCTCTTGTTTATGCATTACTCATTACAACATTGAGTTTCGCCAAGAGTGGCCTGTAGGCCTTAGGCAGGAGTAAGAAAACACCTTATCCATAAAATAATCAAACTCGATTCTCGTTAAAAACGTTAAAATATCGTCACTCTCCGTTATAAACGTTATTTTGGCTAAATTTGACTAGAGATAGACCAAAAAATAAACGTTGATATGCGTCGCAGTTTATATCCTTACTGTCTCTTATACACATCTGAAAAAAAAAAAACAATCAAAAAAAAAAAAAAAAAAAATCTTATAAATACACCATCAAAGAAAAAATATAA
>NZ_SHOE01000041.1:0-17942 GCF_012275705.1 Vibrio chemaguriensis
GCTTTTTTACTGGACAACAACCTACATGCAACGCGTTGGCTAGAAGATAACGATCTGCTTGATGGCAGTGAATGTATTTTGCGTCGCATCATCACAAAAGAAGGTCGCTCAAGAGCCTTCATTAATGGCAGTCCTGTCCCACTATCACAGCTCAAATCTTTAGGGCAACTGCTGATCAATATCCATGGGCAACACGCTCATCATCAATTGATGAAAAGCGAACACCAAATGGCTATGCTCGACCAATATGCAGGTCATCTAAACCTACTAAAAAGCACACGAAGTGCTTACCAGCATTGGCGTCAGGCAGACAATAACCTCAAGCAACTAAAAGAAAATAGCCAGCAAAACCAGGCGCAAAAACAGTTGCTTGAATACCAAATCAAAGAACTAAATGAGTTATCGCTAGGTGAAGAAGAATTTGCAGAGCTCGAGCAAGAGCACAAACGACTATCCAATAGTGGTGAACTCGCCACTACCTGTCAGCAAGCCATCGAACTTATTTACGAAGGTGAAGAAGTCAATGCGCTTGGTATTTTGCAATCGGCCAATCACTCCCTAATTCAACTAGCTGAGTTAGATGAAAAGCTATCTGAGCTACCCAACATGTTGTCAGAAGCGATGATTCAACTGGAAGAAACGAAGAACGAATTACGCAGTTATCTAGATGGCATCGATGTGGATCCTGCTCGTATGGCTTATGTAGAAGAACGTTTTTCTAAAGTGATGTCTGTTGCTCGCAAACACCACGTGATGCCAGAAGAACTATACCAACATCACCAAGATCTTCTGGCCCAAGTAGAAGCGTTAGATTGCTCTGATGAACGTTTAGATGAACTCGCGCAAGAAGTGGAACAAAAGTACCAAAGCTTCCTAAACCAAGCAGAAAAACTACACAAATCACGCAGCCGTTACGCTAAAGAGCTGAATAAGCTGATCACGCAAAGCATGCACGAATTGAGCATGGAAAAAGCGGTATTCAATATCGAAGTCAGCAATGAAAACACGCACCCATCACCACTTGGCATGGACAGTGTGTGCTTCTTAGTATCGACCAACCCAGGACAGCCATTGCAACCTATAGCAAAAGTTGCGTCAGGCGGTGAGCTATCACGCATCTCATTAGCTATCCAAGTGATTACCGCTCAGAAAGTGGATACACCAAGCTTGATCTTCGATGAGGTGGATGTCGGTATTAGTGGTCCAACAGCAGCTGTAGTCGGCAAAATGCTACGCAAGCTTGGCGAGTCTACTCAGGTATTGTGTGTCACTCACCTCCCTCAAGTGGCAGGTTGTGGCCATCAACAAATGTTCGTGGCTAAACAAACAAAAGCTGGCCAAACCGAAACACAAATGCACGCATTAGATGAACAACAACGTGTGGCAGAATTAGCTCGCCTACTTGGAGGTAGCCAAATTACAGATTCTACCCTTGCAAACGCCAAAGAGCTCCTCATCGCCGCTTAGCCATGCTCTTTCAAAGATAGAGTCACGAACACTACTCCGTGACTCTACCTCCCCCATATCAAAGTGCTTGGGTTCTGATTCCCTTTCGAAATAATGGTCAGTGCCACCCCATAGCTCAATAACTTGGCTATTTGTCATTAGTTACCGCTTAAACTGGATAGAAAATCGCTCATCGACATAAACATACATGTGAGAGAATCAATAAATGCAACTCAACTCAAAATTCGTTGTCAGATTTCCTATCATACGACGCATAGCTTTTTACATCTGCGTCGAGCTTGTTTATTATCAGCGCAGTATTTTAAAGGTTACTAAGAAATTATTATGCAATTAAAGAAGTGGTTAGTTGCCGTACCATTAGCAATGACATTGCTGACAGGATGTTCGGTATTGGAAAAACTGGTTTATCGCATTGATATCAACCAAGGCAACTATGTAGAACAAAGTGCGGTAGATAAATTAAAGTTTGGGATGACTAAAGCACAGGTTCGCTTCGTACTAGGGTCGCCAATGCTTATTGAAAACGGCTACCCAAACACTTGGTACTATATTTATCACCATACTCCTGGTCACGGTGATCCAGTGCAAAAAGACCTGATCGTTAACTTTAACGATCAAGGCACACTCGCAGATATCAGTGGTGACTTCCCAAAAAGTGACGCTTTTTACGAACAGATTCAGTAAACGACTTTTGCAAAAAACCTCTCACATGAGAGGTTTTTTATTATCTAGATATCGCGCAATCACACTTTGAATCAATGACGCCATCCATTGGGATTGATATCAAGTCTACTTATTCTTACGTACAGAGCTAGGCTTGCCACCGGTGACAGGGTCTGCACTCCCCTCGGCTTTAGCCTGCTCCGCCCGCTTACGACGAATCTCTTTCGGGTCTGCGAGTAACGGACGATATATCTCTATTCGATCTCGATCTCGAACGGTCGCATCTAACTTCACATTACGACTAAACACACCCACTTTATTCTTAGATAAATCAATTTCAGGGTATAACTCTAACACGCCAGATTGTCGAATGATCTCTTCTACCGTTGCGTGATTATTCACCACTAAATTAAATACACGCTGTTCATGAGGAAGAGCATAGACAACCTCTACGTGAATCATATCTGACTCAATACTCATAACACTCGTAGACCTGTTTTGCGCGTTTAGTGAATGCATTTACCATGTTACTGGTAAGCTCGTTAAAAACCTTACCGAAGGCCATCTCAATCATTTTACTTGAGAATTCAAACTCAAGCTTTAGCTCAACCTTGCAAGCTTGCTCATCTAGCGCGGTAAAAATCCAACCACCACGCAACGTCTTAAACGGGCCATCCACCAAGTTCATCATAATTGCTTGGCCAGGGATCAGCTCATTTGAAGTAGTAAACGTTTTGCTGATACCAGCCTTCGCCACATCGACAGAAGCCACCATACCATTACCCGAAGACTCAATGATTCTAGAGCCCGAGCAACCAGGCAGAAACTCAGGGTATTTAGCAACATCGTTAACCAGATTGAACATCTGTTCAGCACTAAAAGACACAAGCGCAGAACGGCTGACTTGCTTCATACATACTCCTATCGATACATGTACAGATTTAAAGCTCCTGCCAATTTTACTTTTATTCCACGATTGCGCAAATAAAAGGATTTCCTATCCGATATCCAACCCGTATAATGTCGCTATTATGGCAAAGAAAAAAACGAAACAAAAAGCGGGTAGCAATACTATCGCGCTGAATAAAAAAGCTCGCCACGAGTATTTCATCGATGATGAAATCGAAGCTGGCTTGGAGCTCCAAGGTTGGGAAGTGAAAGCCCTTCGCCAAGGTAAAGCCAATATTTCTGAAAGTTACGTATTTATGCGTGACGGTGAAGCCTTTGTGAGTGGCATGACAATCACTCCTTTAAATCAGGCATCGACACACGTTGTGGCGAACCCCACACGTGTGCGTAAACTACTAATGAGTCGTCGTGAACTGGACAACCTATTCGGACGTGTGAACCGTGAAGGTATGACATTAACGGCGCTCTCTCTGTACTGGTCTCGCTCTTGGGTGAAACTAAAAATTGGCGTAGCAAAAGGTAAAAAGCTGCACGATAAACGTACGGATTTAAAAGAAAAAGACTGGGCAAGAGAGAAAGCACGCGTAATGAAGAGTACACTGCGTTAATCTTGACCACTTAAACGCATAGTACTGGACAGCCAATGCTTTTCTGTTACTATGCGAATATTACCTGGGGCTGATTTAGGATTCGACGGGAATTCAGAAGTCTGAGGTGCATGCCGAGGTGCGGTAGGCCTCGTTAACAAACCGCAAAAAAATAGTCGCAAACGACGAAAACTACGCACTAGCAGCTTAATAACCTGCTCAGAGCTCTCTCGCCCTAGCTTCCGCACGTAAGACGGGGAATAACGAGGGATCAAACCCAAACGCGCTAGCCCGGATTCTCCCGCCTGAGAGATGAACGGCGAATTTTAATTCAGGCTAGTCATTCATTAGCGTGTCGGTTCGCAGGTGGGTGGCGAAATTAAAGATCGACTAAGCATGTAGTACCAATGATGAACGGTTTTCGGACGCGGGTTCAACTCCCGCCAGCTCCACCAAACGTTTGGAAAGGGCGGTAACTCTCTGAGTTATCGCCCTTTTTGTATTCGCCACTTCAATATTAGGCTGTTTGTACTACATTTTGGTACTAAAACATGCGCTATTTATCTATTTCAAAATCTGGCATTTGGCAGTTTCGCTATCAAATCCCATCTGAGCATCGACACTTATTTGACGGGCTTCGTGAAGTTAAACGATCGCTAAAAACATCATGCAAAGATAAAGCTACGCTTTTAGCATTAGAACTAGAGATACAGGTTCGTCGCACCATCATATCCCCGACTGCAACCACAGCACCAAAGCAAGTCAGACCCATTCATAACGAAAAAAAGCACCCACTAGTAAAACAGAAAAAGCTTAAGGTGTTATGCCCAGAAAAGATGCTAGAGCGCTTTTGTCTCTATAAGGCTCAGCATATTTCTCCTAAGGCCGTTGGAATGCTGAAAGCTAAGTGCAAAACCGTTCTTGATTTAGTTGGAAAATCCCATCTCCCTTTAATTCGCAGACGCGATGCAGAAGACGCAGTGCAGCTATTGCGACATTACCCCGTAAACATGAAGAAACACCCCCAGTTCAAAGGCCTAACAGCCAAGGAGGCGGTTAAACTCAATAATAGCCTTAATATGCCTACACTCAGTGAAGAGTCGGTAAAAGATTATTGTCAGAAAACGTCAGGATTCTTTGAGTGGTGCCATTTGAACGAATTTACTGATATCAACCCATTCAAAGCAATTCGCTTCCGAAAGCAACGTAAAGATAGTGAAGCCAAAAACGCATATGCAAAAACAGACTTACAGAAAATTTTTAGTACAGAAATTCATGCGAAGGGAGACTTCAGGCATCCCTACTACTACTGGCTCCCTCTCTTAGCTTATTTTACAGGTGCTCGGCAGAATGAACTGTGTCAACTCTACAAAGCGGACATTTATCAACAGAGTGGTATTTGGGTGATCCGAATTGATGACCGATATGAGGGACAGAAACTAAAAAATGTAACGAGTCGTCGCATTATCCCAATTCACCGACAATTAATAGAACTTGGATTCATTAAATACCTACACTCAATCAAACATGAGCGTGTGTTTCCTGAACTGAAAAATTCACGAGATGGTTTTGGTAGCACCGCCTCTAAGTGGTATGGACGCTTTAAAACCAAACTTGGTTTTGGCAAAGGACATGACTTTCATTCTTTCCGTCATACGGTAGCGACACAACTTAAACAAAAGCAAATTTCCCATATTGTGGCTGGTGCGATACTAGGTCACACCTTGAATAACATTACCTACGACCGATACGGGAAGGATCTAAACATTGAGCAAGTGATGACTGTCGTAAACCTGATTGATCCCCTCCCTTTAGATAAGGTGAAAAACTATTCAACTGAGTGACCCTAGCGACCTCTTAAACAATTATGTGGCTTTAATTTTGGGCGTGATTTCACGCCCAAAAAAACAAACTCATTCGCTCATTCTTTCAGCAACCAGCTCAAGAAAACCAAATAAACAATTTAAAAACAACAATTTAAAAAACAAGTTGCAGTTAAATATGGATACATGTATGTGATTAATAGGTTGCTAGTTTTTTTTCTTTACGGCCGTGAAAGACCTTCTTAGATTGATTGGAAAGCAATTGATTAATTAGGAACTATTATGAATTTATCCTCTTCTGTGGCACAAAGCTTACGCTCAAATTTCAGAGATAACGTAAATCTCGAAGCTATCCTCAATCTTGAAATACCAGTGCAACGAAGCCATAAGACACTAGAACCACTAACAGGTGTCGAACTACTAGATGCTTACACAGATTCACGTATCAAACTCGGCAAATCTAAGCTAAAAAACATCCAGCAAGATCATGAACTTCTTGCGAGAGTATTGCACCTTATCGGCTTTGATGACTTAAACGAGCTTGATCGTGCAGGCGCTGAAAGCGTTCGAGACGCCTTGAGCCACTATCCCACAAACGCAAAGAAACACTCTGAGTTTGCGGGACTAACAGGGTACGACGTAATCTTCAAAAATGCTGCCTTGCCAAAGCCTAAACCATCCCTTTCCCTTACAACCGTCAAAGGGATAATCGAAAAGTTCTCTACTTTTCTTAACTGGAGCAAAGCTCATGGATACGTTAAGGACAATGTATTCTATAGACTTCCAAAAAAGAGTGAAAAAGGTGGAAAGAAACGCCTATGCTTTTCCGACCAACACCTTGCTGCCATTTTCAAAATGAAGGACTACAAGTCACATAGCTACCTTCACCCTTATTACTATTGGGTGCCGCTATTGGGACGCTACACAGGGGCAAGGCTGAACGAAATTTGCCAACTAACCATTGATGACATACTGCAAGTAGATGGTGTCCAGTGTCTAAAGATTTGGGATAACGTCGAAGGGCAGAGTGTCAAAAATACTTCATCTATCAGGCTGATCCCTATTCATAATGAATTGATTGCAAAAGGCTTCTTAGCATTCGTAAATTCAAAGAGCAAAGGTCGCCTCTTCCCAGAGCTACCACTTATTAAAGGATACTACTCACACAATGCTTCGAAGTGGTTTCAACGCCGTAGGGATTCATTGGGTTTAGGTAAAGGGTTAGATGCACACTCTTTCCGACACACGTTCATCAATGAGTTGAAACAGTTAGGTGTTTCTAAAGAGATTATAGAGTGCATTGTTGGCCATAAACATAATTCTGAGTCGTTTGATACCTACAGTGAGCAATACCGTCCTAGAATTCTTGCTCCTGTTGTTAATATGATAGATACGAGCCATACCGCATATATTCGCCCATATAATTTAGCGTGATATCTATTTAAACAGCACCACCACAACTAAAAAATATTTTATTAACCCATATATTTTGGGTGAACGGCTTCGCTCACCCAAAATTTACTGAAAGTTTATTTAATGAAAAAAAATACATTGGCAACACTCATTGAACTCGCTATCAATGAGGACTTAGATAATATTAAACAGAACGCTGCTGAGAGCGTTTTTATTTTTGACCGTTTAGTTCTCAAAGGACAGTCAAGTACTCTTTTTGCACCACCGAATGCTGGCAAAACCTTATTAATCATCAACCAACTGAAACAAGCTCATGCAGCAGGTCTTACTAACGATCTATCGGTCTTTTATATAAATGCTGATGACACTCAAAATGGAGTTATTGAAAAAACTGAAATTTTGGAAAGTATTGGGGTTCACGTGCTTGTTCCCGGATATAACGGCTTCGAATCACATTCTCTGTTAGCCATCTTAGACGGATTATCTGATGATGATGCAGCAAAGGATGTTGTGATCATTGTGGATACTCTTAAGAAGTTCGCTGACACAATGGACAAAAAACATATGCGCAGATTTGGTATCACTGTCAGAGATTTTGTTATGAGGGGGGGAACCTTTATCGGTTTAGGTCATACCAACAAAAATCGAGATGGCGACAACAAACTTGTCTATTCTGGGACATCAGATCTTGTCGAAGACGTAGATTGTATCTACATGATGGACATTAAATATGACAATACTGACGAAAATGGAACCCAAACAAAACACATTCAACTGATAAACCAAAAACTCCGTGGTAATAATGCCCTTGAGCTGACATTCGCATACCAAAAAGCAGAAAATTTGAAGTATGTTGATATGATAAATTCTGTTCGCAATATCGATGAAAACACGCATAAAAAGGCAAAATCTTTACAAGATGAAGTGTTTAAATATAATGATTATCTTGATAAGTACCCTGATGCTGTTTCATTAATAAAGTCTGTTTTAGATGGCAATAAGATGGATAAAACGGAATTAAGAGATTTTCTTTTAAAAAACACAACATATGGCCGTGACAAGTGCGCTGAAATAATTGACCGTGTATCCGGTAAGCTCATCAACTTTGAGGTTAGCGGAAAAACAGGGCGAAAGAAAATATATTACCTTATCAACAACGCTTAACTAGCATCAGTTGATTCCGTTTTTTACGTTTATTTAATTAACTGAAAGAACGGAATATCCTAAAGCATGAGCCAGCCATAAACTGGCTCATCCAATTCACTCAAAAAACTTTAAGCTGATTCAACCAGCCACTTCATCACAAAATCCACTTCCTTACCCTTTATACCCACTCAACATATCGAAGATAACCCGCGCAAATTGTTTGGTTTTGTTCGGGTCAGACAACAACTGCATCATTTGTTCTTGGTGAGCCTCGTTGCTATTCAAAATCGCATCATCAATCGCACGAGGGAAGTCACCCAGCATGGCTTGCTCGCGCGTGTTATTGGCAATTTGGCTCATTACTGTTTCGTTCTCTGTAAGCTTGTCACGCACCGTAAAGGCATAATTGATCATGTCTTTGTCGGTCAGGTTGTCGGTGACAAAAACTTCGTTCAATCGCTCAATGATGTGAGACAGGAACTCTTCTTTCTTATCCTTTGGCTTGGCAGTGCCAACATCGTTGCTTGGGTGCAACTTGTACTCAGGCGTATTCTCTTGAAGCTGAATGTCCTGTTGACGGATCTTCGACAGACGATAGTGGCTCATGACCACATTGCCAAGGTCAAGTTCATCCTCTTCAATAACCTTCTCGCGCAGCATTGGGCGAAGGTGGCGTGCATACAGGCTCAGTTTCTCTAGCTCTTTGTCGTCATAGTCAACAATCTGCGACATAAACTCATAAAAGCGTACAAAGCTACCTAAATCCTTCTTGAAGATCTCTAGGCGGTCTTTCTCCTGCTTGCACTCTTTGAAGGTGTTTTCCGCATTAGCGATTAACACGGCATCGCCTGTTTTCTTGGTGCGTTCAAACACGTTTTTAGCGTGAATGTATGCTTCTACCGTAGAAGTATAACGCTTGCGCCAACGGTCTATCGCTGGCTTGCAGATATTACTGATAGCCGCATTAGATTTGTTCTTGGTAAAGAAGGCATCAACGAATTGATCTACCTCCGACCATAAGAAAATACCACTAGCACGCAGCTTCTCTGATAGGTCGAAAATCTTGTCAGGGTCAGTGACATCCTCAAGCTCTGCCACTTGATAATAAGGCTGGAAAGCATCAAGAATATCTTGCGGATCGTTGTAGAAGTCGAGCACAAATGTACCACATTCGGCTTTGCCCGGATAAGTTCGGTTAAGTCGTGAAAGCGTCTGTACACATTCAACACCTGCGAGCTTTTTATCCACGTACATAGCGCAGAGTTTAGGCTGGTCAAAGCCTGTCTGAAACTTGTTGGCAACCAACATCACTTGATAGTCATCGGTGTTGAAGGCTTTGCGCATCTCACGACCTTGAAGATCAGGGTTCATGTTGTGCTCAGTAAATTTCTGATCCATAAACGCCGTGCTGTCTGGGTCGGCGGCATTAAATTCCACTTCTCCAGAGAACGCGACCATCGCACGAATCCCCGCATAACTATTTTCTGCCACGTATTTATCAAAAGCCAGTTTGTAGCGCACAGCCTCTTTACGAGAGCTAGTGACCACCATAGCCTTAGCTTGACCACCCAATAAGCCCATCACGTTCTTTTTGAAGTGCTCAACAATCACTTTCACTTTCTGCGAGATGTTATGGTCATGCAGGCGTACCCAGTTGTTGAGCTTCACCTTGGCTTTGCCTGCATCTACTTCTTTATCTTCCGCTTCCAGCTTTTGCTTGAGCTGATAAATCACCTTGTAGTTGGTGTAGTTCTTTAGCACATCAAGAATAAAGCCCTCTTCAATCGCCTGACGCATTGAATAGATGTGGTAAGCCACTGGCAAATTGCGTTTAGATGCTGGCTGCTCTGGGTCAGGTCTGCGACCAAACAACTCCAGAGTCTTTGGCTTTGGTGTGGCGGTAAAGGCGTAATAACTCAGGTTGGCACTGCCTCGACGCGCTGCAACGGTGGCATCAAGAATATCCTCAGAGGAAAGTTCAGTGTCATCATCGGCTTCATCCGTCATCAACACTTCTTTGAGCTGGCGAGCGGTTGCACCTGTTTGTGACGAGTGCGCTTCATCGGCAATGATGGCGTAGCGGCGCTCTTTAAGTGACGTGGAGTTCTCAATCGCTTTTAACACATGCGGGAACGTTTGAATGGTCACGATGATGATAGGCTGCGAGGTTTCCAGTGCCGTTGCTAGCTTCTCTGATTTCGAGCCATCCCCCTCTTTGCGGTTGATACGCCCTACCACGCCATCAGCATGTTCAAACTGATAGATGGTGTCTTGTAGCTGGTCATCCAATACGGTGCGGTCAGTCACCACAATGACTGAATCAAACTGCTTGTTACCCTTTTCATCATGCAAGGTCGAGAGTTGGTGAGCTGTCCATGCAATAGAGTTGGACTTACCTGACCCCGCACTGTGCTGGATAAGATATTTATTACCAGTGCCCTCAACAATCGCAGCATCAACCAATTTCGTCACTACATCCCACTGGTGGTAACGCGGGAAGATCAGGGTTTCTTTCTTGATTTTTCGCCCCTCCCAATCTTCCTTTTCTTCAATTTGAAGATGGATAAAGCGCCCGATGATGTTGAGCAGGTTATCTGGGGTTAATACTTCATTCCACAGGTAGTCAGTGGCGTAGCGGTTTTCATCTTCAGGAATGTCATTGCCCTTGCCGCCATCATGCGTGCCTTTGTTAAACGGCAGGAAGAATGTCTCGTCACCCGCAAGCTTGGTTGCCATGTAGACTTCATACTGGCTTACCGCAAAATGCACTAAAGCACCGCGTTTAAAGCTCAAAAGCGGCTCTGGCTTTTTGGTGGCAGGGTCTTTCGGTAAGCGGGTTAGTTTGTACTGCGCGATGGCGTTTTCTACCGCTTGTTTGAACTCAGATTTCAGCTCAAGGGTAGAGACGGGCAAGCCGTTAACGAACAGTACCAAGTCGATACGCCATTTCTTGGCTTTCTTTCCCGTTTCCAGTTCTTGTTCTTTGGTAGCATACGGGCTGTAAACCAGCTCTGGCACGATGCGGCAGATGTTGTGCTGGTAACGCGCCAAAGTTTCTGGGTTGAGGTTATGTTCTGGCTTAAACTGACACAATTCAAAGCGGGCATTGCGAATTTTCAAACCATGCCGAAGCACGCCCAAGGTGCCAAAGGTGCGTGATGCGCGATCAGTGGCGTTTTCATCGGCTTTTTTTAGCTGATTCACCAAGGCATCAAGGAAGTGGCGCTCTGAGTCGATCGGGAAGACTTTGCAGAACTTCTCCCACTCTTTCGGCTGCGTCCGTGTGATAAAGGTCAGCACATCCGCCTCGAAAAGCGCCGATTCGCGATTGTAGCCCTCGCCAGTACCTTGCACCCAGCCATTAGCCACCATCTGGCTGATGATGTCGTCCTGAAATACCCGTTCTTGTGTAGTGTCTTTCATTACCTTGTTCTTCTTATTCTTGATAGCCAACTGAAGCGAAAAGCCACTCCCTTTAGAGAATGGCAATAAACTTAAGCTGTTTGTTCTAAAGCCTGATTTTGAGATATTGGAGCTTGCCAATTGCGAACATCAATCTTTCCTGTGACAGCGGCTGAAATTAGAGCTGTTCGGCGTTCTTTTAACAGTTCAACTTGCGCTATAGCTTTGCACTCTAACTCCCTGTATTTACTCTGTTGTTTCTGAATAAATTCTGCAATGAGCATTTGTTCGTCTATTGGAGGAAATACACCAAACACTTTAAGCAAATTTTGGATAGATAAGCGTCGCAGAGCGGCACCTTTCACAAAGCTCTCTACTTGCTCTTTCACAACTGCACTTTGTAACAAGAAATCCATAAACTCTGGAATAACTTTCTCACGATCAGGTCGAATAATAATTAGTGAAGAGGCAACAACGAACTCAATATTTTGGGGTGTTATTGCTGTCTGTCCAATTGTTCCGTCTTTACTAAATAGAATATCCCCCTCGAACGGTAGACACCCAGTTTTTACAAGATATTGGTAACTCTTCGGGGATGTTAAGAGGGCTTCCTCAAAATTGATTACACCATCTTTAATATCCCTGATTGAGACAAAGTAATATTCTCCACCATTCGTTTCAGGTGAAATATGTGCTCCATCAGTTATCTCTGAGCACTTGTATTTTATTAGGCATGAATCCCAATGCTCTGGCACTTCCCCTAACCACTCCACACCTGAATCTTTCATTGGTGCTTGCGGGTTCAATCCTTTAGTTACCGCATGACTGATCACCGCTTGGCGCTTTTCTTTCAGCAGTTTAATCAGTTGCTGCTGCTTTTCGATCAAGGTGTCAATTTTGGCGGTTTCGTGATCGAGGAAGTTGGCGATTTGGGTTTGTTCGCCATGACTTGGATAAGGAACTTTTAGCTTTTTAAGTTCACCTAAGCTAATCCTAATCCGCGTAGTTCCTGTGGATACCAACTCAGCCTGAGTTTTGACAACTTCCGAGTTGATAGCCCAGTTTAAAAAATTGAGGTCAATTTTTTGGGAGTCTGGAGTCATTTTGACGCAATCTGCAACTATGACATATTCATCAAATTGCCCGCTGACAATAGCAGAACGAGCTACAGGCTCCGCCATCTTTGCCAGCACAATATCTCTAGGGCGAGCAATGTGTCTTGATAGTTCATTTTTCTTCTGCTCAGTTACATATTTAAAGTTACGTAGAATATGTTTCCCATCACGAATATTATTCAATTGTATTAAAGGAATTCCATCTTCTTTGTAATCATTGGTTTTTAAATCTGAACCAAAAGGGCCGTCTACAAATGCATTTTTCTCATTCGACGCTAGATAACCAAGTCTTTTTTCATCCCAATGTTCCGGCAGATCTATACCGAAATAGTTATTGAATACATAGCTTTCATAGGTTGATATGTTCCCCATTACGAATGCACCTCTTGCAGCAGCTTCATAATGTCGGCACTCACCGCATCCAAATCGGCATCAATCGCTTCCAGCGCACGCGGTGGTTGATAAACATAGAAATGGCGGTTGAATGGGATTTCATAGCCCACCACACCAATTTCATTGTCTTTGTCATCGCGCTTGTCTGCGTTAATCCACGCATCGACGACGTGTGGCTGCACTTCGCGTTTGAAGTAACTTTTGATTAAGTATGATGTTGCCACAGATGGATCAAGCGGCACATTCTCGTTATCACGCAGGTCGCCATCTTGTTGGAACTCAACGACTTTGCCTTTGTAATCGAAAGCACCGTAAAGCGGCTGTGCAGTTTCTTTTAGCACTTTTTTGATCACAGGTTCAGCGTCTTGGTTCTTCCAAGTGATCGCATCGATAAACTGTTTCTTCTGCTTGGCATCGAACTTGATGCCAGTGGCCTTGAACGCTTCTTTGAGGGTCAGTTCAAACTGGTTGAAGTCGTCGGATTGCTGCGCTTTTCCACCAAGACTGTCACCAACGGCAATTTGCAGGGCTTTCGCCGCATCCATCAGGGCTTTTTGATTGAGCCACAGCTTGCTATCCAGTACATCCTTGATTTGCTTTTCTTTTAGCTCTGGGAAGTCGGCTTTGATCAGAACACGAACTTCTTTTTCCACGTCAGTTAGTGAGCCGTACGTGTCTTCCGTCCACTCTGAGCCAAACTGGTCAAAGACAGCCTGCATTACGGCGTTAAACGGCTTGGGAGCAAAACGAAGTGACTCCACCGCTTCATCGGTGATTTGTGCGGAAAGGCGCAGTGGGCGCTCTATGGTTAGACGACGGTAGCCAAAATGATAAGTATCAAAAATCTTGCTGGCGAAGTGTTTTTGATTGTCCGTCACACCATCTTTGGTCAAGGTGTCGATTTCTTCAAAGTCACCAAAGTTTTTCGTGATGGTGCGAATTTCTTCATCAGTTAAATAATGACGCTTAGAGCCTAATGACTTACGCATTTTCGTACTTAAGTTAGCGCCATTAATCAATTGCACTTTGCCTTTACGTGCAGGGTCTTTTTTATTGCTCAGTACCCAAACGTAGGTCGCAATACCTGTGTTGTAGAACATGTCGGTAGGTAGCGCGACAATGGCTTCAAGCAGGTCTGCTTCTAAGATGTAGCGACGAATTTCACTTTCACCACTACCTGCACCACCTGTGAACAGTGGCGAGCCGTTAAGGATGATGCCGATACGCCCGCCATCCGAGACTTGGTTATCAACGTTTTTCTTGTCACGCATCTTGCTGATAAGGTGCATCAAGAACAGCAACGAACCATCAGAGACTCGCGGCAAGCCTGCACCAAAGCGCCCATCAAAGCCCTTTTGTTGGTGCTCGTCTTTGATTTCACCTTCAATCTTTTTCCAATCAACACCAAACGGCGGATTAGACAGCATGTAGTCAAACTTGTCGGCTGGTAGCTGATCATTCGATAGGGTGTTACCCAGTTTGATACGGCTAACATCTTGCCCTTTGATAAGCATGTCCGCTTTACAGATAGCGTAGGACTCTGGGTTTAGCTCCTGACCAAACGCACGCATTACCGCTTTCGGGTTGAGTTCGTGTACGTATTCCATACCAGAAGAAAGGAAGCCGCCAGTACCCGCTGTTGGGTCATAGATGGTGCGGATGATGCCATCTTTGGTTAGGGCTTCGTCGTCTTCCATAAACACCAAAGAGGTGGTCAGGCGCACGATGTCACGCGGGGTAAAATGTTCACCCGCGGTCTCGTTTGAGCTTTCCGCAAAGCGGCGGATCAGTTCTTCAAACACCAAGCCCATATCGTGGTTAGAAATACTGTTTGGGCTAAGGTCGGTGGTGGCAAACTTCTTCACCACTTTGTAAAGCAGGTTGGCATCTTCCAGCAAACCAACAAATTCATCGAACTTGAAGTGCTCGAAGATTTCACGCGCATCTTTGGAGAATGATTGCACGTACTTCTCAAGATTCGCCTTGATGTTGCTTTGTCCCATCTTGCCAAGGTTCATTGGCGAGGTATTGAAGAATGACAAACCATCTGGCTGAGTTGGTGATTGAGTCGCACGTAGCAAGAACTTTTCCTGCGCTTCTTCTGGCAGGTTCATCGCTTTGATGCGCTCATGTTCAGTAACCACGGCATCTTTGCTTGGTTCAAGCACACACTCAAGTCGACGAAGCAGGGTAAACGGCAGGATCACACGGCCATATTGAGATTGTTTGAAGTCACCGCGAAGCAGGTCAGCCACCGACCAGATAAAGGCAGCGGTTTGGGAGAAGTTGTTGTTAGTCATTGTAAACAGCACAATTGAGAAAATTGCGCTGATTATACCCTACGGCTCATATGGTGACAGCGACATCTAACAAAAAAGCGCCCTTTCGGACGCTTGAATCAAATAACCAAATATAAATTGCTACTGAATCCAATCAGCTTTTATACGGAGGTGTTGCATCTAATATTTGCTTAGCGAGCAATTCCAGTATATCAGTGACTTTGGTCTCTCTCGCTTTCAATAGTACCTTTACGTTTTCGATCGTAGCTGCCAAGTTCTCACCTGTAGCAACATCCTCTAATCTATAAGCATCGTTAGCATGTTCTGTAACTTTTTTAACCCATGCTCGTCTGTATAGGTTTTTCACTGAATCACCCTTGGTAACAAAACCAGCGTTCATAGCTCCTTCAAGCACTAAGCTCTCAAGATCTGTGGTTTCAAGATCTTCTAAATCATGCAGAAGTTCAATTAAATCCGAAGCAGTAATTTCTTTTTCCATAGCGTTTATTTAAAGAGTAATAATTATTTTTTCTTTATTCAAACGATGGCGTTTTTTTGAAAAAGGGGTAGTCAAGAAGGGTCTCCATTCTTGCCAGAGAACAACATAAGAACGAAGTGGGTTGTTCTATCTGGAAACCACCATCCAGCATAACCAGTTGATTTTAAGTTGTTTGAATCTAAAAAAATAATTTTCTATGTTTATAAAAAACATATCTCATGATTAAAAACTGGACTGTAACAACACAACCCGTTCGACTTGCATCAGATGGTGTAATGATGCGAGAGCGTTACCTACTAAACACCGAACACGCCAACCACAAATACACCGAAGACCTCGTATCACTCTTCGGATGTGGCGCTACCTCCAAGCGCATTGCTCTTACAGGCGAACAATTCAGGCTTAATCAGCAGCTAAATAACCGCCGTGGAGGCCGCCCACTATCGACCTACGCCATGGAATATTGCCTTACGTTGCCAAGGGGCTACAGACCTAGCTATGAGCAGTGGCAATCCATTGTCAAAGATTGCGCATTGGCTCTCGCTAAATTGTGTCAACTTAACAAATCTGAATTTTCGCAATACCGACAACAAATTCGAGCTGTCTTGCACCAGCAGGAACAGAAAGGAAAAAAAGGTAGTGGCGACCATGTGCATTTGATGATTGGTAAGATTGTCGGCAATCGAGTCCTCACGGAATTACAACGGAAAAAAGCAACAAAAGTCATTAAGCAAGCATTCAACAGCGCAGTACTGCAACATGTCGGCATAGATTACCGGAGCTATGAGCCAATTGAAAAAGAGAAAGGACGCAGACTATCAACTTGGCAATACCAATATAAAAAAGCCACTGAAGCCCTTGAAATTGAAAAACTCATCAAGCAGATGCAAACGCAGTTTGATAAGTGGTTAAACGCAAAAGAAGAGCTAAATGAGCGACAAATTCGACGTCAACAAAACAGACTATTAAAAAGCTATGAGCAATTAAAGCAACACTCACTAAGTGCGTCGCAGTTGGAAAGGATTAACGCCGTCAAAAGTCAGATTAAGTGATCAGCGCATCATAGATATCGGTTCAGCTCCCAAACAGGGAGCTGAACTGGCGTCCTTAACTTAGGATAATAGGCTTCCATATTGATACTGGCCTCATATGGTACTAAGATAAGGTACTAAAGGGTTATTCTCAAAAATCACAAACACCCTAACCTATTGAAGTAACTGTTTTTTAAGGCAGTTGAAGGTGAGTCCCGCCAGCTCCACCAAACGTTTGGAAAAGGCCACCTTCGGGTGGCCTTTTTTGTATCTGCTATCCGTACTTATGTTGCAACAGTACACGATCTACTTTTACGATGTTACTTGCTATTAGTGCACGGCTTCTTTTATAGCCTATAGAAAATAAGCAGATGATCTCTAATAATCAACACTTCCAACTTTATAAATATTTTATTCATTAGTAATTTTATGCAGATAATTAAATCTCTTAAAAAATAAAAATGCGAAGCCATTTAGCTTCGCATTTTTATTTGGGTTAAACATGGTTAACAATATTAGAAACGATATTCCACACCTAGCGATGCTTGGTTAAAATCAGTTTTTGTGTTTGCACCATTCGCTACGTTCTCTGCATTCAGTTCTACGTCGTACCACATATATTCTGCGTTAACTAAGAAGTTATCAGTAACTTTAAAACCAACACCGGCACCAGCGAATACACCTTCGTCATCTTTGTTGCCTTGGAAGCCCGCAACGTTGTAATCCGTCGAGTACCACATTTGACCGCCTTTTGCGTAAAGATCGACACGATCAGCAATAGGGGCTGTAACTTTTAGTGCTGCGGTGTAACCGTCCGTTTCGGCATTTACTAGGTTATTACCATAGCTACCAAAATCAATGTAACCGCCCTCTAACGCTAAGTAAGGGTTAAAACGGTAACCAACCAAACCTTGAATAGCATCGCTGTCATCATCAAAGTCATCTTGTCCATCAACTTTTAAGTAACCATAGTTGGCGCCGACATAAACACCATGATCTTTGGAGTCCGCTGCGTGAGATAAAGTACTAAACGTTGCTAAAGAAAAAAGGCCAATCAAAGTAACAACATTGCTTTTCATTTCGTTCTCCTAATATAAGTGCCATTGAAAGTTCGAATTATACAAAGCAAATGCAATGCCTGTCTCTTATACACATCTGAAAAAAAAAAAAAAAAAAAACAATACAAAACAACACACTAGTGATAAAACAGTATAA
>NZ_SHOE01000042.1:0-13859 GCF_012275705.1 Vibrio chemaguriensis
CCAACGAGAAAATCGCAGCTAAAACAGAATGTTTAGGTCTAATCATTCGTGTGCTTTGATCGATTCTGCACTTAGAACTTCGGGATCTTGGCTCGCGGGAATTGAGCATCGATCTTTTCCTAGTTTGGTTTGCCGTTTCAGAAGCCGATTTACTTGTTGAAAGTCAGCTTTGTGGCATTGTCTTTTCAAATGAGCTTTTTGGTGTTGTTAGGCTGCATTCTACGGCGCTGTGTGTTCCAAGTGGTTTCAGTGACAGGCGCTTTGAAACTGCGCCTGATTTAAGTTTTTCAAAACACGTAAAGTTCGTATTGGCAAAGCTACAATTAACTTCAAATCAAAGCGTTAGGCTTGGCAACTAACAAAGCATTCAAGAGGGATTCACAACGCTTGGCAGTTTTGGTTTGAATCGGCTTTAGTGTTTACGGCACAATGGGTTAGGTTGGGCGGCTGCGTTGTTCACCCCTTAATGCGGCGTTATGCGCTTGCAGAAATGGAGATAATTAATCATGGAAGATTTAGCTAATTCATTAAGAAGCTCTGGCATAAAAGTCAAAATTAAAAAAGGAAAAATTGCAGTTAGGCTTGACGGACTTTCAAATCCGGTTTCGGTAATAAAAGATATATCTGCTGATGAGTATAAAGTGAAAACGAATGATTCGATTTTATCGATAATTGCCAGTCTTTTACTATTTAGTGGTCTGTCAGGTATTTATGAGTTTAGCGGTAATACCTTGATAAATATTGCACTTATCTCCGTTTCTATATTGTCTTTTGTTACAGTGTTACTTACAGAGTTTAAGTTGACTAGATTACGCGCTACCGTAGTTGCGTTCAATCGTGGAGAACGCGCATAACAAATTGTTCAAGAGTGATTCGGCACGCGTGGCATTTTTACTATGCGTTGATTTCAGTGGTTAAGGTGGTATGCAGAAGCTTAGGTATTGCGTGCCTCACACCTTAACAAGGCGTTATGTGTCAATGGGTTTCTAAACAGAGTGAGAAAGATAAAAATGCAGTTTATTTGGGAAGTCTCGGACGTAGAAATAGATACCTTGTTACCTCAGTGGAAATGGTTGCTTAATCCTACAGGGAAACCTTTGTATCTAACCATCATGGGTGACTGGCTATTTGGTGAAGTGGATGGCTCAATTTCATTGTTATCGGTTTTAGATGGTACCTATGAAACAATTGCTTCGGACTTTCATGAGTACAATAAAATGAATAAATCACAAGATTGGTGTGATAATGTCTTTTTAACTAGTTGGTATGACTTGGCGCTCGAACACGGGCTACAACCAAAACAAGACGAATGCTTAGGTTGGAATCTGCATCCAATTATTGGTGGTGAGTTTTGTATGGAAAATTTGCAAGTATTTACTATGAAAGTATATCAATCACTAATGTCTCAGTTGCATTTTCAACTTCAGCACGCAAACACATAACAAACTGTTTAAGAGTGATTCGCAACGCGTGGCATTTTTGCTATGCGTTGCGTCTAGTGTTTAAGGTGGCATGCGGGAGCATCGGTATTGCGTTGCTCACACCTTAACAGGGCGTTATGTGCTCAGTGTTCCAGTTGAGTACCATTTTGTAATAAAAATAGGGTTATTATGTCAGATCAGGCAGTACAAAAAGATTCTGAAGCAATAGATGATTCTAGTCCTGAAGTTCGTGAGGAAGAGATTATCGAGGCTAAAGAGCCTTATAGCGAAGAAAAAAAATCACTAGGTAAACCTTGGGTTAGTTTTAGTGACTTGCTCTCTGCTTTTACATTTTTAATTTTCGTAGTGTTTTTAGTCAATAGCTTTGTCTTTGGGGACAAATATGTTGAGAAAGAAAAAATTCAAATAGAGTTACAAACTCTTATTAATAATGGCGCTGGATTAAGAGCAATTAAGTTCCATTATGACAATAGGGCTTCAACCAAAAGAGATATTATATTTGCACTCAAGCAGGATAAGGAACTGTACTACCCATATACTGTCACTTTGTCCGATATCTTGGAGGAACTTCGTACTCAACAATTTATGCAGGGGAAACCAGATGTAGATTCGTTGCAGAAGTTAGATCAAATAATAGACGAGTATTCAGCCTCAAACCCATATGACAAGCTTGAAGCAGGACAGAGAGATTTGTTTGAGAATATTCGAGTAAAGTTGGGTGACGAATATTCAAATGTAGCTAGCGATATTAATAAGCTTACAGATGAGCTTAGCAATAAGAATAAGTTGGTTAATGAATATCTTTCTGATTCTCAAACCAGTTTAGTTGTATCAATTGTTTCAGCCTTCATTGCTGTCATCTTATCTTTGGTTCAAATGTGGCAAAGTAGAAGAGGCAGGGTCGCTCGTGATTTTAAGGGCAAGCATGAAAGCGTACAAAGGCAAGAGTATGTAATAAGAAACAAGGATGGTACAAGAATACGGAGAGTTGTTTATCCTGACGGCAGGGTGAGAGAACGTGTTACTGATAATGATGGCGTGAGTAGAGTATCAGAGTACCGCACATAACAAACAATTTAAGAGTGATTCAGCACGCTTGGCATTTTTGGTTTGGGTTCAGTTCAGTGTTTACGGTAGTCAAATTGAGTTCTGTGGCAGCGTGCTTCACACCTTAATTGGGCGTTATAACTACCGTCCGATTTGAACTCCCTCGAATTACCTACTTAGCTCTTTGCACGATTCGGTTCTCATGACTAGGCTGGTACACCATTGAAGTCAGATGCATAAGAGAGTGCGTATGTTTAAGTGTCCAAATTGTAACGCGCCCATTTCCATTGGTGCCAAGTTGACGATAAATCTAGATAAGCACATAACATGTAAGAAGTGTTCACAAGAACTAAAGCCGGTCAGGTTGTTCATATATGCAATTATTTTTATCGCCCCTACAGTTATGTCGTTATTGGTACACTACGCTGAACTCAATTACTTGGCTGCAGCAGGGAGCACATTTGCGTTTTGCTTCATTTTGTTAGCATGCCAACCGTTAAGGAAAATGTAGTTATAACAAGGCGTTTAAGAGGGATTCTCAACGCTTGGTGGTTTTGGTTCAAAGCTTAGCTTTTGTGTTTATGGCACAATGGTTTAGTTCAGGTGGTGGCGTTGTTCACCCCTTAACGCGGCGTTATGCCTTAATGTGAAAACGGGAGAATATATGAAAGGGAAGATTCTTCGCTGGGTTGATGAACGCGGATTTGGGTTCATTAAATCTGACGAACTTGATGGCGACGTTTTTGTTCATATATCCAAGTTTCCAAAAGGCTACCGCCGCCCACAAGTAGGTGATCATGTAGAGTTTCACCTGGCAAATAATCGGCCTAAATTAAGTGCGGCAAGTGCTCGCTTAATCGGAGTGGAACCACAAAAAACAAACCCTCTTTCAGTTGTAATATCAGCAGTTATCTTAGGTTTATTAGGTGCTGGATTATACGTATTTCTTATTGAACCTAAGCTGAACCCAGCGTATGAGAATATGGGTTTTAGTTGTCAAGGTAAAACGTACTGTAGCGAAATGGTGTCTTGTGACGAAGCTAAGTTTTATTTGTCAAATTGCCCGAACGTTAAAATAGACGGCGACCGTGATGGCACCCCTTGTGAGAGCCAGTTATGTGGCAGCTGGTAGTATCGGCATAACAAACAATTTAAGAGTGATTCGGCACGCGTGGTATTTTTACCATGCGTTGATTTTAGCGATTAAGGCGGTATGCGGCGGCATTGTTATTGCGTGCCTCACACCTTAATTGGGCGTTATACGCTATATGAAGAAAGCCTAAAAATTCAGGTTAAAAATTGCAGTTTTCAGCGTTGATTCCCGGTGTTTGGGTGTCGAGATATTCCGGTTTCAATCTTAATTTCCCTTGGTTTTTAGCTCAGTTTTGGCCTGCCGTTTATCGTTGGTTTTCTTCTTTGGCGCTGATTGTTTGGGACCGTCCAGGCTTCAGTTTTCGTTGAAATTAAGCACTGTGATTTTGCCTTTCCAAAAGTGCTTGTTGGTGTTGTCAGTCCGTTTTCTGCGGCGCGGTTTATTCCAAGTGGTTTCAGTGGCAAGTCGCGGTAAGTCTAAGCCTGACTTAAGTGCGTCAAAGCACATAAAATTCATGGTTTCAAAGTAGGGCTTGTCGTAGAATTTTGGCTCTAACGTTCATGCGTATAACAAAGCGTTTAAGAGGGATTTGGCACGCGTGGCATTTTTGATATGCGTTGGGTTCGGTGATTAAGGTGCTTTGCAGCGGCTTTTGTATTGCGTGCCTGCACCCCTTAACGCGGCGTTAGCATGCGGGAGTAATATGAAGAAAATTCTCATCATTGGTAATTCTGGCTCAGGCAAAAGTTGGTTGTCGAGACAGTTATCCCGAAAACTTCAGTTGCAAGAAGTTAACTTGGACTCGATTGTATGGGAGCCAGGTGGCTATAATCAAAAACGCTCCACCGGAGCAATCGAAAATGAAATTGCTAGTATAAAGTCTCAATGCAACTGGGTAGTTGAGGGAGTATTTGGTGCTTTAGCCGAACAGCTTATTTTTTCTGCTGACATGCTGTTATTTTTGGATTTGGAATGGTCTGAATGTGAAAACTCTCTTTATGCGCGTGGTTCGGAGAGCTCGAAGCAACTTAATGAGGAACAGGCGGAGCAGAATTTTCGTGAATTATTGAAATGGGCTTCTGAATACTCGGTTCGAGAATCCAAAAGTTCACGACAGTTCCATCAGCAATTGTTCAGTGATTTTCACGGTACTAAAGTACGTTTCACTACACGTTCTCAAGTGAATGAGTTTGTAGCGGAAACAACATGCTAACAAACAATTTAAGAGTGATTCAGCACGCTTGGCATTATTGGTTTGGGTCTAGTTTAATGATTACGTCGCTTAAATGGAGTGTCGTGGTAGCGTGCTTCACACCTTAATTGGGCGTTAGCAGCTTCCAAGTAAACGATAGATAAGAGGTTATCGGTGTTTGAAATTCCTAATTTTAAGCCTACAGAAGAAGATGTGATAAGAAACTCTAAATTAGAGACTCTCTATAATCACACCTTCGAGAAAGGTAGGTTTTTCCAAGTTATTTTCTCTGACGAGAAAGAGTTTCATATTCAGCTAGCTCCTCGGACAATGATGAAAGTTGTCTATCTGAAAGAAAAAGATGACATTGAGGGCATTAAGCTATGCAAGTTAGTCAGCGGTCAGGAGAAGCAAGTTATTGAACTTTCCAAGTTCAATATGCAGCAATTGAAAACGTTCTTGAATTTCATTCAAGAACTTGATTTGAAGGGGATAGCAGAGCGACGTATTAAGCTATCCGATGATTCAATGGATGTGCTTGATGCCGAGACAAAACAGAAAATAACCACACTACTTTCAGGTTCTGATGGTGGAGAAGTTGTTAGGGATTTATTGTCGCAAGGAATGATCACTACTCAGGATCTTGTGAATACGGGTTATCGGAAGTCACAGTTAGAAATATTCAAAAAACTACTGTCGTCAAACTATCTACCTCAGTATAAAGTCGATATCGGTAAACCAAATACAAAAGACGAGACTGCATGGCAGCATTTCTTCGCGGTGAATCAATGGATATTCGGTTATGGTTTAGACTACCGATTCCAAGGTGTCTTACAAAAGGAGTTTCACGCGTCTGATACTAATGCGGGTGGCAGTGAAGGTGTTATTGCAGATTTCTTAATGGGTGACAATAAATTCACAACGTTTGTCGAACTTAAGTTACCTACAACCCCATTGTTTGGATCTGCTCAAAATAGAGCGCAGAGTTGGAAACTATCAAAAGAATTGATGGAAGCTTACTCACAAATTCTGGAACAAAAAGCTAGCGGAACGCTCAAGATTGAAACAACTCGAGATCTATATGCAGACGATTACAGCGAAATAAATCAGAATGCTTATGACTCGAAAACGGTTCTAATTGTTGGCAACTGGGCACAGGTTGATAATGCAGCGGAGCCCCCAGGCATCAAAAAAATGAAGCGCAAAACTCTCGAACTTTTCCGTCGAGACTCTCGAAACGTAGAAATCATTACCTACGACGAGTTATTTGAAAGAGCATCATTCATTGTTCTTAATGAGCATAGAGCAAACAAATAGAACGCTGCTAACAAAGCATTTAAGAGTGATTCGCAACGCTTGGCAGTTTCGCTTCGCTCAAGTATAGCCAAGCGTCGCTCACACCTTAATGCGGCGTTATGCATCAAGGATATTATGAAGTCTACTAAAGAAAAGATTATTAAACATTACGCAAAGTTCTTTGAAGGTCATGATTTCGAGATATTGTCTTGGGAGCTTGGGCCAATTAAGAAAATTGTACCCGATTTTCAGGTTGTCAGGTTTGCACCTGGCCCCCAAATTAATATGTGGGTGTATTGCTCAGTAGGTGCATCAGAGATTACACACAGTGATTCAGCTCTTCACGAGTTTGTTGTCGTATCACCGATCGAGTCAAATCGTCTAGTTGAAATGCTGGCAATGGTAACTTACTACCATTCGAATCATAATTTGGGTTTTGGCCATACCTTGCCTATTGGTGAGCCTTGGCTTGAGGGTTCTAACTGTGAAAACTGGCTAATTTCGTTGCCGTATCCATTTGGAGAGGACTTGGAAATAATGCCTCTAAATAGTTCCCACGCTCACGTAGCTTGGTTACTTCCTATCACTGACGACGAACGAAATTTCAAAATCAAGCATGACCTAGATGCGCTCGAACAAAAATTTGATGACGCAGAGCTTAAGTACTGGGAAGTAAAGCGGTCTTCGGTAGTGTAAATGCATAACAATCTGTTTAAGAGTGATTCGCAACGCGTGGCATTTTCACCATGCGTTGGTTTTAGTGTTTAAGGTGGTATGCGGCGGCATCGGTATTGCGTTGCTCACACCTTAACAGGGCGTTATGTGCTTGGAGGGAAATAATGAATTCAAAGGAAGTCGTCTTAGCTTTTTGGGACGCAATGAAAACTAATGATTTCGCGAAAGCAAGTGAGTGGCTTAGCCCAGATTTTGAAGGGTTTTGGCCTCAATCTGGTGAGCTTACTGTTGGACGAGACAACTTCACAGCAATCAACTCTTACTATCCAGCCAATGGTATTTGGGAGTTCGTCGTTCATTCAATCGTCTGCGATGGCGAAACAGTAGTCACTGATGTTTCTATAACTGATAGCGTTCAAAAGGCGCGTGCTATTACTTTCCATACGGTAGAAAATGGGCTTATCCGTAAACAGAAAGAGTTCTGGCCAGACCCAATGGAAGCGCAGGAGTGGCGTTCCAAGTGGGTGAGGGTCGTGTAAGAGCAGGCGCGCACATAACAAAGCGTTCAAGAGGGATTCTCAACGCTTGGCATTTTCAGTTTGATTCGGTTTTAGTGTTTACGGCACAATGGTTTAGGTTAGGTGGTAGCGTTGTTCACCCCTTAACGCGGCGTTAGCAGACAAAAGTAAATCAAGGAAGAGGGTACGTTATGTCTGATAAAGTAATTAAGTCTTCAACAGCTACAATTCAAGTCGGTGCGACTAAAGCAGATGGGAAATTAGAACTAACGGAGTCGGATTTAATTTTTATTCCGTACAACGAAAAGTTGGGTTTTGGTCCATATCAATTAAAGCGCCAAGACATTGCTGCCGTAGTTAAGTGCTTGGGCAAAGGTGGTGGTGTAATTCCAATCACTACGGATGCATTTCGTATAAAACTAGCCAACAATACGTGTTACGAGTTTATCGTAGCGAAGCCAGATCAATGGATAGAAGCACTCGGTGAAATTGTCAGCTAACAAACTGTTCAAGAGGGATTCGCAACGCGTGGCATTTTCACCATGCGTTGGTTTTAGTGTTTAAGGTGGTATGCGGCAACTTCGGTATTGCGCTGCTCACCCCTTAACAGGGCGTTATTTCCGCAACGGATCTCTCAGGCTGAATGTACGTGGTTGTAGCCTAAGAGTGAAAGTGGCGGGGTAATAGGTTGGAAAAGCGGCGAAAAGGGCGAATATTGGTCATTTCCATGCTAGCCTTAAAGCGCTTTAAGCGCACCTTAATATGGCGCAGCAATTAAAGAGTGACGCTAAAGCGATTTAAGGTGACGCTAAAGCGATTTAAGGTAGTGAGCTGCCAAATACTTCGGCTTCGATTTTTGCCTGCATGCCGAAAATTTCTCGTCATATCAAAAGATTAGGCGTAAACATAGCCGACTTTAGTTGCGGAATAACAAGACGTTCAAGGCGATTCGAAACGCATTGGGGTTTTAGTGCCCAAATAGGCACGGATTTATCAGAGTTTATTTTAGGTTAGGGTGCATGTGCGTCTCTCACACCTTAACTGCGCGTTAGCTAATCAAGGAGGAAAAATGAATTTAATTAAATGTGGATTGTGTGGTTTCGAGTTTGAGCGAGGAGCGAAAATATGTAGAGGTTGCCATGGACATATCAAGTATGGAGCAGGTGGCCTTAAGTGGCTCTTTGGGACTTTATATGGGGGAGTTATTTGGTATTTGTTAACTTACATTAATGATAACTGGTATGGAATAAAAGATAGTGTGGGCGGTACTATAATTTTAGTTTTCTTCATCCTAGGTTGTATCCATGCTGCTTACATGTTTAGGAAGAAAGTTAATACAGTTAAAGCAATCGACGACTGAATTAATAATTAGCTAACAAATTGTTCAAGAGTGATTCGGCACGCGTGGCATTTTTATTATGCGTCAAATTTAGCGATTAAGGTGGTATGCGGAAGCTTCAGTATTGCGTGCCTCACACCTTAACAAGGCGTTATATGCTCAGGAGGATAAATGTTATACAAGCTAGAACAAGACAATAATGAAATATCTGGTATTGAGCCTGTTGAATTTAAAGACTTATCTTCATTTGGTAAGCTTGAGAAAGATCTCGAAAACTTAATAGCAAACAATATTCTAGAGCTACTATTTGAAGATTCAAAGCTAATGCCTGTATTCCAAGAGCGATTGTACCAAGCTGAGGCTGATATCTACGCTTTAAACGAACACGGTGACTTAGTTATCTTTGAATTAAAAAGAAGTTCAGCAGGCTCTAGTGCTGTCCAACAAGCATTGAGATATGCCGAAGATGCCGGTCAGTGGTCGTATAAGAAGTTAGAAAAAAAATACCAGCAATATGTTCAAAATGAAGAAAAATCACTTGTTGATGCTCATCGAGATGCCTTCGAGCTAGAGCATAAGTTAGACCCTAAAGAAATAAATCAAAAGCAGCATTTGCTTGTTATAGGAAGTGCCGCAGATGAATCTTTGATATCTTCGGTTGATTATTGGAAGAAGAATGGACTCTCAATAGAGTTTTTGCCGTACCGTATTTATGAATTGGCTGGCCGGAAATATTTTGAGTTTTTTGCACCTCCTTACGACAAGCATAAAAACCCTAGAGATGTTAAAGGTGTTCTATTCGATACAAATAGAACTTACGATGAAAATGGGATTTGGCAGATGCTTGATAACCAGCGGTTAGAAGCTTATGGCGATGCCAAGCGTTTCGTTAGTCATGTAAACGAGGGAGATATTGTATTCTTTTCTCATAAATGGTGTGGGGTGGTTGCTGCTGGGAGAGTCAGAAGTAAAGTATTTAAGCCGGATAGCGATACTTGGTATCGCGAGGTTGAGCTATTAACCCCTTCACCTACTCGAGACACTGAACTTTCATATATGCCGTTTGCAAAAGTGAGCGAGTTCTTAGGAAAAAGTTTTTTTTGGGCGCGCACAATTAAAGTTCCATACCTGACTAAGACTGAATCAATGCAGCTAGTGGAAGAGCTTAAAAAGTATCTCAAGTAGAACGCATATAACAAACTGTTTAAGAGTGATTCGCAACGCGTGGCATTTTCGCTATGCGTTGGTTTTAGGGATTAAGGTGGTCTGCGGCGGCTTCAGTATTGCGTTGCTCACACCTTAACAGGGCGTTAGTCGCCAGAAAAAGCTAGCAGTCAAAATCATGTTTATAAGCTCAAAACTTGGCTACTGGTTGTTTGATTCATAGTTCCATCTTCGACCGTCAAAGCTCAGTTTCATCGGTTCTAAATCAATGCATTGCTATTTCCCAAGCGGTTGTTTCGTTCTTTGGTGGTGATAGAGCGGGGCAATCGAAAATCTGTTTTTGGTTGCAAATCTGCTCGGTGAGTTTGTTGGTTTAAAAGCTTATTTACTAGTTGAAAGGACGTTTTCTTTGGTGTGGTAAGTTCCACATGGTTTCAGTGACTTTGTTGAAAGTCCGCACTGTGAGATTGGCTTTCCAAAAGCGCTTTTTGGTGTTGTCAGTCCGTTTTCTGCGGTGTTGTTTGTTCCAAGTGGTTTCATTGAGTAGCTGCTTTGAGACTACGCCTGACTTAAATGCATCAAAGCACATAAAGTTTGTTGTTCGCAAAGTTTAGTTCGGCTTAAAATTGTCGCTCGGTGCCTCGCGACTAACAAACTGCTCAAGAGGGATTCGCAACGCGTGGCATTTTTACTATGCGTTGAATTTAGTGATTAAGGTGGTTTGCGGCGGCTTTTGTATTGCGTTGCTCACCCCTTAGCAGGGCGTTATGTTCTTGGAGGACATGGTGGAATATCAAAGGGACAGGGTAACTTTTGACGTTTTTCAGAAACTTGTTGTAAAGCTGTACAAAGCCCTCGTATTCAAGCTTTCAAACAAAAAAGAGAAGCTAGAATGGCAGCTTCTCTTGATAGCCGATTGTTTACGAATCATTGGGCTTTGTAGGTTAGCTTATCGGATGGCTTCCAAAGTGCATACTTCAACGTCTAGCGTTAAGAACAAGTTCTGGTCAACCCATGTTTCAGGTATGGCTCTGCAATATTCAGGTGACATGATTGGCGCTGAAAAAGCATTCTTAAAAAGCCAGGAGTTTGCTTGTGAGCTTTCTTTGAGTTTTAGCTTGCAGCATTTGGGTAAATTGAACGTTGAGGTTGGCAACTATAAACTGGCAGAGCAACAGTTCATAGAAGCATTGGCAATTCGAGAAAAATTGAAACGGGCTGACTTGGTAGAGTCGACTAACAGGGCGATTCGAGGACTACAAAAGCTACGAACATAACAAACTGTTTAAGAGTGATTCGCAACGCGTGGCATTTTTACTATGCGTTGATTTTAGTGTTTAAGGTGGTATGCGGAAGCATCGGTATTGCGTTGCTCACACCTTAACAGGGCGTTATAACCTTAGAGGGGAAAATGGAACTTAGAGCATTTGAAAAAGAAGACCATGACCTGCTTATCGGGTGGATCGACTCGGATAAATTGAATTATCAATGGGGTGGTCCAAACTTTGAGTTTCCATTGGATTCAGTGCAAATTTCTAAACATTGTTCTCAAGCGCAAGTGTTTCCCTTTATCTTCGTTGTTGCAGGTCAGAGTGCTGGCTATGTTGAACTATTCAAAGTTTCAGCGTCACATTTTAGAATTTGCCGGGTATTTGTTTCGGACGGCTTTCGTGGAAAGGGCATTTCAAAGCTCATGCTTGGTCAGTTAGTCGAGCTAGCAAAAGAAAAATACTGCGCTAGCTTACTGTCATTGGCCGTATTTGAACGAAACATAGTTGCGAGAAATTGTTATGAGTCTCTTGGTTTTACCGTGACATCGCGTGAAAATGGCTCTCGTTCTTTCGACGGTGAGGTTTGGGGTCTTTTACGCATGGAAAAACGGTTATAACAAAGCGTTTAAGACGGATTCACAACGCTTGGCATTTTTGGTTTAATTTGGCTTAAGTGTTTACGGCACAATGGTTTAGGTCGAGTGGTCGCGTTGTTCACCACTTAACGCGGCGTTATGTGCTTTTGAGGAAAATTGACATGGAAGTAGTAGAAGCGAGTCCAGATTTAGCTCCAATATTAGCGAGTTACGCGAAAGAATGTTTGGAGTCGGGTATCCCTAAGTATTTCGGCGTTGATCAAGATCCTGAAGCTTATTTATCAGGTTTGGCTGAACATTCTAAGGCAACTTCTGAATTACCAAACGGTTATTTACCCTGCACAACTTATTATTGCGTATCTGGCTCTGAAATCTTAGGTGCTATTCGAATTCGTAAAGGTACTAATGCCAACGTAGAAAATGTCATTGGGCATGTTGGCTACGAAACTAGACCGTCAGCTCGTGGTAAAGGTGTAGCCTCATTTCTCCTCGCTTGGGTGCGAGACCATGTTGTCACTGACTCAGTTATTGTTACTTGTTCAATTGACAATCCTGCATCCCAAAAGATTATTGAAAACTGCGGCGGTGAGTATCTTGGTAACTACACAAGTGAAAACGAGGGCACTGTAAGGCGCTACCGTTTAGCACGCACATAACAAAGCGTTCAAGAGGGATTCTCAACGCTTGGCAGTTTTGGTTCAAAGTTTAGCTTTTGTGATTATGGCACAATGGTTTAGGTAAGGTGGTGGCGTTGTTCACCCCTTAACGCGGCGTTATGCAATTTAGGAGATATCAGTGGATTTATCGAAATTAGCTTTATTGGTTAGTGGTGCTTCTTTGCTAATAGCGCTCGCTACATTTTGGTTTACTCATTTACGCCCTTTTAAACTGTCGATATCGACTAGTTCACCGAGGCTGTCTATGTATACAATTTCTCCACAAGTTTCTGGCGATTCAGAAAATCGTACGTGGTGGATACCAAGCTTTGATGTAGGAGTAAGTGTTTTCAATAATGGGAAAATGAAAGGGGATTTTAATGACATCCGTATTGTCGGCTCAATTCAAAATCATCGCTCAGAAAAGAAAATGTACTTTTATCCAAAGTGGGTTGTAGATTTTAGCAAATTTAATCAATCTCACACTGAACGATTTGAGTGGTTATCAAATTCTATTGTTAGAGATTGGTATCCATTTAGAATAGGGGCTGAACAAGAAGTATCAATGCATCTAATTCTTGAGGGTGATCGATTAGATCACAAAGAGGTTGGTAGATTTAATTTTGAACTTCAAGTTTCAACTTCTGAATCCAACGGGTGGCAAACATTAGAGGATTTTGAGCTCTTATTTAGTGAAGATATGTATGACGAAAGGTCTACTCACTCTCCTTTGAATAAAAAAATTGAGAGGTTGCGAAAAATTGCATAACAAACTGTTCAAGAGGGATTCGCAACGCGTGGTATTTTCACTATGCGTTGGTTTTTGTGTTTAAGGCGGTATGCGGCGACTTCGGTATTGCGTTGCTCACCCCTTAACAGGGCGTTAGCTTAATGGAGAAAGTTTTGACTAAAGTAGTTGTAGGGATCTTGTCTCTAATGGTAACTACAGCATATGTAATCGGTTTTTTATATGATGCTGCTTTTCTAGAAAAACTAGGATTTGCTCACTATGAAATGATTGGCGACTCTTTGGAATACCTGTCTATCGGTGGCGTGTATCTGTTTTTCAATTTCTCTTCAGGTCTCGCATTTTTTATGCTTGTTGGTGCGTTAATTGGTTGTGGCTATATGCCTCTGAAAAGGTTTATAACGGCTAAAGCTAATTGGGTTGGTTCCTATTTAGACTTGCAAAGTTTGCCTTACATTCTAATTGGCTTACTTCCTGTCTTATTTGTTGCTTTCGTACCTGTGGTAAATGATGCGAACGAACTAGCAGATCAACATTTAAAATCTGAGGCAAATACGAAAGTCTGTAAGCTATCTGATCAACAGTGTTTTAATGGTATTGTTGTAAAGTATAGGGATGGAAAGTTGGTTTTTTTATCTAAGGACAAGTCTACTTATAATCGAGTCATTGTAATACCTGAAAAAACATCGCTATTGTTCAGCAATTAAGCTAACAAACTGTTCAAGAGGGATTCGCAACGCGTGGCATTTTCACTATGCGTTGGTTTTGGTGATTAAGGTGGTTTGCGGCGGCTTCGGTATTGCGTTGCTCACCCCTTAACAG
>NZ_SHOE01000043.1:0-12398 GCF_012275705.1 Vibrio chemaguriensis
CTTAGTTTCGTGGGCTCGGATATGTGTATAATTTTTTTTTTTTTTTTTTTGAGATGTGTATAAGAGACAGTTTTGATCACAGCTATCCGCAAAAAAGTGAGTTAGAGCGCAATTATCGGCTAAAAAATGCACCGAACGACGCTCCCTATAACGGCATATAATTTGCATGGATGTTTTTTGGATGGTTTATGGAGGCGAAGTATGGCAGCCGCTGAGCAACTTGATACCAGTGTAGAATATGAGATTCGATATTTTGAACAGGGGAAAATGCACTGCATGAGAGTCATTGCTGAAAGCAAAAAAGTGGCTTATCAGTACTATTTAGAGTGCGGTAAGCACAACAGTGACTTGTACTCTATTCGCCCAGACAAATAAAAAAACCGCCTTTAAGGCGGTTTTTTTATTATTAAAATCACGCTAAATAATTGATTCTATTCGTGGTTTGGGATTGTTCTTCAACTGTATTATTTGATGTCGCCAAAGCGCTCAAGATAAAGAACCGTTGCCGCGGTACGAGAAGGAACTTGAAGCTTTTTAAGTAAACTCTTCATATGCACTTTAACCGTGGATTCAGAAATAAAAAGACGATCGGCAATCTGCTTGTTGCGGAAACCTCTTGCCACCTCTCTTAAGATCTGCGTTTCGCGATCCGTCAGCGTATCAAAAACGTCCTCTTGTCCTGAACGCTCACTCAAATACTTAGAAACTTCTTTGCTGTAAGCTTTGTCGCCTTGATGCGCTTGTTTTAGCAACTCAACCAGCTCATCAGGCTCAGTATCTTTCAATAAATAGCCATCTGCGCCACTTCGAACTATTGCTTCTATGTCAGCTGGGCTATCCGATACGGTTAAGATAACAATTCGAGCTTCACAACCATCAGCACGTAGCGCTTGTAAGGTATCGAGGCCTGACATGCCTTTCATATTGAGATCAAGAAGTACAAGATCCAGTTCCAGCTCATGCGCTTTCGCTACCGCATCTGCGCCATTACTTGCTTCTGCAACGACTTCAAACTCAGGCTCAAAGCTTAAAAGTTGGTGAATACCTCGTCGCATGAGTGGATGATCATCCACCAGCATTACTTTACACACTGTCACTGTTTACTTCCTTACTATGTTGGAATTCTAGTTTTACGGTACAGCCTTTGTTTATCGATGCTTCAATGTGAAGATCGGCATGCAGCCTAGCGGCTCGCTCTTGCATGATACTCATACCGTAATGATTTAATTTTTCGTCTTGATGTTCAAAGCCTATTCCATCATCGGTAACGGTTACTGTGACTTTTCCATCATTATCAAGACATTGAATGTGAATATTATCTGCTTGCGCATGCTTGATGGCATTAATTGCCGCTTCTCTTATCAACTGTAGTAAATGAACCTGCTGGTGTGCATCCAGTTCAGTTGAAGAAAGTCTATTTTTTAACGTAATGTCAGCGACGGTTTGTTCGTTGAGCGTTTCGACCATATCTTGCAATGCTTGGCCAAAACTGCCCTCTTTAATCGTAAGACGAAACGTCGTCAGTAATTCGCGTAGTTGGGTATAAGCAGCAGATAAGCCCGTATCCAACTCGGCAATGACTTGATTCGCCTGAGCTATCGCTTTTTCATCAGGCAAATTCTTTACGCTTCTCTTTAATAAAGCGACCTGAATTTTTAAATAAGAGAGTGCTTGAGCTAATGAATCATGCAGTTCCCGAGCAATGGTGGCTCGCTCTTCCATCAGTAGGATTTGTTCTGCTTGGCGTTGGGCTCGATTGTAATACACGGCACGCGATAAAATCTGCACAAAGTTGTCAATCAGTGCCTCATTCGGACAAGGTAACCCGGCCTTCCAATACAAATAGCCTAAGTGCTCACCGTCTAACGTTAGAGCCTTACTATGGCAATCTTCATCACAGTCGTGGCAGCACTCTTCCCCTTCCATCAATATCCAACTCGGTTCTCCCAATTGCTCTATTTCAAGTTTGACCGCTTTAATGCCTTCAAGACTTGCAATATGTTGCAATATGGCTTGGAAGTTATCCTGATTAATACGCGAAGCCGTTAACTCTTTCGACGAGTCATACAATACTTCTAAAGACTGATTCGCATGCTGTAATTTACGCGTTTTTTCATCAACCGCTTGTTCTAGCCCTCGGTATAACTTACCAAGGTCCGTCGCCATCCGATTAAAGGTTCGAGTCAGGATCCCCATTTCATTATCGCTGGATACATCAAGCGATATATTAAATGAGCGATTCTTAATTTGCTCGCTAGCAAAAACTAAAGCACGCAAAGGCCGTACAACTTCGAGGCGCACAAAATGGACAACAAACATACTGACACAAAGGATACCGCCTAACCCTAACCCGCCAATCCAAGCTAAGTTAATCAGCTTTTGCTCCGAAAAGCTTTGCAGCTTAAATACAAACTCATCGATCTGCTTTACAAAACCAGCCACTAGGAGTTGGTACTCCGCCGGGTTGTCTCCTCTCAACACCGACTTGAGCTCATGCCATCTCATAATAAGACGGTAGTAATCATGAGTAATGTCTTCTGGCACTGACCAATGCTGGAGCGCTTTCATGGAAGGTGAGTATATCGAATGTTCAAATGCGTCAATATGTGAAGAGTAATCAACAGATTTAATCTGAATATCATGTGCCAAACGATAACTTTGCATTCGCATTGAGCCAGCAACATTGACGGCTTCTGCATCATTCAAGCTTGACGCTAATGTAAAAATTGCAAAACCAGTCGTAGCAACTGAAAGCAGCAAAATAAGAAGCATCGCGGAAGCAATCGTGCGCGTCACTGACTTTTTCACATTTTTAAACAATCTGAGTTCCTCGCCCATTAACAGCCCTATTTATACGTGCAATGAACCCATTACCTTTCAACTTTATCAATATGTGATCACCTGCGACGGAATTTATTGATCCAAAACAATATTGCATCCCATTTACCTCCTAAGAGGTATTTATACAAATATGTCAAAAACTACAATTTCGTTAGTTTAAATGACAGTTTATTAATGAAAATTGTGGACTATGCTTAGTTTGGGTTCCAAGTTTCGAGGTGACTAAGTGGTAGACCTTTCCAGAAGAAGACTCTTTGCAAGAAAAGCGCACCCCGACAACGCCGTACGTTTGCCTTGGTTAACCAAGCCAGAACAATTTACGGACGATTGCACTCGCTGCGGTAAATGCATTGAGGCCTGCGAAACAAAGATTATAACTAAAAGTGATGGCGGATTCCCTTCGGTCGATTTTTCTATTGATGAATGCACATTTTGTTATCAGTGTGCAGACGCCTGTCCTGAGCCCCTTTTCTTGCCAAAAACAGAGCAACCTTGGCAAGCGAAAGCAGGTATCAACGATAGCTGCTTAGCAAAACAAAATGTCGAATGCCGAAGCTGTGGGGATATGTGCGACCCAATGGCAATTCAGTTCAAATTAGAACTGGGGAAAGTAGCACAACCTAATTTAGACCTTGATGAGTGTAACGGCTGCGGCGCCTGTGTTTCAGTGTGCCCGACTTCATCCATCAATGTGAGCAATATAACAGCCTAAGCCGTATGTCGTCGGCCAAAGGCAATAAATGAGAGAGCTATATGTCACTAAATGAAGTGCATATTTCAAGTTTGGTAGTACACGTACTGCCAGAACATCTGGACGAAATCAAACAACAGATCGAAGCACATGAAAATGCGGAAATCTATGGTGACAGTCCAGAAGGCAAGATTATCGTCGTGCTTGAAACCGAAAACCAAGGTTTTATCACAGACACTATCGATGCCATCAACAATTTACCGAATGTCTTGAGCACGGTATTGGTTTATCACCAAATCGAAACTGGGCTTGAAGAAACGGATGAAGAAGACACTGGAACACAACATTCCCAAATCGAGGGTGAAGTATGAAAATGACAAGACGTGCGTTTGTGAAAGCAAACGCGGCTGCATCAGCTGCTGCTGTCGCAGGTGTGACACTACCAGCATCTGCAGCCAACCTGATTGCAAGCTCTGATCAAACCAAAATCACATGGGACAAAGCACCTTGTCGTTTCTGTGGTACAGGCTGTTCTGTTCTTGTTGGTACTCAAAATGGCAAAGTGGTAGCAACACAGGGTGACCCAGAAGCACCAGTAAACAAAGGCCTAAACTGTATTAAAGGCTACTTCCTTTCTAAGATCATGTACGGTCAAGACCGTCTGACCCAGCCGATGCTGAGAATGAAAGATGGCAAATTCCACAAAGACGGTGAATTTACACCTATCTCTTGGGATGACGCTTTCGACATCATGGCTGAGAAATGGAAAGCTTCCCTCGAGAAAAAAGGTCCAACAAGCGTAGGTATGTTTGGCTCAGGCCAATGGACAGTAATGGAAGGCTACGCTGCGTCAAAGCTAATGAAAGCGGGCTTCCGTTCAAACAACATTGATCCAAACGCTCGTCACTGTATGGCTTCTGCTGTAGTTGGCTTTATGCGCGCATTCGGTATCGATGAGCCGATGGGTTGTTACGATGACTTTGAGAACGCAGACGCATTCGTTCTATGGGGCTCGAACATGGCAGAGATGCACCCTGTTCTATGGACTCGTATTACTGACCGTCGCCTAAGTCACCCTCACGTTAAAGTGAACGTGCTTTCTACTTACTACCACCGTTCATTTGAGTTGGCAGATCACGGCTACATTTTTAATCCACAGTCTGACCTAGCGATTGCTAACTTCATCGCGAACTACATCATCGAAAACGATGCGGTAAACTGGGACTTCGTGAACAAGCACACTAACTTCACTCAAGCAGATACCGACATCGGTTACGGCCTACGTGACGATGATCCGCTACAAAAAGCAGCGAAGAATCCTAACTCAGGCAAACTAACGTCTATCTCTTTCGAAGAGTACAAAAAGTCTGTTGCACCTTACACAGCTGAGAAAGCCTCTGAAATCTCTGGTGTTGAAAAAGAGAAGCTTATCGAGCTTGCGAAGCAATACGCCAATCCAAATACGAAAGTGATGTCTCTATGGACGATGGGTATGAACCAACATACTCGTGGCGTGTGGATGAATAACTTGGTTTACAACATCCACCTACTAACCGGTAAGATCTCGACTCCGGGTAACAGCCCATTCTCACTAACGGGTCAACCATCTGCGTGTGGTACCGCTCGTGAGGTTGGTACTTTCGCTCACCGTCTACCTGCAGACATGGTAGTAGCTAACCCGAAACACCGTAAGATTGCGGAAGACATCTGGAAACTGCCAGAAGGGACGATTCCACCAAAACCTGGCTTCCACGCCGTATTGCAAGACCGCATGTTGAATGATGGTGTTCTGAACTGTTACTGGGTTCAATGTAATAACAACATGCAAGCGGGTCCAAACATCAACACAGAACGTCTTCCAGGTTACCGCAACCCTGAAAACTTCATCGTTGTGTCTGACCCATACCCAACAGCGACAGCGCAAGCAGCAGACCTTATTCTTCCAACTGCAATGTGGATTGAGAAAGAAGGTGCTTACGGTAACGCAGAGCGTCGTACTCAAGCTTGGTACCAACAAGTGGGCACGGTCGGTCAGGCAAAATCTGACCTATGGCAGCTAATGGAGTTCTCGAAACGCTTCAAAATGGAAGAAGTGTGGCCTGAAGAGCTACTAGCGAAAGCGCCTCAGTACCGTGGTAAAACCATGTACGACGTACTATACCGCAATGGTAATGTCGACAAGTTCCCTATCGAAGAAGCACGCGAACTGAATGACGATTCCCACCACTTCGGTTTCTATGTTCAAAAAGGTCTGTTTGAGGAATACGCAACATTTGGCCGTGGTCACGGGCATGATTTAGCACCATACGACCGTTACCATGAAGTGCGTGGTCTACGTTGGCCAGTTGTTGATGGTAAGGAAACACAATGGCGCTTTAAAGAAGGTTCTGACCCATACGCAAAAGAAGGTTCTGGTTGGGATTTCTACGGCAATGCTGACGGCAAAGCGAAGATTATCTCTGCACCATATGAAGCGCCACCAGAAGTGCCAAACGATGAGTTTGATATGTGGCTATGTACTGGTCGTGTTCTTGAACATTGGCACACAGGCACCATGACTCGTCGTGTACCTGAGCTATACAAAGCAGTACCAGACGCAGTGTGTTACATGCACCCTGAAGACGCAAAAGCGCGTAACGTTCGTCGTGGTGAAGAAGTACTCATGGCAAACAAACGCGGCGAAGTACGCGTTCGTGTTGAAACTCGCGGTCGTAACCGTCCGCCAAAAGGTTTGGTATTCGTACCGTTCTTTGATGCACGTATTTTGATTAACAAGCTCATCCTAGATGCGACTGACCCACTGTCTAAACAGACAGACTTTAAGAAGTGTCCAGTCAAAATCACTAAGATTGCTTAACCTTCAGATACCGAATGCTACGGCCGTCACTATGGCGGCCTAATAAAGAATTTAAGCCATAAAGGCGGAGATGAAATGATGAAAAAATTACTTGTCGCACTTTTATCTGTAGGTGCTTTAGTGACAGGCATTGCGCAAGCTGAGTTAGATAATCCAGGTGGTATTGGCGGTCTAGAGTCTCTACGTGGAATGTCTCAATTGGAAGACACACGCCCTGCAGATGAGTTCAAAGACTTCCCTAAAGACCAGATTGTTGAAGATAGCTTTGTTTATCAACCACCGTTGATCCCACACAGCATCCGTCACTACGAAGTATCGTTAAATGCTAATAAGTGTCTTGCGTGCCACAGCTGGAAAAATGCAAAAGAGTCAGGCGCGACTAAAATTAGCGTAACGCACTATGTAAACCGAGAAGATGCTGTATTGGCGGATATGTCTCCTCGTCGTTACTTCTGTTTGCAATGCCACGTGCCACAAACTAATGCTAAGCCACTAGTTGAAAACAAGTTCGAGGCAGTTGATTCGCTTCAGTAATTGAAACGCGAGTACGAAGAGGTTATTTATGAAAATACTTAAAGCGTTTTGGAAAAGACTGAAGAACCCAAGTAAAGCTGCCGCTGGTGTGGTTTTGTTCTTAGGTTTTGCTGGCGGTCTTTTATTTTGGGGCGCATTCAACACAGGTATGGAGGCAACCAACACAGAAGAGTTCTGTTCTGGCTGTCACGCACCAATCGTTGCTGAAATTCAAGAAACAATTCACTACTCTAACCGTTCTGGTGTTCGTGCCATCTGCTCAGACTGTCACGTTCCTCATGAATGGACAGATAAGATCGTTCGTAAAGTACAAGCATCCAAAGAGCTATTCGCTCACTATGTTCTGCGTACTATCGATACACCAGAGAAGTTCCAAGAGCGTCGAGGACACCTTGCTGAGCGAGAGTGGGCACGAATGAAAAAGAATGACTCTCTTGAGTGTCGTAACTGTCACGAGTTTGATTACATGGATTACTCTCAACAAGGCTCACGAGCAGCGGAGCAGCACTCTACTGCGCTAGCTTCTGGAGAGAAAACCTGCGTAGATTGTCACAAAGGCATCGCGCACAAACTACCGGACATGAGCGGCGTTGAAGGCTGGCACTAAGGAGACTTCCCATGAGTACTTTAGAATCTGTAATTTGGCATATCCTTGGCTATAGCGCCATGCCTGTGATTATTCTTTCCGGCTTTGTGGCAGTAGCAGCAATCTCTCTCTGGCTGCTGTCATTTGGTAAGGATAAAGAGGTGTAACGTAACGCACTTCTACCCGTCAACTTGCCTATTTGTTGACACCAAGCGCTGAGTATCTACTCGGCGCTTTTTTATTCACCGTCACTTTCGGCCCAAAATGTCCTCAACCGATACATATATTCAATCGGTATAACAAGGTAGTCAGTAACGACCAAAAAAAGCGACCATAAAGGTCGCTAAAATTTACTGCTATAGGGAGTTGTTTAAGACTCTTTTACTGGCAGAACCTGCTTGACGTATTGCCCTGGAGCTTCATCGATTGCTGGGTGATCTTCAGAGCCAATAGGGAATGGTTCGACTTGCTCTTTTGGATTGAATTGAAGTAGCCATTCATTCCAATGTGTCCACCACGAGCCCTCTTTGTGCTCGGCATTATTCAACCACTCGTCAGCCGAATCATCCAAAGTATCGTTCAACCAATAACCATACTTATTTTTCGCTGGAGGGTTCACGATACCCGCAATATGACCCGACTCACCGAGAACAAACGTTTTGTTGCCACCAGTGTTCAGGGCACCACGATAAGTTCCCTGCCATAAAGCAATATGGTCTTCTTTCGTTGATACAAAATAGCTAGGAATTTTGATCTTATTTAGGTCAATCCATACCCCACCAATTTTGACGCCTTTGTCTTGCACTAGCTTATTCTCTAAATAGAGCTCACGAAGCAAGAAGTTATGGGAGGCAGCACTCACGTTGGTGCTGTCACTGTTCCAGTACAACAAGTCAAAATCGACTGGGCTGTTGCCCTTTAAGTAGTTGTCTACATAGTAGTTCCAGTACAAGCTATTTTCGCGCAGTAAGCTGAATGTGACGCTTAATGAACGACCGTCCATATACCCTTTTGCGTTGTTTTGCGCCTCAATTGCACTAACAATGGTGTCATTGATGTACGCGCCAACTTCGCCTGGCTGAGAAAAGTCGAGCAATGTGGTGAAGAAAGTCGCTGATTTAATACGCTTCTTCATACGTTTTGCCGCATAATACGCAACCGTGCTCGCCAGAACCGTACCACCGATACAGTAACCAGCCGCGTTGATTTGCTCTTGGCCCGTTATATCTTCAATTGCTGCGACAGCTTTGACGACGCCTTCTGTCACATAGTCACCAAACTCTACATGCGCTTGTGCCTTGCCTGGGTTGCGCCAAGACATCATAAATACGCTATGTCCCTGCTCTAGCAACCATCGAACCATTGAGTTCTTCGCTGTTAAGTCAAGGATGTAGTATTTATTAATGAAAGGCGGAACGATGAGCAGTGGCGTCGCATTCACTTTCTCTGTTAGAGGTCGATATTGAATCAACTCAAACAATTCGTTTTGAAAAACCACATCGCCCGGAGTGGTCGCAACGTCATCACCCACGCGAAACGCATTGTTGTTCGTCATACGAATTTTCAAAATGTCCGCGCTGGACTCAACGTCTTCTTTTAACTGCTCTAAGCCAGCCAGCAGGTTTTGACCGTTTTGCTCAAGTGTCAGTTTCAAGAGTTCTGGGTTCGTCGCGATGAAATTCGAAGGGGAAAGTGCATTGATGGCTTGACGAGAAAAGAAAAGTATTCGCTCTTTAGATTTTTCATCCAAACCTTCGAGTGACTCAATTGTATCTAAATAAGTCTTGCTGAATAACAGGTAGGATTGCTTAATGAAGCTATACATCACCTCATTTTGCCACGCTTCATTAGAAAAACGCTTGTCCCCTTTTTCTGCTTCAATGACCTGTTTTTGGTTACCCGCCAACGCGACATTCTGCCAAATTTGTAGCTGCTGTTCCCACCATTCGGCTTGCAATTTTAATATCGCAGCAGGTTGATTTACAGCTTGTTCGAAGAGTTTGGCAGTGTCTTCCAAGTTCACTTCTTGCATGGCCTTATTTAAAGGAGAGTTCACGACTGCCTTGTTCACTTCGAAATCATGCCACCACTGTTGATTGGTTTGTTGAAGCTGTACAAGATAGTCCGAAAAGAAGTGCTGAAACATAGTCTTACTCCTATATTCGGAAAAAACAACGCCGCCCAAATTAGGGTCTAGAGACCCTAAGGCGGCGAGAATCGGACAAATTACGCTGGAGTAACAGTCTTTAGATTTTCCGAAGTCATTTTCTCAACGTCTTCTTTGAACTCTTTTGCAATAGCTTGAAGCTTGTTGCTGTCGTCCATCATTTGTTGAGAAAGCTTAGTAAGAACGCTTAGTTGCTGGCTGTTGAAAGCAGTCAATGACGTTACGTCTTTGATTTCTGATGCCGCTTTCATTTGGTTCAGACCCACTTCGCTGTAAGTACGAATTGCGTTCAGTTGAAGCTCAGTCAACACTTCTACGTTTTTTGTCACTAGCTTGTTGAACTTCAAGTAAGGTTCTAGATTTTTTTCAGTTTGATCGCTAAAGGTTTTGAAGAAATCTGTGTACATGGTTTATCTCCTAGAGAAAGAATTAAAAATGTCCGTTTAAATAATTACTTAACTGCTTTTATAACCACAGCCGTCCCCATGCCGCCGCCCACACAAAGTGATGCGACACCATATTGACCATTTTGCTTATGAAGCTCGTGAACAAGCGTCACTAAGATTCGGTTGCCCGATGCACCAAGTGGGTGACCTAGCGCGATAGCACCACCATTAAAGTTCGCTTTATCTTGAATCGCGTTAACGGGAACTTGGTTGGTTTCCGCCAACTGATGAATCACGCCAAGAGCTTGCGCAGCAAATGCTTCGTTTAACTCGTAAACGTCAATGTCGTTTACCGTTAATTCCGCTTTTGCTAATGCTTTATTGACTGACTCCACTGGACCTAGACCCATGATTTTCGGATCAAGCCCCGATTGCGCATAGCTTACGATCTCAGCAATAGGCGTGAGTCCATGCGCTTTAACTGCGCTCTCAGACGCGACGATAATTGCACTCGCACCATCGTTAATACCTGATGCATTCCCCGCAGTCACAGTGCCTTCACGGTCAAAAGCAGGGCGCAACTTGCTTAACGCTTCCATAGTCGCATTAGCCTTTGGGTATTCGTCGGTATCGAATAGCACCGTTTCACGGCGTTGCTTTACTTCTACGGGCACAATTTCGTCTTTGAATTTACCCGCTTCGATTGCCGCCACCGCTTTCTGTTGGCTAGACAGCGCATACTCGTCTTGCTGTTGACGGGTTAGGCCGATTTCTTTTGCAACGTTTTCTGCCGTCACACCCATGTGATATTGGTTATAAATGTCGGTTAAACCGTCCGCTACGAGCAGGTCTTTCAGCTCTAGGTTGCCCATTTTGTTGCCATCACGAATACTACTTGGCGCGGCAAACGGAATCTGAGACATGACCTCAACACCTGCTGCAACAACAATCTCTGTATCACCACTACGGATATGTGAAACCGCATCCATGACGGTTTTCATGCCACTGCCGCAAACCATGTTTACACCATACGCAGGAACCGCGTCCGGAATCCCAGCGAACAATGCCGCCTGACGACCGACTCCCATGCCTTGACCTGCGCCGACAACGTTGCCAACAATGACTTCGTCAATCTTGTCGGCATTCAACTTCGCCGCTTCCAATGCGCCCTTAATCGCTACTGCTGCCAAATTGCCAGCAGAGGTATTTTTCAGACTGCCACCAAAGGCGCCAATTGGAGTGCGCTTCGCTGCTACGATAAACACTTTTTCCATCATCTTATCTCCTTAGTGCATGTATAGGCCGCCGTTCACCGACAAAGTCTCACCGGTGATATAGGCTCCTGCATCGCTGACCAAGAAGCTGACTGATGCTGCAATTTCTTCTGGTGTAGCAAGGCGTTTCATTGGGATTTGATTCGTGATGGATTCCAATACTTCTGGCTTCATTTGCTCAACCATAGGTGTACCAGTGTAACCTGGCGCAATAACATTTACTGTCACACCCGAACGAGCACCTTCATACGCCAACGCTTTAGAGAAACCTATCATCCCAGCTTTCGCCGCCGAGTAGTTTGCTTGACCAAACTGCCCTTTTAGGCCATTGACTGAAGAGATGTTAATGACACGACCACCGCCTTTTTCGCACATCGCAGAGAACAGAGGTTGCGTAACGTTGAATAGACTATTGAGGTTGGTATTAATGACATCATTCCAAGCTTGCGCAGTCATCTTTTTAAACACGCCATCACGTGTGATACCTGCGTTGTTGATAACGACATCAATGGTCCCTTCTTCCTCAAGCAATTGCGCTAATTTTTCTGCACACTCTGCAGTGTTTGTTACGTCCAACTCAAAAAGGCGAACCTGATCTTTGGTAAACCCTTTACTGTTGAACCACTCCAACGCACATTCATAGTTGCCTGTGAAATACGTAGCGATTACACGGTAACCATCATTCACTAATTGAGAGGAAATAGCAGAACCAATTCCGCCTTTTGATCCGGTGATCAAAGCGACTTTCTTCATCGAAGACTCCATTCTTAACGGCATTTAAAAAAGCAAACTAAATACACTGATGAAATAAATCACCAACTGACGTGTTTATTTATTCTTTTGGCTACCAATCCTGTGATGCCTTTTATTTTAAGTTAAACCAGAAATATTACATTTCAAATAAAAAACTAATCCATTTGCATAAGATTGATTTAGATCTCATTAAACATGAAATGTTATAAAACTGTCTCTTATACACATCTCCTGGTGTAGATCTCGGTGGTTGGCGTATCATTAAAAAAAAAAATAAAAATAAAAACGTCACCTCCGCAACCTATACGT
>NZ_SHOE01000044.1:0-11989 GCF_012275705.1 Vibrio chemaguriensis
ACACAAGGCTATTCGTCGGCAGCGTCAGATGTGTATAAGAGACAGATATATATGTGTTTACTAAAATAGTGGAGAAAACAATATATAAACAAGAACAACACAACATGTACTTTATAACATTTATGGATATATGTGTTTTATCTTTAATTATTGAACTAAATCTAACAAAAAGTTGTTCCGTTCCTAAATAGCAATAAGTAAACGCCATGGAAAAGAGAACAATTGAAACATTGAATACATAAAACTCATTTTCATCTAAGAGCTTTTTACCCAGCACACTAGATAAAAAAAATACTAGTGAGTAGACTCCCATGATAATTAAAGATGAATGTCTTTTTAACATTTTTTTCTCTTAAAAAAGCCAGCAATTGCTGGCTTTTTCTATGCTATAAGTTACCAAATGCCCTTCGTATCCAGGATAAACTTAGCACATACAGTTTCTTCTTTAAACTCGGTATGATCAACGAGCATTACATGCACATCCGCTTCAGCCTTTGCATGCTCAAAAGTTGCTAGCTCTAAATTTGCAAGCGATTGAGGAAGTTCATGAATATTTGGCTCTACTGCTAATACCCGCCCCGCATGCAATTTTTTAATTTTTTTGGTTATCTCTAAAGCTGGGCTCTCACGTAAATCATCAATATTCGGTTTAAATGCAAGACCGTAACAAGCAACCGTTACTTCACGAGCCGTTTTATCGGGATTTTCTTGTAAAAACTCCCCGATAGCTAGTTTTACCTTTTCAATAACCCATTCAGGCTTGCCATCATTAACCTTACGTGCCGTATGAATAAGTTGAGCTTCAGCTGGTGTATTTGAAACAATGAACCAAGGATCTACCGCAATACAATGTCCACCCACGCCAGGTCCAGGCTGCAAAATATTCACGCGAGGGTGACGGTTTGCCAGTTCAATCAGTTCCCAAACATTAATATCTAACTTGTCACAAATAATGGAGAGCTCGTTGGCAAAAGCAATTTGAACATCACGTGAACTATTTTCTGTTAATTTTGCCATTTCGGCAGTGCGCGCATTCGTTACTACACACTCCCCTTGAACAAATGTTTTGTAAAGTTCAACAGAGCGCTCAGAACAACGGTCTGACATACCACCAATGACTCGATCATTTTCGACCAGCTCACGAACCACGTGACCTGGTAAAACTCGCTCAGGACAATGGGCAATATTTACATCAGCATCATTGCCATGGGTCTGAGGAAAAGTAAGGTCAGGACGCGTTTCCGCTAACCATGCAGACATTTTTTCTGTCGCACCAACCGGAGATGTTGACTCTAGAATTACTAGATCCCCCTTCTTCAGCACCGGAGCTAAAGCTTTACTCGCAGCTTCGATATATGATAAGTCTGGTGCGGGAACATCCCCTTCGTCACATGGTAAAAAAGGCGTTGGAACAGCAATTAAAAAAGCATCTGCCGGTTCAGGTGTAAGACTCGCTTTGAGGTAACCTTCTGTCACGGCAGCACTCACAATCATATCTAGCTCAGGCTCTACAATATGAATTTTACCTTGATTGATGGTCTCAACTGCTTTTGAATTTACATCAACGCCAATGACGTTTTTCTTACGAGAAGCGAACATTGCCGCTGTTGGTAGACCAATATATCCTAAGCCAATTACTGAAATTGTTTCAAATGACATAATTTATTCCGATATTAAATTTTATTTTGCTAATGTGTTTAAAATTCTTTGGCAAGCTTTGCCATCACCATATGGGTTATGTGCATAACTCATTTCTTTGTACGTCGCTTCATCTTTTAATAAGACTTCTAATGCGGTAATTATCTTGTCCGTACTTGTGCCAACTAATTTTACCGTACCTGCCTCAACCGCTTCTGGTCTTTCTGTTGTATCACGCATCACTAAAACTGGCTTGCCTAACGATGGCGCTTCTTCTTGGATGCCGCCAGAATCGGTTAAAATGATATTGGCTCGGTCCATCAAATAAATAAATGGCAGATATTGTTGTGGTTCTATCAATAAAACATTGTCAATATCACCCAATATTCTGTTAACTGGTTCACGCACGTTCGGGTTTAAGTGCATTGGGTATAAGATTTGAACATCTGGATTACTTTTCGCAGTTTGTGCTAAAGCTTCACAAATTCTTTCAAAGCCCCCCCCAAAACTTTCTCGTCGGTGTCCTGTAACTAAAATCAACTTTTTATTTTCGTCTAAGAACGGAAATTGTTCCTCTAGCTGAGATTTTAGCCCTGTATTGGTTTCAATTTTTTCTCTAACCATTAGTAATGCATCGATTACTGTATTACCTGTTACATATATATCTTCTGGACAAAAATTTTCTCGAAGTAAGTTATCTCTCGATGTTTCAGTAGGAGCAAAATGATATTTCGTCAAAACACCAGTTAGACGTCGATTGGCCTCTTCTGGCCAAGGAGAGTATATGTTTCCAGTGCGAAGACCTGCTTCAACATGGCCTACTTCTATTTGCTCATAATACGCAGCTAAACTCGCAGCAAACGTGGTAGCCGTATCCCCATGCACTAATACCACATCGGGCTTAAAATCTTGAAGAACAGGTTTTAATTCTTGAATAATTTTGGCCGAGACATCATTTAAAGTTTGTCCTGCCTTCATCAAATTAAGATCATAATCAGGATTTATCTCAAATAGTTCTAATACTTGATCTAACATCTCTCTATGTTGCGCGGTAACGCAACATTTAGAATCATAACGTGGATCGTTTGATAGAGCATGAACTAAAGGTGCCATTTTTATAGCTTCAGGACGCGTTCCAAAAACTGTTAAAATCTTTTTCATTGTCATTCTTTTTTCCTAGCCAAATATAAAATAAAAATAATTTTCCTATATGTAACTTATAATTGCTCAGTGGTAATTCTATGACGCTTTTTCCAAACATTTAACCAAGAAGAGATGCGCCAAATATGGCTGATAACAGAGAAATAGCATATAAAGAGAATTAAAAATGCCACAAACATTATTGATTCACTAATATTATTAAAATCAGCCCATAAGCCTACCGCAGCACAAATCGATGCCATCGAACAGATGAAAATTAACGTTGCACCTGGAGAAAGCCCAATACGCTGACAAATATGGTGTAGATGTTCTCTGTCTGGTTGGAATGGTGACTGACCTTTACGAATACGACGGATCATAATGGTTGCCATGTCCATCAACGGTAAAGCTATCAACCACAGTGCTGTGACTGGCTTGAAGGCTACAGCTCCTGGTTCTTGCGTGCCGCGAATCAGCATCCAGACCACGGTAAAGCCGATAAACATACTGCCTGCATCACCCATGAAGATCTTAAAGCGGCGACCAAGTGGGAAACCTAAGTTCAGGAAGATATAAGGAAGCATCGCAGTCACGATCATTAAACAGATCGTGGCTAAATATTCGTTTCCGTTGTAGGCAAATACAATACCTAATGCTGTAAAGGTGACCGAGGCTAACCCGCCCAGCAAGCCGTCTATGCCATCAACCATATTAAATGCGTTAATTGCGCCTATTACCGCAATCACGGTGATCACTGCGCCAGTGACTTCATTAAGGGCAATGGTTTCGCTCCCCATTAAGTAGCCTAAATCGTGTAAGCTGTGGCCCCCGATGTAAATCATCGCAAGGGATATTCCTGCTTGGATAATAAGGCGAATTTTGAAACTTACATCGTAGTAGTCATCTAATGCACCGAGCACGATGAGTACAGCCGAACAAGATAAGTAGAGTGATAGGTTGTCATTCATTGGTAAGAATAGAAGGAACCCCACCAGTATAGTAGAGAAAATGGAGATCCCTCCTACAAGTGGCACCACACCTTGGTGAAGCTTTCTTGCATTGGGTTTATCTACTAGACCTACGCGCTTAGCGATCTTGCGCATAACAAAAAGTAGAACGAACGACAAAATAAATACAAATAAATATGCATTATTCATGATAGCCAACTGTGTTATTAAATAAGTTTGAGGTAAATCTATAACGCATCCGACTGATTCCCTTTACGGATTCCATTGCATCACAGGTCCGATACTGCTGATTCTTTTTCGCTCATATCTGAATAAGCCGAACCTAAGAACAAGCAGGTGATTTTTTGGCGTGACAAAACCACATTAGACAACATGGGTTGTAACGCACAGCAAACGCTCATTTTTAATATTGAATATGTAAGTAACTGAATCACCCCGATACTCGCTCATGACGGTCACGGTTTCACAGCTTTTTATAGGCAGGCCAAATACAAAGCTTGTATATGCTAACTAACGGTTTGAGCCGACAGTTAACTACTTCTACACGCTTAGTGCTTGGTTTTGATAGGTATGAGAAATGGAGATTTAAATTGTAACCTATGCCTAACCAACATTTGCTCGCCACTTTGTTAGCTTTGAGCATCCCTCTGACAAAAGGGAATTACATAAATTTGTAATAGTTCTCGTTTTTTATAAATCAATCTTGCCAGAAATGCACTTAGGTGCTTATTATTATTGAAAATTCTTTAGTTTGACCTCTTTCTTTTATTAGGAAGGAGGCTTCACCGATGATTTGGGCACGCTACCGCCCCTAGGTCTGGCTCCTAGAAGCAAGTTTTTGCACGTAATGTGAACGGTTGCATTTCCAAACAGGAGACGAATTGTATAGTAAACACGTTGCAACTAAAAGTAGAACGTGTAAAAAGCTTACAAAAAAATGTCTTTTTTCTGACACTTATTCCGTCATAAATGTGGCGTGTTTTATAAAATTATAATTATCAGACACCCATTTACCCAACGAGCACTAAACAGCCAGTGATGCTGATTCCAAAAGCTTAAATGAAAATAGTTGCAATAATATGAATTGCATCACAAGCGGTTGCAATGAAACGTAGTCAAATTTATGACGAATATCTAAGTCTCTCTAAACTTTCAGTTTTGCCATTTTCTTTCTCCTATTTTGCTTGCCTACAATACGCTCACTTATTCACTATCTGCCTGCTTACCCTACCTACCTACTGAGCGATTTACCGAATCGCTGCCAAGTAGTGAGGTTTGACTATGTGTAAAATAGATACTCACAAGCGTAAGCTAGCAAAGATAAAAGCGTCGTTTTGTTATGAAAGTACTGCACCACGGTGGGAAAAATACGGTTACTGGCTCTTGTCACGAGCTCGTGTTACAAAATGGAAGTGTGCTGATCGACTGTGGTTTGCTACAAGGCCAAGACAATGCTCAGCAGCAGAGTTGGGGTATCGATTTTTCTATCGCTCATCTCAAAGCGGTAGTGCTGACCCATTCTCATATCGATCATATTGGTAGGCTGCCCTGGCTATTAGCAGCTGGCTATAAGGGCCCTATCTACTGTACGGAAGCCACCGCTGAGCTCGTGCCGCTTATGTTAGAAGATGGTTTAAAGCTCCAATTGGGTATGCGACGTCATCAAAGAGAGAAAGTGCTCGATTTTATTCGAGCGCTTATTCGTCCTTGTCCTTACTCAGTGTGGGTAGAAATAGAAGAGAGTACTTCTCTGCGCTTTCAACCTGCTGGGCACATTTTAGGCTCAGCATATGTTGAATTTCATTTATCAAACCAGGAGGCTGTTGTTTTCTCTGGGGATTTGGGACCTCGCAACACACCTCTCCTACCGGATCCCTTATCACCGGAAAAAGCTGACTACCTGTTTATCGAGTCGACTTACGGCAATAAAATTCACGAGGATGTAGAGTCTCGCAGCAGGCGATTACTTTCTATTATTGAGCACGCACTTAGGGATGGTGGCGTAATTGTGATACCAGCTTTTAGTGTCGGGAGAACCCAAGAGTTACTCTTTGATATAGAGCAGCTTATACATGAGCACGCTTTGCAAGATTCACTGCCTATTATTCTCGACTCTCCTTTGGCTAAAAAGGTGACCAATACCTATCGCCAATTTAAAAAACTTTGGGGATCTGAAGCGAAAGAGCGACTCGATCATCATCGACATCCTCTCGCGTTTGACCAATGCATTACGATCGAAAGCCACGCAGACCATTTACAGCTCGTTAACCGTCTCGCAAGTACATCAGAAACCGCTATCGTGGTTGCAGCCTCCGGAATGTGTGAAGGTGGCCGTGTCGTCAATTATTTGGAAGCTTTACTGCCTGATGAAAGAAATGATGTTCTATTTGCTGGCTATCAAGCGGAAGGGACTTTAGGTCGGCGTATCCAGGATGGAGAAGAAAGTGTATTGATTGAAGGTAAGCGCGTGAAAGTGAAAGCTCAAGTTCATACGATGTCAGGCTACTCTGCGCATGCCGATATGAACGACTTAATACAATTTGTAACTGCCATTCCTACTCCTCCTAAAGAGGTTCACCTTATACATGGTGAGGAAGATTCGAAAAAAGCGCTTTATCAAAAACTAATCAACCTCGGATATAACTGCGTAATATAGTGAATTAGATAATCATTTAATTTCGAGGCAACATAATATATCGCAAACATAGTTTGTCGAATTCATTGATATAGTTACGTCAAGATTCAAAAACAAGCCATAAGTAAGGACTCAGGTTCAAGAAAATTAACAAAGTTACAAGCATGTTCTGGATTAAGGGATATAATTTCTATACGAATTAAATTATAATCGCCGACTTGTAAGCAATTGGCTAGTCGAAAACAACTTATTCCATTCCTATGACAGACAGTATGAGCGACACGCTTCAAGAACGAGAAGCTTCTGAATTAACTAAAAATAATTCTATCAGCATAACATCAGCATTGGACGAGTTATCCGCAAGTGAAGCAGACGCTTGCCTTTATATCTACTGTCCGAAAGAAGACGAAGCAAAGATTGCTCAAGTACTTAAGAGACACCCTGAGATTAACGCACAAGTTAATAACTATGCCCTTAGGGATTTCAAGAGTAAAACCCTTTGCCACTTCAAAAGCTCACACCTAAACCCTGAGCAACAAGCGTTTCTTGTAGCTGCGACAGAACTAGGTGCTTGGGTTGAGCCTTTAGTGAGCTACTTTGATCGTTCACTTGGCTACACTGAAACTGAGCTCTTGCATAGCGGCTACTTCTTACACCAAAAAGCTTTTTCTATCCTCTCTAATCGTAAGAACAGCTGGCAAAAGCGCTTCATCGATCTCTTGTTTGTTTTTATGCTATCGTGGGTTGCTATCCCAGTAGGGCTTATTACGGCACTGCTCATTAAGCTGGAGTCACCAGGCCCGGTATTCTTTAAGCAGCGTCGTACTGGCCAATATAATGAAGAGTTTGAAGTGATCAAGTTTCGCTCGATGCGAAACGATGCGGAAAAGAACGGTGCCCAATGGGCGACTAAGAATGACGCTCGCGTAACGAAAGTCGGCAGTTTTATTCGTAAAACTCGCATAGATGAGCTCCCTCAGTTAATCAATGTACTAAAGGGAGAGATGTCGATGGTTGGTCCTCGCCCAGAACGCGAGGTGTTCATCTCTGAATTGGAAAAAGCCATTCCTTACTACCGCTTTCGTCACGCCGTTAAACCTGGGGTAACTGGTCTAGCCCAAGTAAAATACCCTTACGGCGCATCGGTAGAAGATGCTATTTGGAAGCATAAATACGATATCTACTACATCAAACACCAAAACTGGATGATGGAAGTGAAGATTCTTTTCCTTACGGTTAAAACAGTGTTGTTTGGGATGGGGCGCTAGAAAACGGCGAATTAAACCGAACGGATCGTAGGTATAAAAAAGAGCAGCGCCTTACGGTAGCTGCTCTTTTTGTATGCGTATTTTGTGTTACTAGGTTCTACGGAGATTAGCGAGACTAAGACTTGCGCTTAGTTCGGTGTTTCATCGTACCTTTAACGGCATAGACAGAAAATGTAAATAGACTTCTTGGCAAACTCAAACCTACTACGTCTCTATAGAACTTCCATTGGTATGACAAAACGCTAAATTTGTTAGCTGTCATACCACTATCCATCCGATACTTTGCTAATGGCTTAGGTAGACAGTAAGCTTTGGGAGTATCTTTCAGTATATCTAACCACAATCCCATATCCTGACGTTTACGAATAAGCGGCATATAGCGCTTACCTAGTGCCTGTGTGTCATAAACTGCAGTTAGGCATCCGATAACGTTACTATACATAAGTTTTTTATACGTTGTATATTCGGGTGCAGTTACAACACTTAGCTCTTCTTCATTGTTAAAACGGCTATAGTGGGTGTATGTGAGTGGATAGTTATTCTCAAGCATGAATAGAATCTGCTCTGCTAGTTTATTTTCCATCCATAAGTCATCAGAATCTAAAAATGCAATAAAGCGACCTTTTGCTTTTTTTATCGCAAAATTTCGGCTCGCTCCAGCACCTAGGTTTTCTTTATTCTGATATACACGAATGTTGTCGTACTTATCAGCATATGTTTGAATGACTTGCCAAGTATTATCGGTAGATCTGTCATCTACGATTATAAGTTCCCAGTTTTTGTACGTTTGGGATAGTACACTTTGAATGCTTTCTACAACTGTTTGATCAGAGTTGTAAGTTGGCATGATAATAGAAACCATAAAAGTCAATTTAGAGTTCCTCTTTGATCAATCTAACCGGACTACCTGCGTACAGACCTACTGCAGTAAGCTTCTTGTTAACGTATGAGTTTGCTCCAATCAAGCTACTATGGGGAATAGTTGCTCCAGCACCGATAACAACATTACCAGCAATCCAAGTTCCTTGGCCGATAATAATCGGGGAACCTGTCGGTTTTCCGAACCTGTAAGACCCGTTCTTCTTAGTATGGTTTGACGAAACAAGCAAAGTATTAATACCTATTAGAACTTCATCATGCAAAGTTATTCTTTCGCGAGCATTTATAACAACGCCGGTTGCTAGAAAGACATTCTCTCCAACACTTAAATTCGCCAAGCCTAATATCCTGACGCTAGAAGCAACCTGAAAGTTCTTACCACAACTAGGCATGAAAAAAGAGTATAACCACCCTCGGAACCTCATTATAGTAGGAGCATCAGGAAAGAAAAAAGTCACCCCCCAAACAAACCAACTGTACAAAAAGTTTAGTCTTTTCTTCATACTTAACCCTTAGCCTTTCTTGAGAACATTACTAATAAATGAGTCCAATGTGTAACCTTCAATCAAGTTTCGTCTATTAGTATTATTAATATCTGATAGGTCGAAGTTTTGAACCACTGACTTCAATGAAGCCTCCAGCGCTTTTTTACAATTAGGCTCGACTAAAACCCCTAGCGAATCATTTCCATCGATCACATCACGGACATAACCAACATCAGTAGATATACAATATAAATTGTTATATAGGGCTTCAATTAACGTTCTAGGTCCAGTTTCGGAAATGGATGGATTTACAAAAATGTTATGCTCCTGATACACCTGGTTAAGTTTAGGACCATTTGGAATAAAACCTAGAAATTTAACATCATCTTCAATATGCAATTTTTTAGTCAAACATAGTAATGATTCTAAAGTTGGACCATTGCCAACAATAGACAAGGAAAAAGACTTACTTGCGTTTTCCTTTTTTAATTCGGAGAAAGCCTCAATCAATAACTCTAAACCTTTACCTTCTTGAAGACGAGAAACACAAATAAAGTTAAAGCTTTCATTGGGCAATAGGTTAGGTGAAGAGAATTCATCAGTAGATAAAATACTACTTTCTACCAAAACATCAATTTTCTTTCTGATAAAAAAAGGAACATTTTTTAGTACAGAGCTACCATTAGCAGAGCAGAAATTAAAATAAGCACTAAGTGAAATAAGAAAATATTCTGGATAAAAAATTAATATTTTAAATAGATTTTTAATGAAATCATCTTTCATTCTACCCCTAAGCACCTCTAAAGGATTTGAAGTAAAATGATAATTTAGAACTTGATCTTTTTTCAGTACAGCTGCAAACCAGCTAAATGGTTCTGGTGTTCTTAAGTAAACAAAGTCTGAAACAGAAAGGAGTTCTTTCATTCCATTCCAAATTGAATGGCTTTTTTTTAAGGCCCCTAAATAGGAATTAAAATCAGGTAACTGTATTAGTTTTACGTCCTGAGTAGAAACAAACTCAAAATTTTCTGGAATATCAGAATTCCTAGATGAGGAACATAGCAATGTAACCTGTTCTGTTTTTTTAACGAACTGATCAAGATACTTTTTATGTATTCCTTCGACATAAAAGCCACCATCAGCGAGAAATATATTCCAGTTGGCATAAATACCTAATTTCACATCAACCTCACATAATTACAAATGACTATTAATGAATTTTCTAGTTTCTTTTTTAGTTCGTTCTCTAAATTCAACAAGATCTTCGGAAATAATAATATCATCAAAAGACTTAAGTTTATTAGAAATAGGAAATGTAATGACTCTACAGCCACTATTTATAGCCAAAATCAAACCATGCATACGCCCAGACACAACAAGAGACATCGACTCTAAGTTTCTCTTATAATCATCCAAAGTTTTATTATAGAGAATATCAAGATCAACATTATGTACTCTCTTTATATATTCTTTGAAAAGCTCACATTCGACGCTATCTTCTTGAGTAGTATAGGTCAACACGACATTGGAGATTGATATGTTGTTCTTCCTTAAAAACTCCAACCATAAATTGTAATATTCATCCCGTTCAAGTTTGGAGTTATACATATTATATACAGAGAGCGCTGTAATACCCAAGGCGATAAGAGTCTGTTTTTCAGGACAAAATGTTAAGGTTTTTTCAGTAAATACGACATCTCCAGAAACCACTGATTTAACACTATATAAATCATCTATCATCTTAGATGACCTGTTGTCTCTGAAGTTTATACCATCTGCATGATTTACAGCCCAACTAATAAGCTTACCTTCCAACCAAGAATAATTCCCTCCATAGCCAACATTAGAAAAAACTATTTTCTTATTGAGTTTCTTTGCAAGGTAAACCCAAGTAAAAGCAGCAACACTAAATCTGCCATGAAGCAGTAACTGTCCACCGCCAACGACTATTAAGTCAGGTAAGTTATTATCGATACATTTCTTGATTCGACTATAGTTTCTAAAAAACCAAATTAGGTTGAGAGGAAGAATTTTTTTAAGAAATCCTTTTAAAGGACTTACATCTTGACCAGCGTTAATGGTATTCACATTTTGAGACTTAGAAGTATAGTCTTCACACACAACATCACAGCCAATTTCATTATTAAGAAATTTTTCAAAAGCAACATTAATAGCTTGGTCTCCCAAATTATTACAAGTACCTCTGTTAACTAATAATATTTTCTTCATTATTGTCTCTTGTTTATAATTTGTTTTCATTTTCTTGATTTGAAATCTTAGGTAAAGAGAACCTATCTATCTTTAAAACTCTGTCTTCAAATAGTGACGGAATGAAGTAAAACGGCTTTGTATCAAACATTGCGTATCTCTCATAGTTTAACTTGGAGAAATATGTCGAGTTGAACAGACTGAATACGAGTATAGGGAAAACTACCCCCAAACACAGTTTAGTTCGCCCCAAGTAGTTAAAGTATAAAAAGCCAGTTAACAATGCATAGATAGGCATAGTAACACGGAAAGACAGACTTGGTAGGTAAGATGTACTCATAACAAAGACTGTCATAGCTAAAAATGGGTAGAAGGTCTTATCTAGCTTTCTTCGAACAAACAACACTGCAAATGGTACCAAAAAGAACAGAAGACCTTTAATGTTTGTTATTATCGATTGAGACATCATTCCAGAGTCAAGCATCCCTGATAAAGCATATGTAAGCTTTGTCAAAATTACATTATTAAAATTAATAGATGTGAATATTTTTACGTTTACCAAAATAAAAACACTCACAAGCACACTAGCTAGAATGAAAAATTTTAATTTTTTTGAGCTTTTATTTTTAATTAAAAAAATAGACAGTGGAAATATTACTATACTAGATCTGTCTCTTATACACATCTCCTTAAACAAAAAAAAACAATAAACCAGATTGATTTATTAATCATGTATTAACAGCCAATATAACAAATACTTGAAAATAT
>NZ_SHOE01000045.1:0-10850 GCF_012275705.1 Vibrio chemaguriensis
GAGTTATATCGCAATGTTTGTGTGTTATGTATTTTTTTTTTTTTTTTGTTTTTTATTTTTTTTTTTTTTTTTGAGATGTGTATAAGAGACAGATACACCAGCTTTCAAAGTCAAAATCATCGATTTTAAGACAATAACTCAACACTAATCGTTATGTTGGTGTTGAGTTATTGTTTCCATCTTCATTTCTAATAATTCTTATAAATTTAGAAGCTTAAGCTTTCTCCTTGTTTTATCACTAATATTGATAACAAGATACCTCGCACAACTGTTAACAAATGGTTTTGCTATTGTTTCTTTTAAGAAACGGTCTGTTTCTTACGTTAAATTTCTCAAATGTGAAAGATAAGTAACAGAAAAATAAAGAATTATTTTGTTTGTTGTTTATTGATTACGTATTGTTCGTCCGCCTGACATAGACGCCGAGAAATGGACTGCTTATAGTGGCTCAAACGCCCATTACCGTCACTAAACGGTGATGTGAGCGAAGTACAATAACGAGAGATACGGATATGAAACAAAAGCAGCTGATTGACGAATTTAAAACTATCGTTGGGGAAGAAAATGTCCTAACCGACGAGGTTAAAACAAAATACTACCGCTCGGGTTTTCGCTCAGGTAGTGGCACTGCGCTTGCTATCGTGTTTCCTAATACTCTTGTAGAACAATGGAAGATCATTAAACAGTGCGTTGAAGCAAACTGCATTATTATTATGCAGGCTGCCAAAACAGGTTTAACAGAAGGCTCAGCTCCAAGTGGTAATGATTATGACCGTGATGTGGTTGTGATCAATATTACCAAAATCAAGAAGATTCACTTATTAGATGGCGGTAAGCAGGCGGTATGCTTGCCTGGTGCAAGTTTGCACTCATTGGAAAAAGAATTGAAGGCGGTGAACCGAGCGCCGCACTCTATCATCGGTTCTTCATCATTAGGTGCCACTGTGGTTGGTGGTATCGCCAATAACTCAGGCGGTGCGTTAGTCAAGCGTGGTCCTGCTTACACCGAACTGGCGATCTATGCGCAGGTCGATAAGCAAGGCCAGTTACACCTGGTTAACCACCTTGGTATTGAAGGGTTAGGTGAAACGCCAGAAGAAATTCTGACAAACCTGCAAGAAGGAAACTTTGACCCAGCGAAGATCATTCATGACGAGCGAATGGCATCAGACAAAGAATACGATGAACGTGTTCGAGACGTGACTTCTGACATTCCTTCTCGCTTTAATGCCGATGAACGTCGATTATTTGAAGCCAGTGGCTGCGCTGGCAAATTGGGTGTTTTCGCCGTTCGAGTTGATAGCTACCCAGTACCCGAAAAAGAGCAGGTTTTTTACCTTGGCACCAATGATCCTGCGAAACTGACGAAGCTGCGAAAAGATTTCTTATCTACGTTTGAGAACTTGCCTGAGATGGGAGAATACTTGCATCGAGATATCTTCAACATGGCAGAGAAGTACGGCAAAGATGTCTTCTTATCCATCGACTTATTAGGCACAGATAAGCTGCCAAAAATGTTTGCACTTAAAGCTAAAGTAGAAAATTTCTTAGAGCGCGTCCCGTTTGTTAGTAAATACCTGCCGGATACCATTTTGTACTACGCGAGTAAGTTGTTCCCACAACATTTACCAGAACGAATGCTGGATTTCCGTGACAAGTATGAGCATCACCTGGTATTGAAAATGAGTGATGGTGGTATTGCTGAAGCGCAAAAATACCTCAAAGAAGTTTGGGCTGTTGAAGACGACTGTGATTTCTTCGAGTGTACGCCGGAAGAGGGTAAAAAAGCTTATTTACATCGCTTTGCAGCAGCAGGTGCAGCAATTCGTTACGAGACGATTCACCGAAAAGACGTAGAAGACATCGTTGCACTTGATATCGCTTTGCGACGTAATGATGAAGAGTGGTTAGAAACTTTACCAGAAGAAGTGAGTAAGAACCTTGTTCAAGCGCTCTATTATGGCCACTTTATGTGTTATGTATTCCATCAAGATTACATTTTCAAAAAAGGGACCGACACGAAGTTGATGAAAAAGCTGATGCTAGAACACCTCAATAGCCGTGGTGCTAAATACCCAGCAGAACATAATGTGGGTCACTTGTACGAAGCTGAAAATTCGCTGCAGAAGTTTTACCACGAGCTAGATCCAACCAACACCTTTAACCCTGGTATTGGCAAAATGGACAAATATAAGCGCAATTGTAACTGCTGTGCATAAGCATTGAATATTCATCAAGTCAACCTGGTGGAACACTATATGGCCGACCAGGTTGGCTTTTTACTCTTTGACGCTAAAAATCAACTCAATTTCATCATCAAGTCTTCTTCCTGTTGGGGTAAAACCAAGCTTTTGGTAAATATGGAGAGCATTCCCTTCCTCTTTATCCATTGTGGTCAGGGACACGCCTTGTAAACCGATAATGGAAGCGTATCGCTTACTAAAATTAATCGCTTGATTTCCCAATCCCTTTCCTTGAAAACGATGGTCAATCATGACGCGCCACACGTACAAATGATCCTTTTGAAAGTGATCATCGAACTTGTCGAGTAGTCTTGGATCGATAAGAGAGATGAGCCCTGCTGGCTTGTCGTCTAAATAAATGCCGTAACTGACGCTATCGTCGTTGAAACTCGCCTCTGCAAGCCATTCTGCGTTATTAGCAATGAGGTGTTTTTGGGACTCTTCCACGGAGAGGTCGATAATGTCATCGATGGTGTTACCGTTTATTTTTAAAAAGCTAACGTTATTCATGGTAATCTTCCTTGGATAGGTATTTATCTAAAACCATTTGCGCAATATAAAGATCTTGATAGGCAATTCCTGAGCTATCAAAAATAGTAATGTCGTTTTTGTTCCTTTCTTTTAATTGAAGCTTGTCACCGATCTGATAGATCTCTTTATCTGGCGCATGCTGGAACTCACCAATCGCTTTGGACTGAGATAAATAATCACAGTAGAGGGTGGTGTTCTCAAATAGCGATGGTGGAAGTTCCTGTTTTCCTATTTTATCTGCTCCCATTGCAGAAATATGAGTTCCAGGTTTTACCCATGAAGATTCAAACAAAGGAGCGGTGGACGCTGTAACGGTAACAATAATATCTGCGCTTTCACAGGCTTCTTGAGCGGATTTGATGTCTGTTGTTAACCCTTCTTTGCTTAGCTCTTGCGCTAGTTGGTTGGCGTTAGTCTGATTTCTACCAACAATCAGGACTTTAGATAGGTTCCTAATTTTTGAAATGGCAAGCGCTTCGTATTTAGCTTGATGGCCTGTGCCAAATAACGCGAGTACAGATGAATCTTGTCTCGCCAGTAGATCAACAGCGATGGCATCAGCTGCTGCAGTTCGGTAGGCATTGACCAAACTTGCTGACAAAATGGCTTTCATTTCCCCCGTATCCGGTGAAAGAAGAAAGATATGAGTGCCATGGTTTGGTCGCCCAAACTGATTATTACAAGGCCAATAGCTTCCCATTTTCCAACCAAGTAATTGATTTGTGCATGCTGATTTGAGTGAAAACATTGAGCCTTCGATCGGGCCTGATGCGTTAACGACCGGAAATATTGATGAGTGCTGATCTTGTACTGAAGAAAATGCCGCTTTGACCGCTTTGTATGCCAGCTCGTGAGAAATTAACGCTGCTGTCGTTTTTTCATCTAGATAAATCATGTTTACCACCCTGAAATACGTTGCCATTGCTCAATTTGACCCTCTACCAAGTCAAAGACATGGTATTTACTGTGCATCGCGCTTGTAGAGCATGCATGATTTGGGACGATGTGTAATCTAGAACCAATGGGAAAACATTCGAAGTCGATCTCGCTTCCAGAAGCCGCTTCGAGTATGCCGTGCTCTTGATTTACCTGCACGACTTTCAGTATTTGATTCTCTTGGCCGTTCGGTTGGAGAACCACGCCATAACATTGTTCGTCATGGCCTTTATCTAAAGAAAGAGCCATCCAACCAGCATCAACAAATATTTGCCCCCTCGATTTGTTGTGTCCAATAACACTACTTACTACTGAGATTGCGATATCGTTTAAGGTACACACTCCAAGCCGATGCATCACTAAGTCAAACAACGAATAGACGCCAGCTCTGACTTCTGTGATTCCACTTGTGTTTGTGTATGAGCATGCCGTCGGGGTAGACCCCACGCTGACTATTTCGCAGTAAATCCCAACCGACTCGAGGCGTTTCGCTGCAAGTTGTGCAGTCGCTACTTCATTACTGGCGGATTGGTTTAATGCTTCTCGAGACTTACAGTGGTAAGACTCACCTGCGTGGAGCATCACCCCTTTAAAATCGGCCAAACCCTTATCTAAGCTATTAGCCATTGCAATTAGGGCTTCGGAATCTGCACTTACACCACCTCGGTGTCCGTCGCAATCAATCTCTATCAGACAGCTAATAACACAACCACGTTCTTGACAGTAGGTGTTAACGAAATCGACTTGTTCCATGCTATCAAGTAAAACCACAATACTCATACCGCGTTTCAGTAGCAGTTCGACTCGCAATAGCTTTTCTTTTGATATGCCAACAGCATAGAGAATGTTTTTACAACCATAACTGGCAAGCTGTTCTGCTTCCTCAAGGGTGGATACAGTGATTGGGTCCTCTATAGAGTCAATTAAGTAAGGAAGCGCATCTAACGATTTTACTGTCTTAAAGTGGGGCCTTAGTGGTGTGCCTAGTTTCGACATATGACTGCGCATTTGAGTAAGGTTGCTCAAAAATTTTTGTTTGTCCAAATAGAGAAATGGTGTGCCAATAGCATTGTATTGTTTTTCTATATTAGGGTGTTCTGTATGCTTAATCATTTCATTTACCTAAGCTTGCAAAGTGAAATTAACTATTGATGAAATGATTATGAAGTAGGAAGAAGTTGAATTATATTAACAAAAATCTACTTATACATTAGGTTGGAAGTTAATGTTAACGACAGAAGATATTCGATTTCTTGTGGTAGTATCTAACCATAGAACATTGGCAGATGCGGCTCGTGCGCTCAATATAACGCCTCCATCAGTCACTCAGCGTATTCAACATATCGAAAAGAAGCTATCGCTTAAGTTACTTCAACGGCCTTCGCGCATAGTTAGCTTAACAGAAGAAGGGCGCGTTTTAGTCGATACAGGTAGTTCTATCCTTGAGGATTTGGATGAACTCACCGATAAACTCAATGAAAGCAGAGGGGATGTCAGTGGTCGTCTAAGAGTATTGGCGCCCCTTGGCTTTGGCAACGATGTGATAGCACCTTTATTAGGTGAGTATAAAAAAGCTCATCCGCGCCTAGAAGTGGAGCTAGAGTTATCAGATAAGCCAAACTGGGCCAACCATCATAAATGGGACATTATCATCTACATTGGTCACCTGGCGGATTCCAGCCTTAAGATGGTGAGTTTAGCCCCAAACAAGCGCTTTGTTTGCGCTTCGCCGGAGTATTTATCACGTTATGGACAGCCTGAAACTCCGCAAGATCTTAAGAGGCATCAATGTATTGCGTTGAGAGAAAATAATGAAGATGTCACGTTGTGGAGCTTTACTCATACAGTCTCAGGAGCCATAGAAAATGTTCGAATTCGTCCTTCACTTGCAAGTAATGAGGGCAGAGTGATTAAAGACTGGGCCTTAAGAGACTTAGGGGTCATCATGCGATCTGAATGGGATATTCAGTCACAGATTGATAGTGGTAAATTAGTGCGATTATTACCAGATTACGAGCTTCCAAATGCCGATATTGTTGCCCTCGTGAGTTCTGCTGCGCATGAGAGGTCAGCGCGAGTCACTGGCTTTTTATCTCTACTAAAAGAGCAATGCCAAAAAGCACCGTGGTTAAGTTGAGACTAAGTTGTTATGGTTAGTTTATAAGGCTCGGTTAAGCTCACAATCGAAGAATGTGAGCTTAAGTAATTATCTAGCTGAGGACGGTTAAAGAGCGCGTACCGCGGCGGCTGCGATGATGCCAGCTGCAATTGCGGGCAGAGGCTTTTTCACGATGAACATGACGACAGCAGTAGAAAAAAGTGCTGCTCTAGCACCGTAATCACCCTCAACCGCTAGTGGGGCTAAAAGGGCAACTAATACGGAACCTGACATCGCAGTGATGAAACGTTGAACCCGTTCGCTAATTGGAATAAATGACATAACATACACTCCGCCCCAGCGGGTTATGAGCGTGACTAACGCCATAGCGATGATGATAAGCAGTGTGCCACCTACGCTCGTTTCGATGTTCATGCTTTTTTCTCCTTCCAACAAGCACCTAAGACTCCACCAGTAATGGCGCCAACCACTACGTGGCTATTCTCTGGTAAATACCAATACGCCAACATAGAAGAGGCTGCTGCTGTGGCCCAAATCGCAAAGATCCTTAAGTCTTTCGGCCCTGCCACCACCATAGACAGCAGGAAGCATCCCATAACCATATCGAGCCCGAGGCTCACCGGGTCTTTGATTGCGTTACCAAAATAAATGCCGATCCAGGTGCCAACAATCCAAAACGACCACATCGCTAAGCCGCCGCCAACAAGCAAACCAAAACCTGGTTCTTTTCTACCAAATGCATTGAGTGCCATTGCCCAGTTTGCGTCTGATGCTACCAGCATTACACCGTAACGTTTTGTCGGTGGGAGTTGTCGTAACCATGGATAAAGCGTAGCGCCCATCAAGAGGTGACGAGCATTAATAGCAAATACAGTAATAAGCACTGGAATCAGAGGTACTTCTGCTCCCCACATTTCTAGCGTGGCAAATTGTGAAGCACCGGCGAAGACCAGTGTGCTCATCAACATAGTGGGAAATACATCTAACCCTGTTTGTACGGCGGCAACACCGAATGCGAGGCCAAATATGACCACAAACATGGACAGAGGTAAAAGTTGGGTGAAACCGTTCCACACGTCGATCCGGGTAAATTCGTGCAACTCCGATGAGGAACGCTGAAGATGTTGAGTATTTTCTGTCATAGAGATACCTAGCCAGCAGGCCAAAAGGGCAGTGCCATATGAATGCGTTTGTTATTCTTTTGTAAACTTCATGTTTAACATCAATTGAAATGGCTTTCAAACACTAAGTGCTATATAAAAAAACAAGTATACCTGAACGATTTTAAGATGAAGGGGTTAGAGGATTTGTCACTTGCTAGGGTTCAAGGAAAGTAACGCAACGCAAATAGCAAGCTCTGTTCAATTGAGAAGAGCACGGATTGTTACAGATTAGTATATGAGTAGGAAAGCGAGCACGAGGCTCGCTTTTTCGTTCTGTTACGAATAACTGAAAGGGTTTATTTTACGTAGACACGAGGGTTCGCAGTACCCCAAACCGTGTATAGTTCTGGGAAGATGACCTCTGCATGTTTTTCCATTTCTGCTGCCGAAATCGTTTTGCCTTGCTGAGAGCCAAACAGTACAACTTCAGAACCAGGCTCAACATCTTTGATACCTGTAATATCAACCATGGTGGTGTTCATTGAAGCCACACCTGCCACTTTTGCTCGTTGGCCATTGATCAGTACTTCTGCCGTATTGCCCATTTTTCGTGGGTAGCCATCAGAGTAACCAACAGGAATGTTCGCCATTAGGCTTTCTTTGCTCGTTTTGTAGCTGCTGTCGTAACCGACAGTGCTATTTTTTGGCAGGTGGTGAACGGATGCCACGCGTGTTTTGAAAGACACGATAGAAGGGTACTCAGGGTTGGTTGGCAGATCACCGTATAAAACGCCACCAGGACGAACCATATCAAGCTGTGCTTCAGGAACATTAAGTGCAGTGTAAGAGTTGGCCACGTGCAGCAAAATATCTTCGCGTTTTAGGCCCGCTTCTTTAATCAGCCATGCAGAGCTGTCTTTGAACGAAGATAACTTTTGACGAACTTCGTCTGCATTGTAGTTAGGGAAATGAGTCATGATGCCAACAATATTAACGCCAGCTTGTTGAGCGATTTCTAGCGCTTCTTGCTTGCCCGCTTTTGTCGTCATATCAACGCCATTTCGTCCCATACCACCGTCGTTAAGAGCAAGGTGAACTTTGATTTCTTTATCCGCTTTCTCTGCTAGCTTAGACAGTGCTTTGGCTTGCTCTTCAGTACCAATCAGCTCTTCGATATTTAGGTCGATTGCGGCTTCGATCTCGCCAATATCCGCCGAGCGTACACGCATAAGTTGACCTTTAAAGCCACTGTCGCGAACGGTCTGTGCTTCGGCGTTACTTGCAATGGCAACGCAAGGAATTTGTTGTTCGATAATGGTTGGCATCAGGCCCGCGATGCCATTACCGTATGCGTCGGCTTTCATTACGGCGCAGATTTTCGTTTTGCCATCCATGTGCGACTTGAACTGCTCAATATTATCGCGGAATTGACCTAAGTTTATTTCCAGCCAAGCGTTAGCGCCTTGAACTTGCTCTGCTTTTACTACAGTGTTGCTAATTTGAAGAGGGGCAGCAGTAGCTTGCATCGCAGGAGCAACGGTTGCAGCAGCGATAGTCAGTGATAGTAAGGTTTTATTTAAGCGCATAAAGTCTCCGTACGCGTTTTTTGTATTGGTTATGTTATTGAGTACTTGGGGAAAGTACCTGACGAAGTAAAACGCTCCAAGTAGTGCTTTGGAGCGTTTTTGAAGATCTTGATTCAATATACCTCAGTGATTGTACTCAATTTGTGCAAATCGAGGTTGATTCAATATCAACTAAGGTATCAACTGAGTTTAACTCAGTTTAAAGCGGCTCATTACATCTTTAAGAGAAATTGACAGCTGGCTTAGCTCACGACAAGCCTGTGCGGTTTGCTCTGAGCCCTGTGATACTTCTTGAGATGCCAAGTGTATGTTTTCAATGCTGCGGTTAAGCTCTTCTGCAACAGAGTCTTGCTGGTTACAAGCCGTGGCGATTTGGGTGCCCATGTCTGAGATATCAGAAATCGAGTGTTCAATGTCGCTCATCAGCTGTTTTGATTGAATGCCTTGCTCTGCACATTCTGAGATACTGGTTCTAGAAAGTTCTGTCGCAGATTTCGCGTCTTTTGCAAGCGATTGTAGCTGTTCAATGATCGACGTAATTTCGCTGGTTGAATCTTGCGTACGGCCTGCAAGCGTTCGAACCTCGTCTGCAACCACGGCAAAACCGCGACCAGACTCACCAGCACGCGCAGCTTCAATGGCTGCATTAAGAGCAAGTAGGTTGGTTTGATCGGCAATGTCACGGATAACATCAACAATAACGTTAATTTTATTCGATTGCTGTTCAAGCTCTGCCACAGTATCGCCCGCAGCACCAATTACGTTTGAAACTTCATGAATCGCGTCAACCATGCCTTGCGTTTCACGAACACCATGTTGTGTACGACGGTTTGCTTCGTTAGCTTGGTTCGCTGAATCTTCAGTATTACGTGCAACATCGGCTACTGCTGCTTTCATTTCTGTCATTGCCGTAGCAATGTGTGTGATTTGCAGTTGTTGATCTTTCATACCAGACGCAGAAATATCAGAGATTTGATTCATCTCTTCTACTGCACTGCTTAACTGTGTGACCGCAGCAATCACGTTGTCGATAACTTGGCGCAAGTCATCTTGCATCTTAGTGGTCGCATCTGCCAGCTCACCTAGCTCGTCATTGCCGATGGCTTTACGATCGATGTCGTTTGATAGGTCACCTGTTGCGATGGCATTTGCTTGCTCGACAACAAGTTTTAGTGGGCCACAAATAAGGCGTGTCAGCACGTACGTCATGCCTACCATGATAAGCAGAATAATAACGTTGCTTGCAATTGACGAGTTACTCAATCCATTTACAGAAGAAAGAATATGAGTTTTGTTACTGTCCATAGCATTTTTAAGTAGACGGATCAGTTCACCGAGCTCAGAGTCAACCGCTTCGAAAGCAGGTAAAGAGTTCGCCAAAATAGGGTGGGCCTTGCTTTTGTCGTTGGCTAGCATCGCTTCGTTGTACTGATCCATAGTGACCAAGTACTTTTTCCACTGACGCATAAGGCGCTGGTAAGTTTGTTGCTCTTCACCAGGCCAAATCGTTTCACCGTAAGAATCGAGCTCTTTGCTGATCTTTTCACGTTCGCGAATGTTGCTGGCAATTTTGTTTCTGATTTGGTCTGCGTCTTCATAAGTGTATGTCGCAAACTGAGCACGGCGCCAGCGAGACAAGTGATCTCGGATCGAATCTACCCTTTCCATAGCAGGAAGCGTATCATCGGTATAGTTTAAAAGCTCAGATTTAATGCTTTTGAGCTCTGTAGATAAAAATACGCCAAACGCAATGTTGACGATGGCAATGAGTAAAAACGATAGCGATATCTTTTTCGCTATAGAAAGATTCTTGATAGACATTAGTGATATACCTTGTTTTTCTTATGGTGTGTCGCCAAAGTAAACCACGTCCTTATATGTGATATATGTCCATTAAATTACTGCAACGAGTGTAAGCTATCATTATTTATTGATATTTTCGATAATGAATTGAGCTTTTTTTGAAAATAAAAAATGTCAATGATTTTATAAAGGTACGACCACATTCGATGCAAAGTTATCGGTAACAAAATATGATATTTCGTGTGAAACAGTGCCAAGAGTAGGGGCTCCAATTGTTACAGATGTTACAGAGCTGAAGAGAGTGGTGACTACGATCCGCGTTAGTCAGGCGTTTACAAGCTAAGCAGTTATGGGCATCAACATGTGTGTGACTTAGAGTTGATGAAAGCTAACGAGTGTTTCTTGGCCTAATTGAATGCCAATTGTACCGTCTGGATCGCTTTTTAAGCACTTAAATCAAAAAGATAAAATTTATTGTTGACCAGATAAATTAATCCGTTAAAGTACGCCTCGTTCTCACGGCAAAGGT
>NZ_SHOE01000046.1:0-10706 GCF_012275705.1 Vibrio chemaguriensis
CAACAGGCGTTGTACATGTTTCAGTTCTCTGGTCTATTATTGTGACTTCATACTTGAATTACATTTATTACTTTTTTTTTTAGCTATTCGTCGGCAGCGTCAGATGTGTATAAGAGACAGAATGAATACTATTCACCTATTACTCTGGGCATCAAGTATTGCTCTTCAATCATTATTACTATCAATTGAAGAGAGTTGATTTGAGCCCAACAGGAGAAGTAGATAAAGAGGGAAAACCCTCTATTTGAAGATAAACATATCCCACCTTAGCGAAGTACTAAAAATGTGTTGAAAAATCGAATAAATAGTATGCAATCCAGTAAATAAATCGCTTAGATAAGTTTACAGTCTGTAATTGTGATCGACAGAGATACTGAGACAGAAAGGCAAAAGAAAAGCCTCAATTATGAGGCTTATGGATAAGATAAATTATGGTTGAAGGAAATTCTGCGTGAAATCGAGCGCCTCTTTAGAGAGCTTTTTTTCGGTGGACGATGTGGTTGTCTGTCCTTCCGTCGTTGCTGTGGTCATGTCTGGCTGGAAGTTCGGCGCCGATGCTTCATCCCATGCGTTAGCATCGTCTTTATTTTCGTCACTCAACACCGCGTTAAGCTCCTCCTCTGCAGGAAAATACGCTTCGCGTTTGTACACCTTGTTCAGCGCCCGAATAATGGAATGCTTTCTTACCATCCCTGACGCCAGCTTTCTTTGCAACGGTTTCGCTATAGATTGCAATCCAACGACGACGTCAACACCAATATTGGTCGCCACTTCGTCACGCAACGTACGCGCTGGCTGATACCCCATATTGGCAGCAAGAAACAGCCAAACATAAGCAATCGCATTGCCTGTTTTACCTTTGTCCTTCCACGCTTCGCCAGCATGATACATCGCCTCGGCGCTGCCACCTTCTGCGGCTCTTTCAAGCCAATAGCAGCCTTTGACCATGCTTTTTTCTGTACCAACACCATTTAGGTAACATAAGCCAACTTGGATCTTTCCGTCCGCACTGTCTTTTTCAGCCGCTTTCATAAACCAATAAAGCGCATCTGCACTGCGTCCTGCACTATTGTCTGGTGAAAGTTGCCATTCACCCATGTAAAGCATGGCATCAATACAGCCTTCTTCGGCTGCAGTTTCAATCAGTTGGTTACCTTTGGGAATATTTTTTTCCGTTCCGCGACCAAAAACCAACGCTTTGCCTGTCGCAAATTTCGCTTCGGTATCCCCTTCCATTCCGGCAATGGCGGTACGCCAAAAGTTTGCCTGCTCTTTTAAAATCACATCTTCACGCATGCGCTCACTCAAGCGAACAATACCGTACATTCCCGTCACATTGTCCAACTTAGCGGCTTTATCATACCAATACAGCGCTTGACGAATGTTGTCCTTCTCAGCTTCTTTCGCTAGAAATAAAATGGTGGGGATATGTCCGGTTTCTGCTTTGAACTCACGCTCTTTACGCTCTTGCTCTCGCGCTTTTTGCATCGCCTTTCGATAAGCGGCTTCGCGAGCTTTCCTCTCTGCCTCGAGTCTCTGTTTCCGCATCGACAACGAGATCATCCACACAAATATCAGGACGAGTGAAAGGCCAGTTGCCGCAATGGCAATGCCCATACTACTCATAAATAGCCTCTTTTGGTTTCAGGGCCCAATTCATCTCCCTCTCAGGGAAATCTTAAGATTACGCGCCGACATAACGCCGACTACCTTCATTATATAACGACCACTTAGCGAAAATCTGAAGCTTGCCAATACTTAATGGCGGTATTTTATGCAATATCACTGCAACTTATTTTTAATTAAAAAATATCACTGCGATTTTTATAGAACTTAATCACGGTTTTGGGGCTGAGATATTCTCCTCCCCTATCATCCCCCCTTGCTCCTCCTATAAAAATTTACATTTTAATGATGTGCAGAAGCTCTCACTATGCGTCTGTTTTATTATTTAATTTGTGAACAGAATCGACTGTGACAGAAAATTTTCACTTGTAAAAAACTTAACTGCCTGCTCTCACATTTTGCTGATGATTCAGTGTATTAGCATCTAGTTGAACATTTCCTTTTTCGGCATCTGCCTTTCTAGCGTGTGCGAAACCTTCTTGATGACTGAGTCAGCGAAGGCAGCGCGCAGCTCAATATCAATTCAATAACAATGGATTTGTAAACGTGGACAATAAGACATTTAAATTATCAACAATTGCCAAAACCGTACTGCCTTTGATTTCCGTCGCAGTCATCAGCGGTTGTGGTAGTGATAGCACGAACGAAGATACGACGAACCCAGGCTCAGGCTTGTACCCTGCGGGAGAGAACGAGGTCGTCATTTATTACAAACGCGACGTGGCGTCCGCTTCAACGGCCAGCGACTACGAAGGTTGGGGCTTGCACCTGTGGAACGGTGAAGGCTGTACCAGCACAGATTTAGACGCAATGGGCATTCCTGGCACAGGAACGGATTGGTCGGCACCGCATCCATTCGATGGCATCAACGACACCTACGGTGCTTATTACGTACTGAAAGTGAACCCAGATGCCTCTGACCCACACGAATGCATGAACTTCATTCTGCACAAAGGCGATGAGAAAGCATTCGGCAGTGCAAACTCAAAAGTGGAGCTGACGAAAATCGGCGAATCTAAAGGGTTGTTTGGCTTCCACGGCAGCAGTGAGCTTTACTACGAGCCAATCGAAGAACGCCCTGTTGATATTGATGGTCAAAAAGCGCATTGGCTAGATGCCAACACCATCGCGTGGGAAGCGGCAGCCAATGCGGATTCCATGAAGCTGTTCTACAGCCTCAGCAACGACATTAAAATGGATGAAGACAAGCAAATCTCCGGTGGCACAGCGGTTGAGTTGACGAAAGCAGGTGATTTATCTGATGGTCTGAAATCACGCTTCCGTCACCTTGCTAGCCTCCAAGCTGCAGGCATTGATGTCGATGACGCGACCCTACGCACGATCCTGAAGTCACAAATCGTTATGGTAGCTTACAACGCAAATGGTGACGTCATTTCTGCAACTGAAGTGCAAAAGCCGGGCGTTTTGGATGCGGTGTTTGCCGATTCCAAGGCAGGTAACGCGATTGGTCAAGAACTCGGCGCGATTGTGGAAGGCGGTGCCGCAACCTTCAAACTATGGGCACCAACTGCCCAAGATGTTGATCTGATAATCTACGATGAAAACTTAGCAGAAGAAGCGACCGTTGCCATGACGGAAGACCCAGCAACAGGTATCTGGGTTTCTGAGGCACAAAGCAACGTTGTCAACAAATACTATCGCTACCAAGTTAAGGTATACCACCCAACAACTGGCGTCGTTGAAACGCGTTTGGTAACAGACCCATATTCAATGAGCTTGTCTAAAAACTCGCGATACTCGCAAGTGGTTGATTTAGATGACCCAAGCTTAATGCCTCAAGATTGGAATAACTACGCGCGCCCAACGGTTAAAAAAGACGAAGACCATGTCCTTTACGAGTCACACATTCGTGATTTCAGCTTTAACGACAGCAAAGGCACACCAAGTCTTGATGGCAAATATCTGGCGCTTACAGAACCTGAGCGTGAGTCTGTATCTCACTTACAAGCTTTAAAAGATGCTGGCCTAACAACGCTACATATCCTGCCAGCATTTGATATTGCAACCGTGGATGAAGACGCTGACCAGCGAGTCGATATCACCGACACCGTGGGTAAGCTTTGTGGCATCAAGCCAGAAGCCTCCATTTGTGAGACCGAAGATGACGGCAAAGTGATTGAAGAGGTATTAAATAGCTACGACCCAACAACGGGCAAAGCACAAGCGTTGATGAACGATCTTCGCATGCTAGACAGCTTCAACTGGGGTTACGACCCATACCACTACACCGTGCCAGAAGGCAGTTATGCGACCGATCCTAACGGGTCTAAGCGTATTCTTGAGTTCCGCGAAATGGTTCAAGCGACGCATAAAATGGATCTGAAACTGGTCATGGACGTCGTGTACAACCACACGAATGCATCCGGTGTGAACGAAAAATCAGTACTGGATAAAATTGTCCCTGGGTACTACCACCGCCTAAACGTCAACACTGGCGGCGTAGAAAACTCAACCTGTTGTGATAACACCGCCACCGAAAACCTAATGATGGGTAAACTGATGGTTGACTCATTGATGGTGTGGGCGGATGACTATAAAGTCGATGGTTTCCGTTTTGACCTTATGGGCCACCAGCCGAAAGATGTCATGGTTTACGCACTTGAAAAAGTCCGTGAAATTGATCCGAATACTTTATTCTACGGCGAAGGCTGGGACTTCGGTGAAGTCGCGCAAAACGCTCGCTTCGATCAAGCTACACAAGTCAACATGGCGGGGACAGAAATCGGTACTTTCTCTGATCGTCTGCGTGACGCAGTTCGTGGCGGAAGCCCGTTTGATGGCGGTGTAGATTCAGAAGGTAAGCACCCACTTCGCTTCAACCAAGGCTTTGGTAACGCCGCTTACCCGAACGAAGAAACTAAAACTGATGCAGAATCTGTGAATGGCCGCCTACACAACCAAGATCTGGTTCGTCTAGGTATGGCTGGTAACTTAGCTGACTACGTCCTTCTGGATTACAAAGGCGAAACCAAACTTGGTAAGAATGTTGATTACAATGGTGCTCCAGCAGGCTACACAAAAGTGCCATCAGAGAACATTTCCTACGTGTCTAAGCACGATAACCAAACGCTGTGGGACAACAACGCTTACAAGATTGCGACAGGTACTTCATCTGCTGAACGCGCACGAATGCAGTCTGTATCACTATCAACGGTGATGCTAGGTCAAGGTATTCCGTTCATTCACATGGGTTCTGAGCTATTGCGATCTAAGTCAATGCAGCGTGACTCGTACGATTCTGGTGACTGGTTCAACCGTGTATTCTTCGATGGAAGCGACAATAACTGGAACGTTGGTCTACCACGTGAAGACAAAGACGGTGCAAACTGGGAGTTGATCAAAACCATCGTCGGTGACAGCACGGCGAAACCAGACTCAACGGACATCGAGCTGACTAAGCAACAATTCCTAGAGCTACTAAAAATACGCAGTACAAGCGAACTGTTCCGCTTAGACACCGCGCAAGAAGTGATGAACCGTGTTGACTTCCGCAACGTAGGGAAAGACCAAGTGGAAGGCTTGATTGTGATGTCTATCGACGATGGCACATCAGCAGGTGCCGATTTGGATTCGAACTACGATGCGATCGTGGCCGTTGTGAACTCAACATCAACTGAGAAATCTTTCAAAGTTGCTGGCGCTACTGGTTTCGAGCTGCATGAAGTTCAACAAAACTCTGCGGATGACATCGTGAAAGGTGCAAGCTTCGCCAATGAAACATTCACAGTACCAGCACTGACAACAGCGGTATTCGTACAGCCACAAGACGGCGCGCAAGGTGCAGGCCTACCAGTAAACACGGATAACAAAGACGTATCGAGCATTCCTCCTTACGGCGAAACTGTGGTTTACGTCAAAGGCACCATGAACGAGTGGTCAGATAGCAGTGACTGGGCGATGACCTTTATTGGCAACGGCATGTACTCTGTAACTGGCGTTCTTGAAGCAGGTGAACACGAGTTCAAATTTGCGGACTCAGGATGGGCAAATCCAAACATCGGTTGTGATGCTGCGGATTTGGCTTCTGGCTCACTAGACTTAGGCTCTGCGGGGAACTGTACATTGTCTGTCGCTGAAACTGGTAAGTACAACTTCACTCTGAACGCGTTACATGTGCAAGATGAAAGCGTAGAAAAACCTGTCGTTTCAGTGACCAAGTCAGCAGATGCACCAACGTTCGGTGAAACAGCACTTTACCTACGTGGCACTATCACCACATGGGATACGCCAGCGCAAGACTCAACTGCGAAGTTCAGCTATGTAGCAAATGACGTTTACTCGCTAGACATTGACCTAGCGGCGGGCAACTACGAGATGAAAGTGGCGAGCGCAGACTGGGCAGCAGACACCAACTTCGGTGGCGAAGGCAGTGTTGAGCTTGGTAAAGCGCTAACGATGGAAGTCGGTGGCGGTAGTGCAAACCTGAAAATTGCGATTGCAGAAGCAGGAAATTACAACTTCCACTTCAACGCGGCTGACAAGTCGGCGCCAATCGTGACGGTAACGAAAAACTAGTTTCATTTAAAAACATCCGTAATGAAAAAGGGGAAGCATCACGCTTCCCCTTTGTTTTTTTGGCGTCACTAAATGGTGGATACCAAAATCAAGAAGGTGTTAGTTTCCCCAAATCTGTTCAACAAACTCAGGGTGATCAATGAATGGATTGCGATTGCCCTGAAACTCAAACACTTGTTGATTGCGGTTTTGTTCTTTTTCACTAACAGGATCATTTTTGTGCCAACGTTTCAGCATGTTTAACACCCAAGGTTCAAAAACCGTTGAACTTGAACCATCAAGGACAGCATCCGCATTGCTTGAATTGCCTTCCCAGTTACCTACTACATTTTCATAGCGGGTTGCCATGTAGAAATAGGCACGAGCAAAATCGCCTTTAAACTCATCGATCGGCTCAAACACCGTACCGGAATAACCTAGGCCAGTGCTTGCTTGACCAAGTTTAGAACCATTACTAGACACGTACGTCGCGGTGCCCACTTCACCAAATGGCCAGTTACTGCGCTTCGCATTCACATAGCCATCGGTCGCAAACAAATGGTGACCATCTGAGTTCATCGGCTCAACTTTGCCGCCAAACCAGCTTTTCGGGAACGAGTGTTCACGGTTGTAGCAATCCCCTTCTTGGCTGTATTGACCACATTGGTCTGTCACTTTCGTGAAGCTGATAGCATCAGTGCCCGCAGGTTTCTCTGAATACATATCGAGAATAGAGCCATCATTTTCGTAATAACGATCAATATCGGCATCTTTTACCAAGGTCCACACCGCAGAATAACCTCGGCTAGTGTGGTTGTTGATGATGTTAAACAACGCCGTTTTTAGAGCGTAGCCCGTCTTGCCAGACGCCGCTTGGTAGTAACCATCAACCACTGGTGGGGTTGAGGTTGAGTCACCTAACGTAAAGTCGGTGGTTTCGCTTTTCGAGAATTCAGCGCCAGAAGCAAGAGTCTTATCTCCCACCTTCAACGCGTAAGACCCCGAACCATTGCCACAGCAAATGCCGTCGCCATAGCTGTCTTGAATCGTAAATTGGTAGTTACCATCGGCTAAACACATGGTCTTTTCAACAGTGGTTGACGACTCATACCCCTGACCAGAGAAAAGCACTTGCGCTTGGCTATTTTTCAACTCCCAGCTAGTTTCTGAGCCATAGTTGTCCGTCGTGAGTGTAAGAACCACTTCATGATCACTACAGCTTTCTACAGGAGGTTGTGTACTTGTCTCGGTCGGTTGAAAATTATCGACGTAGACAACTTCTGAGCCATCAAACCCGGCCTCATCATAAAAACGCAACCCGACATTGATGGTCTTGTTCGAACTCGCAGTATAGTTATGCGCCAGCTCTTGCCACTGGTTTACCTGCTGCGGATCTGAGTAATTGTGATAACCATCAACCACCAGACGTGCTTTTACATTTCCTTCGGTGTGATAAACCGAGACAGAAAACGGATAGGTTTTCCCTTGCTCCACATTAATGGTTTGCAAAAGGTCAGTGTTGCTTTGGGTACCTGTATTCACGACGACTTGAGCAGCCAGGCCGCCCGATTTGATTTGTTCGCTGCTTGGCGACACCGCGATGCCAGCGTCAATCACTGACCACTGCGTAGGCGCACTGCCATTCCACTGTTCAAAGTCACCATTGAGAATTTGGCTATATGCAAGCGGAGAGCTAATAACAGCAAGAAGACAGAGGGGTTTCGTTATGGATTTCATTATACTTTTCCATTAGTTATGTAAATACCAAACACGATAAACATATTAGTAAGGCATAAGTAATCCTTCGGTCACACTTTTACGTTGCACAAGTGTTAATTTACTTTTTAATGTGCAGCTTATCTCACAAATATCTACCTGCCGAAAACAAACGCCAATGCAAAAAGCGAAGCAACCTGTTGGCTACATCGTTGGAAAACCATTAAGGGAAAAGTAAAACGGACGGAAAAAAGCCAAGTGTGCGCCTATGGGGGTCAGCAACAACACTTGGCTTGTGTATGAGAAAACCTTCTGGTCAGCTCAACTGATGAGCGGTGATTCCGGATATTTCCTTAGGGTGTAACCGCAAAGAATCGACCTTGTAATGGCGACATCGGAATTTGATATTGACCATTGCTTGGCGTAATTTTTTCATTCGTGAGCAAATCCACCAACTCACCAGTACTAACACTTTCCTGATTAAGAATAATTGTTCTCGCGCTTTTCGAAGTGTTTAGCGCAAACAGTACTTTGTCTGTACCAGATTGTTTCAAGTCCACATAACTGCCGTTACTCGCAACTAAATTCGTGCGTGACCCCTGATACAATGCTGGGTGCGCACTGCGCATCGTCATCAGCGATTTCACGTAAGCTTTGAGATCGGCTTGGTTTGCATCAAGCGTCGCCGTCACACCTTCAATTTTCGCACTGCTGCGCGCAACGTGATCATCGCACAAACCTTGAATGGCGCAGGTGTTGTTGTCTTCTTTTGCGGCAAAACCATCCACTTGATCCCCGATTTCATCACCGTAGTACAACGTGATTGGCCCGGTGTACGCCGCTTGGAAAGCAAACGCGGCTTTATGGCGTAACCAATATTCTGCATCATTTACATCCGCTAAGTTTCCGCGTTGCAACAAGTCACCAAAGCGTACTAAATCATGGTTGCCGATCATCAAGTTCGGCTGCGCATGCGTTGGATATTGGTTGTGTGTGCTGTAGCCGTTGTCTAGCCAATCCACACCGCGACCACCCACGCCGCTCTCATTCACGGCCAAAGTTTCTACGATGCGATAGCGCATCGGGAAGTCAAATGCAGAGCACAATGCTGGATCGCTGTTCGATCCATACGCCTCATTCGCGATCTCAGACTCCCCTTTCCAAATCTCTGCCACCATGTAACCCAACGGATTCACTTGTTCGCCTTTGCTATTGGTGTACGTGACACCTTGCGAGGCTTCATCGACAGCTTTACGAAGTTGTGTCCAAGCGTCTGTCGGAACTTGATAGGCTTGATCTAAACGCCAGCCGTCAATCTTGAGTTCTTTGATCCAATACGTTGCTACCTCTTTGTAGAAGTCGAGACTGGCCGGGTAATCAACGGGGTTACTCGATCCCGTTGGCAACAAGCCGGAGGGAGATGGTTTGATCAAACCATCTTTGTGATGACCAAATACGCCATCAAAAAACACGTATAAACCGCGCTTGTGTGCTTCTTCGACTAGAGTTTTCGCAGTCGCTAAATCACCAAATTTTGGGTCGATCTTAAAGTAATCTGTCGCAAAATAGCCCGTGGCGTCCAAACGATCGGCCCAGTGATCTTGTCCTGCTATCGCTTCAGACTCAAAAATCGGCGTCAACCAAATCGCGTTCATCCCTAAATCTTGGATGTAATCAAGTGAATCAATCACCCCTTGCAAATCGCCATTATGGTGACTGGTGCCATAGCCCGTACCGTGACCAATGCTTGCATCACCATCCACAAAACTCTCGACCATGATTTGATAAGTACGAAGTTGGTTACTTTGCGCCATGACATTGGCTTGGCAAGCATAACTGGTATCCGGTAGCGGAGTGCTGCTATTAGTATCGCCACCACCAGAAGAATTACACGCAGATAAAGCACCAATCACACTTAACGCAAGCAGCGATCGATACAGGCGATGGTTACGTCGGACGTTACGCATTTTACTCTCCCTAACTTACTCAAATTAAGTAAAAACATTTGAGTAATAAAATTAACCCCAACATGCTTCCCATGTAGGGGTTAATAAATAAAAACAGATTTTAAATAACTGAATGGAATATTATTGACACTTATTTACCATAACATGAAGCGGTTTGCCTTTTCCTTCAAATTGAAGGCTCCAGACATATTTCCCGTCTTCTTTAATATCAACTGAAGTATCTGTACCGTAACCACCAAATGTTAATGGTGTTAATTCACCAACGTTCATTCGATTCCCTTTAGCGGTAAATTGTGGGAACCACAACTCGGTCGCATACTGCATTTTGTAGGAGCCTACTTTTTCTTGAATCACAGCTTGGTAGAAGTTATTTCCTTTGTAGGTGTATTGACGTTGAGGCACGTGTTTCCAGTCGGAATCCGCAAACGTGCCCACCACAAACAGTGGTTTAGAAATTGGTCCTTTCGCCGTGCTATCTGGGTTGTCACACGCTTTCATGAAAGCAACCACTTCGTCTTGAGACATATTCACAACGGGCTCTGCGGCCGCTTCTGGTTCTGCAGTCGATTGACAACCCACCAAGGCAACAAGTAGGGCAGTAGCAAGAGAGGTCTTCATCATGTTCATTTCACGTAATTCCTTTTTAGTATATCCAAAGCAAAATAAACTCAACGTTTAAAAGAAATATTAATCGTTATTAAAATGGAAATATCAAACGCTAAATAAATATCGTCGGATTGCGAATTTAAATTACTTCGAGAAGTTTATTTATTTCCTAAGTACAAAAAATAAGTTAGGAACTGTCAATAATTATTGATCTAACCAATATAAAAAACAAAACAATAAAAATAATTATGTGAATAAGATAACTCTATGTAGGGA
>NZ_SHOE01000047.1:0-8461 GCF_012275705.1 Vibrio chemaguriensis
TGTGCTTGGAGGAAAAATGGAATATTTTCAGTACTATGGAATCGATTGGGTTGCAATGGTACTTACGTTTCTTGCAATTTGGCAAATTGGAAATAAGAACAAAATCGGTTTCATTTTAATGATGTGCGGTAACACTAGTTGGGTAGCAGTTGGTTATCTTACTGGCAGTGTGGCAATGATAATTGCAAATATCATCTTTTTCTCAATGAACCTTAGAGCAATCATCAAATGGTCGACGCCAGAGAAAGAGCCTAAAGTTAGTGTTGCTGAGCAGTCATCTACAAGCTAGAAGTTCGCACATAACAAACTGTTCAAGAGGGATTCGCAACGCGTGGCATTTTCACTATGCGTTGATTTTAGTGATTAAGGTGGTTTACGGCGGCTTTTGTATTGCGTTGCTCACCCCTTAACAGGGCGTTATGTATATTTGGAGAGGTATATGGCAAGTCAAGCATATGAAAATCAGAAGGTAACCCTTCGTTATTCAAAAAAATCAATAGACAAGGCTGCTAGAGATATTCGCCATGGGTGTGAAGGAGCAGCAAGGGAAGATGCAATAAACAAAATCCAAAATTATCGAGAGCTTCATGCTTACCCTCTAATGTTAATGAAAAATCATTTGGTTAGAACGTCTAACAGAGTCTCGGATGAAATACTTGTTGCGCGCCGGTTGAAACGCTTACCTACCATCATCAACAAGTTGGAACGCCCGTCATTAGATGGAAAAAGTGATAACGCTATAAAATTTACACGTATGCAAGCCATCGGTGGTTGTAGAGCGATAGTCAAAAATCTGAAACAACTTAAAGAGCTTCAGGCATTATTGGTAAAAGCCGCTCAGTTCATAAAATTATTCATACTTCCGACTATTTAACTCCAAAGGAAAGTGGATATGGTGGTATCCATCTCGTCTATAGTTGTTTTGATGACGCAGAAGATAACCATAGCTGGAAGAAAACAAAAGTTGAAGTGCAACTAAGAACTCAGTTGCAACATGCTTGGGCTACAAGTCTTGAAATAATTGATACACTTGAACAGATTGAGCTCAAAACGAGCATGGGAGGCCACCCTATTTGGCGAGAGTTTTTTGCAATTGCAGGCAAGCTAGTAGCGCATGATGAAAAAGCATGTGTATTGGATAATACAGAAGTCGAGATTTTGGAAAAAAGGCTTCATGAACTTGAAGTGACGTTGGACGTTAAGAGAAAACTATCAAACTTTTCACTGGGTATACAAGCAACTACTCGTGGGCTAAAAGAGCTTAAATCACCAAAAAATATCGGTATGTGCTTAGTAACTTTGCACTCGAATTCTCTATCTTCTGCTAAATTTACTGGCAAAAATACTTTCAAGCTTGAAGTTGGAGTGGAGACATTTAAACTCGATCAGACTCCTAACGCATTGAAGGAACTGAATAAGTGTGAAAAAGATCCTGATGTACTAGTTTGTGTACTCCTGTCAGCTAAAAATGCTAAAAGTCTCCAAAAAGCTTACCCTAACTATTTTGGTTCTACCGCAGATTTTAGGCGGTTTATCCGAAAGCATACACAAAAATATACATAACAAACAATTTAAGAGTGATTCAGCACGCTTGGCATTTTTAGTGTGGGTCAAGTTCAATGTTTACGGTGGTTAAATTAAGTGTTGTGGTCGCGTGCTTCACACCTTAATTGGGCGTTATATCAATTTAGAGATAGGTGCAAAAAATAATGAAACTATATGAGAATGTAGTTATTGGAAACTTTCTTTATGGATTAGGATACTCTGTTGGTACTAAGAAAGGCGGAAATGAGGTTCTGTCAGTCGTAAACCTGCTTCAACAAACGCCAGCAGACAAAGAGTTGGGCGATGTACTTTTAGAATTTCCTGGAGTTGTAAAACTCATAGAGTTTAAAAACAAAGCTGGCAGCTTAAAAAAAGAGATGCAAAGACACTCTCAATTAAAGTCGGCATTGGGAGAAGACCATGCAAATATTTCTTTGTCTAAGAGTATTCACTGGTATGTTGAAACCGAGCCTTTTAATGATCTTTGTGTAAATAATATCAAACCTTATCTGGATGCTTTTGATAGTAGTGTTAACGATAGTTTTACATTAGAAACTTTTATTGAAAAAATTGTAGACGATGTATTTAGTAACGATACCACTTTTAGCGATGATGACTTTAAGGACTATTTGAGTTTGGTTGCTAGGTGCCAAGGCACAGGAGAGGTAGGAACTGGAGGTATAATCATCGCAGTTTCTGAGAGTGGAATTAAGTATTTCCAGTTTACGGACATTATGCAGCTCAGGTTACAACATAAAGAATATGTGAATGAGATAAAGAATCAATTTAATAAAAGTATAGAGGCTAAAAAAAGTCTTAATAGAACCAAAGGTTTCGATATGGGGATAAGTCGATAATGGAGAGGTTAGATAAATTATTTGATGCAGCTGCTAATTTGCTTGCTGCAAGTGAGAAAAATGAACAAAGATTTTTAAATGCAATCACGTCAATTGAAAAGACTAACCGGAGTGTTAGTAGAGTTGAGTCAGAGACTAAAAGAGCAATAAAAGAGTCTACCCAAAATGCATCAAGTGAAATAGCGGATAAGGTTTCGGAGCAATTATTTAAAAATCTTGAACATGCGCATGTTAAAGCAGAACAAGCAGCGTCCAGGTATGAGAAAGCAAGTAGATACTCGGTGTTAAAACTGTCTTTCATTATGCTTATATTATTAATTTGTGTTGCAATTAGTATTTGGTTCCTATTTGTCAAAGATATTCCCACTATAAATGAGATTAACGAGATAAGAAGTGAGAAAGCGCAACTTCAAGCTCAGATAGAGAAGCTTAATCAGTATGGTCACATCACGAGTTGTGATGGTAAATTGTGTGTTTCTGTAGATAAAAATGACAGCTATAAATCTAGTGATGGTAAGGTTATTTATTATGTAATAGCCCCTCGAGATAGTAAAAATTGATATAACAAAGCATTTAAGAGTGATTCGCAACGCTTGGCATTTTCGCTTCGCTCAAGTATAGCCAAGTGCCGCTCACACCTTAATGCGGCGTTAGCCCTTTTCGAGGAAACGATATGGAAATCGTACAAGAAATAGATGTTTCAGAATTGCATCATAAGGTAATCGAAGCATTAAGAAATCAAGCTTTTCCAGACAGCCAAGTAAGTCGTTCTTACTTTAAGCAGTTACCTCATATGCGTGCCCTTCATTTTCAAGGTGAACAGCTGGTTGGCTATCTTGGACTGGATTATCGCGTTGTTAGTGTCGGTGGGGAAATACATAAGGTTCTGGGCGTAATCGACTTTTGTGTTGACGAACGTTATCGAGGGCAAGGTATTGGCTCTTTTATGTTGTCAGAATTATCGGCATTTGCTGAAACTAAAGATGTGGATTTCATAATCCTTATATCTGAGTTACATGATTTCTACTCTACAAACGGCTTTTACCAAGTCCAGTGCATGCAGTCTTGGTTAAGGCTTCACGAGCACACCAACTTTGGAGTTGCTGTAGAGCATCTTGATGAACTGTATGTGAAACCACTCAGAGATAAGCAGTGGGGTGTTGGACATTTTGATTGGCTAGGTTATATGTACTAGTCAACCACAGGGCTAACAAACTGTTCAAGAGGGATTCGCAACGCGTGGCATTTTCACTATGCGTTGGTTTTAGTGTTTAAGGCGGTATGCGGCGGCTCTTGTATTGCGTTGCTCACCCCTTAACAGGGCGTTATACGAATTAATAAGGATACTAAATGGATAAAGCGTTAGATGGTGAAAAAATAGAGTGTTTTGTAATCATGCCGATCTCAGATCAGCAAGGTTACGATAAAGACCATTTTCAATTAGTTTATGAAGATATCATTAAACCTGCAGTCAGTTTAGCGGGCATGATACCCGTGAGAGCAGATGAAACTAAAGGATCTAATCTCATCCAACTGGATATCCTGAGAAAAGTAATAAAACTTCCAATTGCTATTTGTGATATTAGTGCTAAAAACCCTAATGTTTTTTATGAGCTTGGCATGAGGCAGGCATTTGATATGCCGACTGTAATTCTAAAAGATACTAATACTGATGCTCCTTTTGATATCAGTGGCCTTAGATATTGCGATTACAATGCTAATATGAAGCATCGTGAGGTAAAAACTGCGATATCGAAACTCTCTAGCATGTTGAAGGAGACATATGCAAATAGAGATAACACCTCAGAAGTTAACTCACTCGTAAGGTTACTAGAGTTATCAAATGCCGCTGAGTTGCCTAGTTCGAATTTATCCACACAAGAGAAAGAAACTAAGTTACTAACTCTGAAATTAGATAGAATCGTTGAAAGTATTGAATCTCTGCAACATCAAGTACAAAACTTGGATAATGATGACACAGAAGACTTTTTTGAAGTGAAGTCAAGGCCGTTAACAAATCTACGTCAACAGCTTCGAAGCCAGCGCCAAAATAAGGACTTTGAACAGTCATCTATGTTTGATGAGGATATTCCGTTCTAAATTCGTATAACAAACTGTTTAAGAGTGATTCGCAACGCGTGGCATTTTTACTATGCGTTGTGTTTAGTGGTTAAGGTGGTATGCGGAGGCTTTTGTATTGCGTTGCTCACACCTTAACAGGGCGTTATAAAGCTCGAAGAAAAAGGACATTTCGTGGAAATTCGAACAGGTAAACTTGAAGATGTTGCTGGTATCACCGACATCTATAATTTTTATATTGAGCACACTAATGCACGCTTTGAGGAAGTTCCATTTACTCTGGAAAATCGTCAGAAATGGTTTTCTCAGTTTTCTAGCACTACCAAATATCAACTATATGTAGCCGAAGAGAACGGCGTGTTGTTAGGTTTTGCATGTTCCCAACCGTACAGAGCAATTTCAGCTTTTGACGACACCGTAGAAGTGACCGTTTATCTGGCACAAGAAGCAAGGGAAAAAGGTTTAGGTTCTAAACTATATACTCAGTTGTTCTCATCAATTCGTGCCTATGGTGTCCATCGTGTATTGTCGGGTGTTGCATTACCAAACGACGCATCAGTTGCATTACATAAACGGTTTGGTTTCAGAGAAGTCGGAGTTTTCAATGAATATGCGAAGAAACATGGGCAGTACATAAGCTCAGTGTGGTTAGAAAAGGCGTTTAACGTAGAGTCCGCTTTATAACAAACAATTTAAGAGTGATTCGGCACGCGTGGCATTTTTGGTATGCGTTGGTTTTAGTGGTTAAGGTGGTATGCGGAAGCATCGGTATTGCGTGCCTCACACCTTAATTGGGCGTTATACGCCGGAGTACTACTTGTGCTAGATATAATAAAATATAAATTGAGTAATAAATGACGACACAACAATACCCGCCAATCAACTACGATGGCGCTCGAAAAGTATACAAAGAACAACCAGGAAATATTGCGGCTTTGACCGATGTAATCACACGCAGGTTGGCGCAAAGTGAAGAGTGGAATTATGTCAATCCAGGAGATTTGGGGTTTGCGCTTTACACTAGATCACTATATTTAAAACTTGCGGACATTGACAGTGCATTGCACTCCCTCGTCGCTTGGCAGTATTTTGACTCAAAAAGTATTGAATATGCCTTACTGGAGGATGGCGAAAAGATTACGATTTCGTTACCAAATAAAGAGGTGTCATTTGGTTTTCACTCTGATAGGGATCGCCGTGGGATTGAAGGCGCGCATCTGGAGATATCCACATGGCGCTCTTTGTTGTGCGAAGATTTTGATAGCGCAAGACGCTTCGTTAAAATCGTGGATCACCCGCAAGTTAAATGGCGGAGCGAATCTGGTGATACCTTCATTAGGTTGCTCGGGTGTGTTTTCAGCTTGAGTGATGGCGAGCCTATGGATTTGATTCAGGAGTACGTCAACCATAGTGCCTCTGAGCCGGTGAGTCACGATAAGCCTGATAGTGTCACCTACCTCGATTTACCAGTGATCGATGTGATGATGAAAGTATTTGGTGGCGCTGATGAAAAAACCTACCAGAAGGCAATGTACTCTGCAGTTCAAAATCACCATGAATATTGGAGCCAGCCACGCCTGAATGATTCAGAACACGGCTATTTTTCCATGCAACTGACCACCCTAGCCAAAGTCGCCTTTGCAAGGTATGGTTACCGCATTGGTTTTGACACTGACTATGTACCAGAGGTGTTCTATACCCAACCGCTACCCACGTTGAGCTATGATTTTTTAAATAAATACACAGCACCAGAACACGACTAAACGGTATTGTCTCTTCTGGTTTGCGTATAACAAACTGTTTAAGAGTGATTCGCAACGCGTGGCATTTTTATTATGCGTTGGTTTAAGTGATTAAGGCGGCATGCGGAAGCATCGGTATTGCATTGCTCACACCTTAACAGGGCGTTAGCACTGGGTTGGCATCAAAGGTTAAAAGTTTCTGTGTTTATTGGTTTCTTTTCCTAGCTTTGCACCTGATCAAATGTACCTTTCATGTTCGCTCCGGTGGCACTAGATGTGAAGTTTTCGTTTTGACTTCATCGTTTACGGCTTCTAACTTTTTGGGCTATTTCTCTGGTGTTGTTTCTTTGGCGTAGAGAAATTTTAGGTAAAAGTGCAGTTCTTTTTCGCTGCTGTTCAGGTTCTAAGCCCGAATTCTTTGCTAATTTGAAAACGGTGAAATAGGGCAGTTAAGCATGTTTTTCTTCTAGCCAACTTACGTCTCGAAGTTAGTTTTGAGTTTGGCAGCTGTCCGTTTGGTTTCAGTGTTTTAAGCCATAAGTTTCGTGCTATGTTTCAATATCTTGGCGTGTACCAAAAGCTTAAAGGGCAGCGTGCTAACAAACAGTTCAAGAGGGATTCAGCACGCGTGGCATTTTTGGTATGCGTTGGTTTCGGTGTTGAAGTGCCATGCAGTAGCTTTGGTATTGCGTGCTTCACCCCTTAACTGGGCGTTAGTTGCCATGAGGAAAAACGCAGTTAAATTCCAAAATCTAGCGGTAAAAGCGCAGAGTTAAATGAGTTTTTTGCAAAATCCAGTGTTGGATATTTCAGCTAAGATCCAAATTTGGCATTACTGCACCGCTGATTTGTTCTTTGGTGTTGCAGATTTTAGGCTAGAAGGACGGCCATTTTTCGCTGAAAAACTGCTCGGTGAGTTTCCCGTTTCAAAAGCATATTTACTTGCTGAAAAGGCGCTTTCTCTGGCGTGGTGAGTTCACGTGGTTTCAGCGATTTTGTTGAAAGTCCGCATTGTGAGATTGTCTTTCCAAAAGAGATTTTTGGTGTTGTTAGTCCGTTTTCTGCGACGTTGTATGTTCCAAGTGGTTTCAGTGACTAGCCGCTTTGAGACTACGCCTGACTTAACGGCATCAAAGTACGTGGATTTTGTGTTCGCAAAGTCTAAACTGTCCTAAAATCAGTAAATTGGACAGGCAACTAACAAACAATTTAAGAGTGATTCAGCCCGCTTGGCATTTTTGGTTTGGGTTTGACTCAGTGTTTACGGTGGTCAAATGACGTGCCGTGGTCGCGTGCTTCACACCTTAATTGGGCGTTATGCCTCATATCAACGTACGAGGGTTAGAAATTTTGAAAATACAAGAGTCTGAAATTAGGAGTAATCTAGCTGAACATATTGCTCATCTAGATCCGATGCTTACAGTGATCAAAGAAGAACACTATATTGGTTTCGATGATGGTAGAAAAGCATTTATTGATATTTTAGCAAAGGATAAATTTGGTTGTTACACAGTAATAGAATTAAAAAAAAGCAATAAATCAGCACGAACAACTATTCAACAGTTACTAAAATATACATCTTTTTTGAAAGAAAAGTATCAGCTTGAAAATTCACAGATTAGATGTATAGCGGTTTCAACTCATTGGGATGAGTTGAGGTCTCCGTTCAGCGAGTTTAAAAAATTTTCTGACTATGAAGTTAAAGGTTACTCACTTGAGTACAATGAAAGCAAACCGCCAATACTTAATGAGGTTGATCCTGATTTTATAGTAGGTGATAACAAGCCTCTCTCAAGTTTCTTTTGTTTTAAATTTGAAACCAAAGAAATTAGGGATAGGAATATTGAAATATTTGAAAGTGTTCTAAGAAGGGCAAAGTCACTAAATTATGTTACTTTCCCCTTACATGTATTCGAAGGAATGGAAACTCCTGCCGAGCCATACTGCATGGATGAATACCCCTACGCTTTTGCATGGGTTGTATTTCATGGCGATATTGGAAAGCTGAGTTCAGAAATTAGTGAATTTGAAGTTGATTCTGGTGAGCTAGGCTTTTTGGCAATGTGGGAAAATAGCTACGAATTAAGTAAATTAAGAACAAAAATTGTGGCAGAATACCTAGAATCATCCGAAAATATTGGATTCTTTAAGGGGTATGCCTGTCTCTTATACACATCTGAAAAAAAAAAAAAAAAAATATCACATAGACACATCTCCGAGCCCACGAAGACTACACTC
>NZ_SHOE01000048.1:0-8171 GCF_012275705.1 Vibrio chemaguriensis
GTTCAAAGGATTGCAAGCTATGTATAAACAAACAGAAGTTAATAAAGTATTACTAACCCTCCTTTTTATCCTAAGCGCGATCATAATATTTACGTCTAGCCACGTAAGCAGCGCAGTGATTGCATTATTAATCAATTTGGTTATAGCTGTATTGTTTTACTCTATGACAGTCGGAGTAAGTGGAAATAAAATTTACTGGTATTTTGGTTTCGGCTTTCTTCGCAAAGAAGTGGAACTGTCTGACATTGTACAGACTTCACTTTATGAGACTAAGTGGTATCAAGGTATAGGGATTCGTATGTTAAAAGATGGCTGGCTGTACAATGCTTCTGTGGGTAAAGCTCTTAAGTTAACACTGACTAGTGGTAAAAATGTTTATCTTGGGTGCAAAGACTGGAAAGCTCTTCAGAACGCGTTAAACTCCACCAACTAACAAAGCATTCAAGAGGGGTTCCCAACGCTTGGCAGTTTTGGTTTGAATCGGCTTTAGTGTTTACGGCACAATGGTTTAGTTTGGGTGGAATGCGTTGTTCACCCCTTAATGCGGCGTTATACAGCAAGGAGGATTTATGCAACGATTACTTAAACGACGAATAATAGTAATACCTGTAAGTGTGGTGATTATTATCTTATTGATGGTGTTTTTTATATATAGGTCTGAATTTAAAGGGGGTTTTTCAGGGGCTGTATCTGATTGGGGAAGTTTTGGTTCTTATTTTGGAGGCGTTGCTGGTCCGATTGTAGGTTTATTTTCATTAGTCGCAGTACTAATTACTATTAAATTACAAGCAACGCTTATAGACAGCCAAAGGAGTGAGTTTATTAAGCTTCATAAATTGCAAAGTGATACGTTAGAGCAAACTCGAATTCAAGTTGACCTTCAAAAAGACTCTCTAGAGCAGACTCGAGAACAAGTTGCATTACAATTTACACAAATGGAATCTGAATCGATGGCTCGTGAACGTGAAAACTGTCTTTCTGTAATTGACTCTTACTTGAATTTACAAGATATTTATTTAGACCTTAAAGTTGAAAAAAATAATATGGACATTAAAGTTTGTGAAATAGAGCAATTGACTGGTGATAATGCAGGATATCCAGACAATCACTTTGAAGTTAAAAAAGCTACATTGCAAAATGAGCTACTCAATTATAAGGCTTTACATGCATCAACTAATCAAAAGCTTCATCTGCTAAAAGCTGATATTTTAGCTAGCCAATTTGAAACAGCCAATGAACTTCGGATTTTCTTTGGAAAAAAAGCGAAAGAAATTTTAAATTCTGGAAATGCTGTATAACAAGCAATTTAAGAGGGATTCACAACGCTTGGCATTTTTGCTTCTACTTCAAATTTAGTGTTTATGGCACAAAGTTTTAGACTGGGTGGTAGCGTTGTTCACCCCTTAATTGGGCGTTAGGTTGCTTTTAAGATTGTAGGCTTAGTAGTTCGGCGCTCAGCCACTTCAAGTCCATCAGTTGACTTTACTTTCGCGTCTGTGTGGCTCGAACATTTTCATGTGAAAGCGTAGTTTAGTGGCTAAATTTTGAGTTCAGTGGTTCACCGTTTTTGAGCGCTAACGGCCAATTCAGTTTTCAGAAACCGATTTTCCCAAAAGATTCTACGGTTCGGTGTTTTCAAGTTCAGCGCATCTTGGTTCGGTGAATCACCGCAAAAACAGTGAAGTGTTTGTCATTTGAGTTCAGTGGCTGTTGCGGTGCACTCAACATTGGTGTTTACGGTGGCTTGTTTAAGTTCAGTGGAATGTTGGCAGCCACTTAGCAGGGCGTTAGTTGCCAACGAGGAAAAATGTACCTAAAGCAGAATGTTTAGGGCTAATGTCCGTGTGTTTTTGGCTAGGTTTTCGTATTTCAATTTCTAGTTATTAGGTGTTGTGAAAATCGTGCTTTGGTCCCTTGCGCGATTTGGGTTTTCTGTTTCAGACGCTGATGAGCTTGTTGAAAGTCTGCTCTGCTGTATTGTCGTTCCAAAAGGTTTGTTTGGTGTTCAAATGCCGTTTTCTACGGCGTTGTAAATTCCAAGTGGTTTCAGTGACAGGCGCTTTGAAACTGCGCCTGATCTAAGTATCTCAAGATACGAAATATGGGCGTTGGCAAAGTCCAGTAAACTTCAAGTCACTGCCGTGGGCTTGGCAACTAACAAACTGTTCAAGAGGGATTCCCAACGCTTGGCGGTTTGGTGGTAAGTTTGGTAAAAGTGTTTACGGTGTAAATGTTTAGGTTGGGTAGTTAGCGTTGGTCACCCCTTAACAGGGCGTTATATGCGCTCGATAAAATTGAATATGGATGGTCATGGATAATATCGAAAAAGAGCTTTATCAAGCAGCAGTAGAACTAGTAAGTATGCGATATCCTTCGGGGTGGGGCGGTGCTGCGGCTGTTAGAACTGAGTCAGGGAAAATATTAACAAGTATTGCCCCTGATACTAAAAATGATGCTCTTTCATTGTGTATGGAAGTGGGAGCTTATTTAGAGGCTCATAAACTCAATGAGCGAGTGACCCACTCATTATGCCTATGTCGTGAAAGCGAGAACGATGAGTTTCTAATCTTGTCACCATGTGGAGTTTGCCAAGAGCGCCTCGTTCACTGGGGTGGGGACGTCAAAGCAGCTATTACGACTCCAGATAATGCATTGGTTTTCAAAACTATAAGTGAATTAATGCCTCATCATTGGTCACTTGTAAACGGCAAAGCACTATAACAAAGCGTTTAAGGCGGATTCACAACGCTTGGCGATTTCAGTTTAAGTTGAATTTTGTGTTTAAGGTACAATGGCTTAGGTTTGGTGGTTAGCGTTGTTCACCACTTAACGCGGCGTTATGCCTATAAGAGGAAATATGGATAGTAAATGGGAGTGCTTTGGGTGCGGGCATAGCAATGAACACTCATCATTGAAATGTGAAAAGTGCGGGTAGGCAAAGAGCTTGCAAACAAACAGATGGCAAACCACCTGTTAGGGAATGACAAAGTGAAATCGAAGTTTGAATATTGCTGTGATAAATGTGGATCAGAGTCATATGAGGTTGGTGAGTTGAGAGCCAGTGGTGGATTTTGGAGTACATTTTTCAATTACAACAAACACCGTTTTTATTTCTTATCATGCAGTAGCTGCGGTCACACTGAGTTTTACAAACGAGGTCTAGGTACTGGACAAAAAATACTAGATTTTCTAGGTGGTTAGCATAGGCATAACAAACTGTTTAAGAGTGATTCGCAACGCGTGGCATTTTTATTATGCGTTGGTTTTAGTGTTTAAGGTGGTATGCGGGAGCTTCGGTATTGCGTTGCTCACACCTTAACAGGGCGTTAGTGCTCAAGCTAAACCTTTGGTAGCGATAGGTTAGAATATTCTGATAGTTTATAGGATGTAAGGTTTTGAATAATCGAAAAGTATATAAGAAGTGCAAAAAACATATCTTTAGCATGTTATACAAATCTTATCCAAAGCCCATTGATATTGATGGATTCAACATTGAAGGGCGAGATACACCAAAATCAAAAAGGAAGTTGGTTAATTATTACGATGTGATGAAGTCTTGGGAAAGTGGATATAGTAGTGGTGACGGGAACCCGTTCCAGGAAGAATTGGATTTATACTGTTACACTATCAACGAAATGGCTAAAGAGGGGATTATCAGCTTCGATAGACAAAGAGAAGGTAAAACCCGCTTTTTTTATAATTGTGTTCTTTCGACAGAGGCTGTGAGCAAGACAGACATATTAATGTTTGAGCCGAACTTTTATGGCTTTGGCATACGTCTTAAGCCTCTGTTCGACCTGATTCGTCGCAACTTTTGAGATCGCACTAACAAACAATTTAAGAGGGATTCCCCACGCTTGGCATTTTGGACTTGGGGCCAGTTCAGTGTTTAAGGCGTCCAAATTAAGTGTGGTGGTCGCGTGGCTCACCCCTTAATTGGGCGTTATGCGACAAGGCAAAATTTTTAGGTTTCTCTAAATTTAATCTCTTTGGCCAACCGTTTTTTTGGTTTCGGCAAATCAGCATTTTCGGTCCAAATTCTTGAATCACTCCAACCGTAAAACATGCCAAAGTTCGTGAAGTTGCCTCATTAAAAATCGCATTTGGTCGTTAAAAGTTTTTCGGGCGCAAAGTGTGGAAAGGGCAAGTTTACGGAAAGTCGGTATTCGCTGAAACTTCTGTTCGTTAAGTTTCTCACAAGTAAAAGCCAAATCTTTGCTTTAAAGCCGCGTTTCGCACTTGTGGCGGCCCTTCAAGAAATGTTGAATCCGTTGGTTCTTGAATCACAAAAAGTTATATGCGCGTTTGTAGTTTTTCGTGTTTAAGGTAATGTTTTCTTCGGTCAATTCAGCGTTTGCGTACAATTCGCATAACAAACAATTTAAGCAGATTCGCCGCGTGGCAGTTTTGGTTTGCAGTGAGTTTTGTGTTTAAGGCGCAATGCGGTGGCTTTTGTATTGCGTTGCTCACTACTTAATTGGGCGTTATGTGTATTGGGATTTTATGCGTTTAGATTTAAAGTCAAACATCATTAAACTAATTGATAGTAATGGTCTTTTTGGTGTTATGAATAACACTAAGTGGAACAATTTGCTTGCAGCGTTGAGCGATATCGACGAGCTACTAAGCTACCGAGTAACCTACATTGACGGGTCGACATGGCCGGAAAGTGACTCTAGTTATCAATATACCAGTGAACTGGCACAAATATGGGGAAACTTTCGAGCGATACATTTTATTGATATTGACGCTCGTATCTCTCACTCAAGAGGCGTTTTGCTAGAGCCAGAAGTTCTAGAACATAGGGATAAGGTCATTGCTATATGTAAGAAGCAAAATGCCAAAATATCTCTCACAGAGTGTGGTGTTAGAATTTGGGGCTATTTTCAGCACGGTAAAGATATAGAAATGTATAAATACACATAACAAAGCGTTTAAGGCAGATTCCCAACGCTTGGCGCTTTGCATTCTAAATTGAGTGTAGTGTTTACGGTGTAAAGGTTTAGGTTAGGTGGCTGGCGTTGCTCACTACTTAACGCGGCGTTATGTAACATGGAGGTTCAATGAATATCGCAGTCATATTAGGTACTTCTAAATCTGACGGTAATACGAGAAATTTAGCCGAGTCATTTGTCGACTTATCGGGCGCAAAGTTGTTTGATCTCTCTGAGTTTGATATTAGCTTTTACGACTATGAGCATGAAAATAGAAGCGATGATTTCCTACCGATAGTCCATGAATTAGTTGGTTTTGACCATATTGTGTTTGCTTCACCTGTTTATTGGTATTCAATGTCGGCGCAATTGAAAGTGTTCTTCGACCGATTGTCAGACCTTTTAACTATCGAAAAAGGGTTAGGGCGTAAACTCAAAGGGAAGTCTATTTCAGTCCTATCTACCGGTTACAACCTAAAGCTGCCCGACTGTTTCGTAAAACCATTTGAATTAACAGCAAATTATATGCAATTGGAGTTCAAAGGTTGTGAGTATCTTGCTATACAAACTGAGTCGGACTTAGGTAAAGTATCAGACAGTGCAGCGCAAGCTCTTGAAAATGTTACATAACAAACGCTTCAAGGCGGATTCGCAACGCGTGGCATTTTTACTATGCGTTGATTTTAGTGATTAAGGTGGTATGCGGAAGCACCGTATTGCGTTGCTCACCACTTAAGCGGGCGTTATACGAATAGAGGGAAATTATGTACAAAAGTACTGATTTTAACTTGGATTCAAAAGAGTTCAGGTTTAAGAAAGACTCATATCCTTTGTCTAAGATAAACAATGTTAGGGTTAAAAAGTTAAGTTTTCTTGATAATTTAGGTCAAGTTTTATTCTGGGTGTGTGTTTTTTCAGGGGCAGTTTGGTTAGTTATTCCAAGGTTGGAAGAGGTACCACAATGGCTACTAGTTTTAGTTCTTAGTCTGACGGTCGTAGGTTTGGTCTTTGCTCTTCTTCGTTGCTCTAAATATGCACTTCAAGTCGAGTTTCGCCACATAGATGAAACGGGCGTTCAATGGGTTAATGTCGCTAAGTCATACTCAAAGTCAGATTGTGAGTTATTTGAACAACAAGTGTTGGCACTGAAGAAATTCGTATAACAAATTGTTCAAGAGTGATTCGGCACGCGTGGCATTTTTATTATGCGTTGGTTTTAGTGGTTAAGGTGTTATGCGGAACCTTCGGTATTGCGTGCCTCACACCTTAACAAAGCGTTAGCAGTCAAGGATGAATATGAAACAAAACTATCAAGTTCATGAAGACATGTATGTTGAAGCTCGCCAAGCTGGCTGGAAAGGTTGGGGTGGCAACGAGCGAATGTCTAAAGCAGTTTTAGTGGAGCGTTTTCTCGAGCTATTTAAACGACCCGTGCAAGGTAAATTGCTCGAATTAGGTTGCGGTGAAGGACATCATTGCAGAGCTTTCCAGAAGTTGGGCTTTGAGGTGACAGGTATAGATATTTCACCAACCGCAATTGAATGGGCAAAGGAAAAAGCCAGAGCGACAGGAGTCAAGGGTAATTATTATTCAGCTGACCTAACGGCAGAGTCTCTTGAACTTCCAGAACGTTATGATGTTGTCATTGACGGTAATTGCTTGCATTGCATTATCGGTGCAGATCGAGTCATATTTTTGAGTCATGTTTATCGTTCACTGTCTGAAAACGGGGTGTTTTTTGTCAGTAGCTTGTGTTCTAAAAATGAAAATAGCTATGAAACTTATAGGGATGGCAGTCCATATCGCCATGTTACCTCTGAAAGTGATCTTGTCGTTGAACTAGAGAAAGCAGGGTTCCAAGTGCTTCATATCAGTGTCTATGAGCGTGAAGCTTCAAACCACATAACGGTGTATGCGATAAAAGCATAATTTGGTGTATAAAAAACTGCTAACAAACTGTTTAAGAGTGATTCGCAACGCGTGGCATTTTTACTATGCGTTGCGTTTAGTGTTTAAGGTGGTATGCGGTGACATCGGTATTGCGTTGCTCACACCTTAACAGGGCGTTATATGCACGGGAGAGTTCAGTGGAAGAAAGAATCCGAAAGAGGGAAGTCAAAGTCTGCCCTATAGTGCTTAGAAAATCAGGAAACAATCGCGAGTTACTGCTGTTTGAACATCCATTAGCTGAAGTTCAGTTGGTTAAAGGCACATTAGAACAGTCGGATATTTCTATTGAAAGTGCCGCCTTGAGAGAGCTAAAAGAAGAATCAGGGTTATCTAGCGTATCAAGAACTCGCTACCTAGGTAGTTGGGAAAGCGGTTTTCAAAATCATTTGTGGCACTTCGTGCTTTGTGAAATAGAGCAACAATTACCGAATAATTGGAGTTTCTTTACTCAAGACGACGGCGGGCATGAATTCAATTTCTTCTGGCATAAAGTAGGCAGTCAGCCCGATTTTAAGTGTAATAAAGTATTCTCTGACGCCATCAAACAAGTGGAAATTCTGTGCATATAACAAACAATTTAAGAGGGATTCACAACGCTTGGCATTTTTGCTTCTACTTCAAATTTAGTGTTTATGGCACAATGCTTTAGGTTCGGCGGTTGCGTTGCTCACCCCTTAATTGGGCGTTATGCGTAATCGATGGAGTATCAGATGAAAGTAGTAGAAGCTGAAAAATCGGATTTAGATTCATTCTTTGCGTATCTTGAAAATCAGCTGTATGAAAATGGTAATGGCGAAGTTCCTCTTTTCCAACCAATTTCCAGAGAGGAAAGTGAAATTCCAGAAACAACAAAAGATAAGTTTATCCAAGGTTTTTCACATCAGTTCGGCGATTTAGGTTGGAGAAAGCTCTGGGTTGTAAAAGACACTTCTGGAAGTATCAAAGGACACATTGATCTTCGCTACCATGGCGATGAAAGCCGTTCTCACAGAGTTTTACTTGGCATGGGCGTAGATGCCACTTGTCGCAAGCAAGGCCTTGGTCAAAGGCTGATTGATACAGTCATAAACTTCTGCGAAGAAAAAGCAGAAATTGATTGGCTCGATCTTTGTGTATTATCGGAAAATATTCCGGCAAAGAACCTCTATCTTAAAACAGGTTTCAGTGTTGTCGGAGAGTTCAAAGATCAATATAGAATCGAGACTCACAACGCTTGGCGATCTCAGTTTAAACTTGGCTTTAGTGTTTAAGGTGTAAGGGTTTAGTGTAGGTGCTTAGCGTTGTACG
>NZ_SHOE01000049.1:0-8040 GCF_012275705.1 Vibrio chemaguriensis
ATGTTCGAATTTACACTGTTATATTTGTTTATTTTTTTTTTTTTTTTTTTTTTTTGAGATGTGTATAAGAGACAGATCTTAAGTTTTGATTTTAAAGGTCTTTTGTTGTTTGATTCGTTTTTGTATAGAGTAATAAAAATATTTAGAACACTAATTATTTTGGGAGAGATGTGAACGATTCTTGGCAGCATTGAGAAAACAAAATGATAACAATTACACTGTGTATGTGAGAAAAAAGGTCAAGATAGTTCTGAGAACGCATATAATATTTTGAGTTCAATTTGACTTTTTATTCTTTATGTTTGGGTTTTTATTTTGTCTCTGACTAAAAGGCCTCTAATAAAGATTAGAGCAAACATAGAGACACTATGTTTTTTGAGTGAACTATATACGGTGGCAATATGTCGAAAACATATCAATTGATTGCTTGAGGTTTAGATGGGGTTTATTCGTAAATATAAACTGAGCATAGTTTTGTTTTTGAGTGGTGTGGCATGTTTAATTGCGTACCACGCTCAGGGCTCTTACGTAGATGAAAATGGCTTATTAGTAGAGTCATTTGGGTTTATCCCTTTGTTTTGGCTCTTTTTGGGGTTAGCCTTCGCCTCTTTTGTGGGCACTTTTTTCAAACACCGTAATCGTAATTAAAGAGCAAACGTGAAGTTTACTCCTCTATCTGAGGATGGGAGTATTGCTGATATTTTGGTAACTCTTTCCTTAGATTACTAAATGTTGCTCGTGCACTTTGTTTTGATAGTTTGTTGATTAGCCAGATTGGCAAAAGGCCTCCGGGGTCAGCAAACGCTTTGTAGTCAATGAGTGTCGTGCCATTAGTGAGCTTTTGTAATTCCCAAGTTGCAGCAACCGAACGAATGCGAACATAGCCCTTTTGTTCAGCAAGATATGAGTCTGGTGCGCTTTTGATTTTTATCGTGAACCCAAGCTCATCGACCCAATATTCAGAGTAGGTGAGCATATCACGATTTTTTGCAGGCCATGGCGCCGTAAATTGGGTATAAACGATGTTTTCGGTGGCTGATATTTGATTTAAAACCCGGCTATGACTGGCATTGTCAATCCAGTTCGGGATATTGTCACTATCTTCCAATAGCGTTAAAAATGCGCCATAGCTGGTGGGTGTGAACATCCGAGCACGAATCTCAACTAAACCGTCGGTATGCTCTCGAGAGTAGATAGTGATTCCGTTATCGTCACTATCAAATTGCCAGTACTCGTTGGCTTTCGCGGCGGTGCCTGCGGATATAAAAGTGGCGAGTAGTAGCGCGCCAATTCGTAAATGCAACATCATGTTAGTACCCGCCAACTTATCCTTAGTTAAAGCTTATACGATGTGTTCTTAATTATAAGGACAATAGTCAGTCTTTTCGTTACTGTTCTGAAGGTTGCTCTGCTCCAAAACCTCGTTGAATATTGGTGAGCGTTATTGCTGCAAACACCACAATAACGATTGATAGATGCCAGGCTTGGCTTAAACCAAGCTGTACCAATGTTAAGCTGACCAATGAGGATACGATCATTTGTCCACCTCCAGACATGGCTGCTGCAGCACCAGCCTGCTTTTTGTAGGGTTGCATTACCATGGCTTGCGCGCAAGGTAGGGCAATGCCGTTACCTAAGATCATTAATAGTTGCCCCAACATTAAATACAGCGGTTCTACCGGGCAGAAGAACAACCATATTGCAGCACTGAGATGCAAGAATGGACTACAAAGTAGCATTCTTTTGTTGCCGATAATTGGCCTTACTCGGTTACAAATCGTGGTGCCGCCTAACATACCTAAAGCGGGAATGAGTGCCCACATTGCGTATTGATCGGATGTCATGCCAATTTGGTCTTGCATGATAAATGGCATCACGGACACGGTCGTTATCATCAGGCTGAAGTTTAACCAACTGATGCTGGCAAAACTCATAAAGTAACGTGACGTCACCAAGTCTCGATACTGGAAAAGCATGTTGCGTGGTGACGGAATAACAGATCGTTTTGCAATGGTTTCTGTAAACTTAAAGGCGATGATTACCCAAGCGAGTGAGACATAACCTAGCAGTGAAATGAACACCATGCTCCAACCAAAATGGAAGTTGATAAAGCCGCCAATCACAGGCGCAATGAGTGGCGTGATCGAAGCTGCCATAGCGATATAAGACATGGCGACAGGGAGCTCATCGCCACTAAATCTATCTCGAGTCGATGCTCTCGCGAGTACCGCGCAGCACCCAGTTCCTAAGCCTTGTAGAAAACGCCCCATCACCATGCCTGTGAAGGTGTCACTGAGGAAAATGATCATTAATAGACCAGACATCGCGATGAGCAAACCCGTCAATAGTACTTTTTTTCGACCCAAAGCATCCGATACCGGACCGTAAATGAACTGAGAGGGACCAAAACCGAGTAAGTAAATACTCACAAGCAGTTGGGCTTGATCAAGGGAGATAGAAAAGTCTTTTGCGATCCATGGCAAAGAGGGCATAACAAGCCCCATGCTCAATTGGCCAACACTGATAATAAGACAGGCGAGTAAGATAGTGCGAAAGTTGATTGGGCGACTCATGATGGATCACCATCAGAATAACCTCTTTGCTTTCGTGTTCTGAGGCAGCCTTCATCATCCACTTCATTTAACTTAGATTTGACGCGTTTTACGGTAGATAGGCTGACATCACACTGCTCCGAAACACTCTTCAACGTATAGCCTTCTAACAGCAACGTTGCGATCTGTTGGTGTTTAGTTTTGTCTGCTGGGCGTCCGCGAAATTTCTGTTTCCACAAATCTGGTTGATCTTTAATGGCTTGCCGTCCTTGCTCTGCTGCAAACAGGCGATGTTCAGTCTGCACTTTTCCATATCCAGATAACACGGTGAGTAGCGTTTGAGTTTGAACAGAACCCGGTTCAAATGTGAGTGGTTCACAAACGGTTTTCAGTGTGACCCCTTTTGCTAGTAACACTTTGATTGTATTTAACGCCTGACTAAAATCGCGACCAAATGCCGTTAGCCACCAGAGCACAATCGTATCACCTGCTTTGACGATATTGAGTAGTTGTTGGAAAGCTTCTCGTTCTGTTGGCGGCATGCAACCACGAACCTTATCCTCAAAATGTAGGGCGTCAGGCACGAACGCTTTTAGGACACCGAGGTGATCTTGATAAGCTCGATTCTTTGGCGAGTAACGTGTGTAAAGATAAGTAGCCATATGGACTATACGCCTTTTAAGTTTGGTTCATATGCTGTAATGGCTCATAAATATACAGAGGTTCATTAATGCTTACAACACTAAATGGACCCGAAGTCGTTAACGGACTTCGGGTCTTTTACTATTAAAGTCGTGTATATAAGCTTTCAGGGCTATTGCTCTATGATTGCTCCAATTTCGGCTGGTAATGCAAAATTACCATCGAAGTAGGTGATAGCAAAACCTCGCCTTCAGCATGCCCTGGGTTAAGGTTACGTACGTTTGTGTCGCAGATCGTTACCCATTCTTGCTTTCGCTCATTGGGGAGCTTAAAGCGCGCTGTAGCGTTAGTTTGGTTGATGAGATAGACCAGCTCTTGTCCTTCTTTACCGATGCCAAGGTGAAGTGCGACAGAGCTTAAACGGTTCCAATCATCATGCTCCATTAAGCGACCGTCTGTTCGGCGCCAGAAAATACGGTTGTTATTGCGGTTTTCGCCACTGAAAGCTCGGATAAATGGCACCATGTATTGATTTCGGTTGGCGACCATTTGTGACATCCACGTTTTGAAATGTTGCTTACGCTCCGTTTCTCCCCAGTTAAGCCAACTGGTTTCGTTATCTTGGCAATAGGCATTATTGTTACCGCCTTGGGTGTGAGACAGCACGTCAGCAGTGAGGATGTGTGGGATTCCAAAAGCAAACAGCAAGCTGGCAATAAGGTTGCGTTTTTGCTTCTCACGCGTGGCGATGATCATCAGATTTTCTGTCTCGCCTTCGACACCGTAGTTTTCTGAGCGATTGTCACCGTGGCCGTCGCGATTTTCTTCGCCATTAGCTTCATTGTGTTTGTGCTTGTAAGACACTAAATCTTGCAGTGTGAAGCCATCGTGATACGTGATGTAATTCACCGTGAGTTTGTATGGCCAGTTCGCTGCACTATAAATGTCACGAGAGCCCATTAATCGAGTGGCAAACTCTTTTAAATAGCCTTGATCACCGCGCCAAAAACTGCGGGAAATATCACGCAGTTTGTCATTACACTCGTTCCAGCCAAATGGAAAGTTACCCACTTGGTAGCCATTTGGACCAATATCCCAAGGTTCGGCAATCAATTTGGTTTCACGCAAAATTGGGTCTTGCGCGACGGCTTTAAAGAAAGCTGCTTCTGGGGTGTAATCATCGCCCTGTCGACCTAACGTTGCAGCCAAGTCAAAACGGAAGCCATCGACTTTAAATTCGCTAACCCAGTAGCGCAATGTATCCATTACAAGGTTTAAAGCGGGTTGATAGGTGAGATCGACCGTGTTGCCACAACCAGTGTAATTTGCGAAGTGGTTGCCATGTTTGATGTAAAAACGGGAATCGAGCGCTTTCAGGTTGAAAATTGTAGGCCCTTCCCCCCCCTCTGCGGTGTGGTTGTAAACTACGTCGAGAATCACTTCGATGCCGTTTTTGTGCAGTTCTCGAATCGTTGTTTTGAGCTCTGTGACGGCGTCTTTTTCTGCATAGCGCGGATCAGGCACCATAAAGAGATAAGGGTTGTACCCCCAATAGTTGACCTTTTCCATCTCTAGTAGGTGAGGCTCATGCATACACGCAGCGACAGGTAGCAATTGCAGCGTGTTGATGTTTTGCTGTTCATAAAAGGCCAGCATTTTAGGTGATGCAAGACCTAAATAGCGCCCCTTCAGCTTGTCCTCAACTTCTGGGTGAAGTTGGGTAAGCCCTTTGACGTGTGTCTCAAACAACACCATCTCTTCTCTGGGTATACGCGGATGATCCGTATCTTGCCAGTCAAAATTATCTTCGATAACGATGCACTTCGGCATATCGAAACTTTTGGCTGGAGAGTAGGGAGGGTGGTAGTGGAGGGCTTTATCAATTGACTTTGCGTAAGGGTCAGAAATTAATAGTGGCTCTTCCTTGTGGGAGACAAGGTAACCGTATTTTTGCCCCGGCTTAATATCCGGAATAAAAGTATGACGTATGCCAGCGTATTCATTCGGTAAATCATGAAGCGCGTAACTGCCATCGTCTGCAAACAGGGCGAGTTTTATGTCTTTATTCCCTGGTGCGTGAATAGAGAAGTTACAACCTTCTTTATTTACAGTTGCACCCAAGGGGTAAGGGCGAGAGAGAAGTCGTGTCATCGGAGATACTTTATTTAATATTTATTGCTACCTTTAGGAAACTATAAGTTAAAAACTTTGTCTTACTAAGGTCAACCACCCTAAATATAAAAATATTCATGTAATTTAATTACTTTATGTGACGGCTTAGAGTCAAAAATATGAAATGGCTATCACTTTGTAGCGGCTCAAAACCGAATAAACTTACTAATTCCTCCCTAGATTGGTGATCTGACTCGAAAAAACACCATTCGGTAAATTTTCTACTCCCTTCTCATCCCCCCTAAATTAGTTTGGGGCGGAGGAAGTCATCCTTGTACGCCTCGGGTAATCTCATAACTGTTGAAACAAACGGGGATTCGTTCCCATCTTACCTCTCTTTCTTTAGGTGTGTTTTTACTGCCTATATTCACCTAAAAGAGTGAGCAGGGAAGACAGAATTATAAATACCCTTAATGGAGTTAAGAATGAAAAAAGTAAGTGCAATTGCTGCTGCTGTGGCTGCAACTTTAGCTGCTGGTTCTGCGTTCGCAGTGGATTTCCACGGTTACATGCGTGCTGGCGTTGGCGTGAACGCTGACGGTGGTCAACAATTAACATTCGAAAAGAACAAGATCGGTCGTCTAGGTAATGAAAGCGATATCTACGGCGAGATTCAACTAGGTAAAGAAGTTTACAACAACAACGGCAAAACGTTCTACGTAGACTCTATGGTTGCAATGACTTCTAATGGTTCAAACGACTGGGAAAGCACTTCTGCTAACTGTGGTTTGGATAACGGCGAAGTGAAATGTGTTGACGATGCACAATTCGCACTACGTCAATTCAACGTTCAAGCTAAAGGCCTACTAAACTTTGCTCCAGAAGCAACACTTTGGGCTGGTAAGCGCTACTACCAACGTCACGACATTCATATCTCTGACTTCTACTACTGGAACATCTCTGGCGCGGGCGCTGGTGTTGAAGGTATCGAAGCTGGTCCAGGTAAAGTTTCTTTCGCTTGGGTTCGTAACGACCGTGGCGATATCGCAGATCCAGGTAACGATGGCGGCGATACAAACGTTAACACTCTAGACGTACGTTATGCAGGTCTTCCTCTATGGGACAACGGTTCTCTAGAAATGGGCTTGAACTACGCAATCCTTAACGAAACTGACGCTGCGCCAAACGGCACTAAAGATGCGAAAAACGGCGTAATGTTCACAGCAGAATTGACTCAAGGTCTAGACGCTGGTTTCAACAAAACAGTGCTTCAGTACGGTACTGAAGGCTACTCAAAAACAATGGCATTCTACGGCGACGGTAGCTGGTACGGCGCAGAAGCTGATAACGGTGCATCTGGTTACCGCCTAATCAACTGGGGTGTAATCGGCATGGGTGACAGCTGGGAAATGGGTCACCAGTTAGTTTACGGTGTTGGTGAAGACATGTGGGCTGGCCAAGACAAGTGGGAAACAATGTCTGTTGTAGTTCGTCCAATGTACAAATGGGATGACAACCACAAAACTATCTTCGAAGCTGGTTACGCTATCGATGATAACGACGGCGACGAAAACAAATACGGTAAGCTAACTGTTGCTCAAGCATGGTCTGCTGGTTCTAGTTTCTGGGCTCGTCCTGAAATCCGTGTTTACGCTTCTTACCTAACGGCTGACAAAGAAGACAACTCTAACACATTTGACAACGGTCGTTCAGACGATACGTTCCAATTCGGTGTACAAGCTGAAGCTTGGTGGTAATCATCTAACCACTAAGTCCTAAATTGTCCTAGAATGATACAGCCAGAACTTATCTGGCTGTATTTATTTAAAAAACAATAAAGAGTCGAGGTAGACAGTAATGAAAAAATGGCTTGCTCCCGTACTGCTGGGCATGTTGGCTACTGGTTGTGCGTCCGTAGAACAAGTAGAGATGAGTCCAAAAGGTCAGCAACAAGTGATCACTCAATCGGGTGATATTCAATGGGTAACGGTTGATGTACCTGTGGTTACTGAATTCGCTTTGACTGATAAAAGCCAAATGCTGTTGGATGGTAACAGTGCTGGCGCTATTGCAGCGTTTGCTCTTCCGGGCAACCGTGGCAGTCTCGATATCAAATTAGAGACATTCGTAAGTAAAGAACTTCAATTTTATGCTCCTAATGTCGCAGTGATGAACTCGGCAGGAGAAACTATTTACCAAGCAGATTTCTCAAAGTTTAAGTACGAACCAGCAAAACTGTTGGACAATGATAAATTCGTACTTGATCTCAATGTGATTCCAGACATGACAGGTAACGATCTGCATGTATTGGTGTACACGACTTCCGCTGATCTAAAAGGCAGTACGCAAGTTCTGCATCCTGCAAAAGCCTTCGCCATGGCGCGCCACACTCAGCCGCCAGATATTGCAGACCCTTTAGCGAAACACAGCCCACTGGGTCAGTTCCGTTTGTCGGTATCCGCAAATGATATCGTGAATACCAAGATTGTTGCGAAAAACGACAACATTCCTCAAGGTACGGATCTCACTAGCTACTACCACAGCTCAATTGAAGCGGCAGTGGCAGCGAACGATATTCCGAAAGCACTCACCTTGCTCGATGAAGCAAAAGAGCTGGGTATTGAAGGTGCGCAACAAGTGTTTGTGAAAGCCGTAAATAAAAAATAATTGAATATAAAAGGCCAGCAAAATGCTGGCCTTTTTTCATAGAATATCTGTCTCTTATACACATCTA
>NZ_SHOE01000005.1:0-216434 GCF_012275705.1 Vibrio chemaguriensis
CCTTATCGCGCGGGTAGCTGTTAAATTACCTGTCATTTTACAACATATGTTTTTTTTTTTTTTTAATGTGCTATTCGTCGGCAGCGTCAGATGTGTATAAGAGACAGACCTAAATATTATCTATTACTAGACAGGAGAAAAGTATAATTTCCCTTTCTTAAAACTAAGGGAGGCTTTTTTCGATGCCTTTGAGTTTGTATCGTCATCATTAAACTGAGTGTAACAATGAGGGATAAGACATCCGGCTTTAGCGCGAAAAGATAAGCCACTGTTATTTAAGTTCACTCTCTGCTTTTTTATCACTAAAGACTTTAAATTTCGGTTACCTTCAGTTTGTATAGCAATTCTTTCACGTACCCCAACCCAGTACGACTCAAACGACGACATTATACATATCCTCTTTCATGGTATAAGCAGTTGTAATTAAACATTGCTCAAAGCTAGATGTAGAATTCAGTAAATTATTTAAATTTTATTTATCTATAAATTTTAATTTAAATAGATTAACCTGCACATTCCACACAAAATAAAAGGTTATGTCAAAGATTAATTATCATTAAGTTTATTTATACTAGATATAAAATTAAGTTATAAATTTAAGGTTATCTAAAGTATAAATTTTTAGAATATCATCAGCTAATAGTTAATAGAAATGCAGAGGGCTTGTTGAATATGAAAACGACAAATAGAAGCAAAGAACCATCTATAGATTGAATAATCTTCAACGGGGTTACAATTCAAATAAAAGTAGCGCATCTAGTAAGATGCGCTATGGATTTGATCAGTTTTGGAGTATGAGTTCGGATGAAAACAAACTTACTTGAAGTGACTGAGCCAAGGTTGCTTATGGTTTAAGCTTCAATACCTTATCAATATCTTCTGCGCTGTGACGTTCAGGTAACTGCTCCCACTCTTCTCCCCATGAGCGATTCACAATACGACCACGCTGGACAGCTTCTCGCTCATCAATCGCTTTCGCCCAACGCACAACGTTTTTGTAGCTTTCTACATCTAAGAATTCAGCCGCATCGTAAGCACGACCCAGTACAAGGTTGCCGTACCATGGCCATGTTGCGATATCAGCGATACTGTAATCATCGCCACCTAGGAATTCATTGTTTGCGAGGCGCTTGTCTAATACATCTAACTGACGTTTTGCTTCCATTGTAAAACGGTTGATTGGGTACTCGAACTTCTCTGGTGCGTACGCGTAGAAGTGACCAAAACCACCGCCTAGGTATGGCGCAGAACCTTGCAGCCAGAACAACCAGTTCATCACTTCAGCACGCTTTGCGCCCTCTTTTGGTAGAAAGTGACCAAACTTCTCTGCTAGGTAGAATAGGATGTTACCTGATTCAAACACGTTCACTGGCTCAGAACCTGAACGGTCAACTAGGGCCGGAATTTTCGAGTTCGGGTTCACAGCAACAAAACCAGAACCAAACTGGTCGCCGTCACCAATCTTGATCAGGTATGCATCATATTCTGCTTCTTTTACGCCTGCCGCCAGAAGCTCTTCAAACATGATCGTTACTTTCTGGCCGTTTGGAGTCCCCATGGAATAAAGTTGGAATGGGTGTTCCCCAACAGGCAATTCTTGCTCATGACGAGCGCCTGAGTCCGGGCGGTTAATGCTCGCCCACTGGCCACCGTTTTCGTTATCGTTTGTCCAAACTTTTGGTGGAATGTATTCGTTAGCCATTGTTATCCCTTATTGTGTTTGAATGCATTATCAAACTGGCAAACTCAGTGCGCCAGCAAGCATGATGAAGTAACCCACCGCATTCGATAAATGGGCATACCCAAGATATTAGGCCGGAATCTTCAAATAAAAGTCCTGACCTTTCACTTAATTAGAACCTTTGGTTATGGGATTTTCTTTCACGCTATAAGGAAAAACGTTGTGTTAATGTGAGTTAGGTTCGAGATGCTAACAATAATGAGTAAGCCCAACTCGGCGGCGCACCTCTGTTTGGTGATTTAGAACAACCGCTTAACTTTACAGTCACTAAGAGCGAAGTAGTGTTAGATACTTTGGTTCAGAAGACTTACGTACGTGAAAGATAGTTAGGTTAGATAGTTAAAAAGAAAAACGCCCTTCACTGAGTCAATGAAGGGCGTTTTAATATCTTTGTAATCGAAACCGTTACTTAGCTGATTCAAACAAACCAGTGATGCCTTTCAAAGGGAAAAGCCTTGCTTGCTCCAACCCTTTCAACGTTACCTTATTGAGGTCATCAATAAAGAAACGACTGGTCATCGTGTGTTTGCCACCATTAATAAAAATCTCGATGACAGAGTTGTCGATATATATATCAATCGTCTGCTTAGCGTCCAATCTTGGTGCTTTTCGAATGCCACCAAATTCTTCTGCGTACAAATGAGACATGTAACGACGGTCCAGCATAAACTCGTGCTCTGTCGCACTAAAGACGATGTTGTCACCTTTGAGGTTACTCAGCTCAAGTTCAAAGCCATCGACCTCAAGGTCTAATTGGATCAAACAATTGGTGCTTTCCAGTGTATGGGATTGTGCAAAGACCACCTCTTCTTTTCTCAAACTCTTCAGCTCAGGGAGTGGAGTTTGAACAAGAAAACCATCTTTCAACGTTAGTTCTCTAGGAAGAGACAACATTCCTGCCCACTGGTGTGTGACCGATGGCGTGTCGATTTCTGGCAACCCTATCCATGCAATAAGAATGCGACGCCCACTCTCATCTAAATAGGTTTGTGGGGCGTAGAAATCAAACCCATAATCTGGCTGTAAAATATCTTGGTGGTTTTCTAAAGTCATCGACTCTAGGTTCAACTGATCACCCACGATATACGCGACAGAATAGATGTTTTTGAAATCATAAGGATTACTACTGCTCACGCCCTGTGGCGAAAACAACATCACCGACTGACCATTAATCTCAAAGAAATCAGGACACTCCCACATGTACCCAAGGTCAGAAAACTTGGTCTTGATAGGACCTTTATGCTGCCACGTTTTCAAATCTTTGCTTTGATAGAGCGCCATTGAGCCATGCTCGGTTTTGGTTTGAGCACCCACCACCATCAAATAGTCGTCGCCTTTCTTCCAAACTTTTGGGTCACGAAAGTGCTCCGTGTAATGTTCGTTCTCAATGACTACACCGTGCTTTTCAATGCTGCCGTCTGAATCCATGGTGGCAAAACACTGTGTTGGGATTCGATTCCAGTTTTGGTCACGCTTGTTGCCAGTAAAAAATAGCAAAACCTGGTTGTTTTCCACCAAAGCGCCGCCCGAATAGACACCATGTGAATCGTAGTCTTGGTCAGGATGAAGACCCACGCCATGATCAGTAAAATGGATGAAGTCTTTAGTAGAAAGGTGATACCAATACTTCATTCCATGGACTGGTCCCACAGGCGTCCACTGGTAAAAGATGTGGTGCTCACCATTGAAATAGCACAGCCCATTTGGGTCATTTAACAGCCCAAATTTAGGGGCGATATGAAAACTAGGAAAGCCTTTATCTTGCTGACGTGAAAGTGTCATTTCTTCGATATCACACTGAGGGATTTGCTCAAGTCGGCGATATCTTTGCTCTACAGTCCAACGGTTGTTTAAGCTCATAATTTTTCTCAACTGAAATTGGATCTGAAGATCATTGCCCAATAAATCGCAGCAATTCTGTCTGGGTCGGAAGCGCGGTCATTGCGCCTTTTTGCGTCGTCGCTAATGCACCACAGCCATTTGCCCATTGAATCGCAGAGCTAACAACAGGATGATTTTTCCAATCGGCATGCCGAGACAGACATGCCAGTAGCCCTCCGACAAAAGCATCACCCGCACCTGTGGTATCAATCGGACTAACGGCTTGACCTGTGATCAGCTCATTCTGACTTTCAAAGACTCGCCAAACACCTTTCGCACCTTGTGTCACCAAGACCAAAGCAATATTCAAAGCGGCTATTTGTTGTAAACCTTGCGCCATCGATGTTGAGTCAGTTAAGAACAAAAGCTCTTCTTCAGAGAACTTAACCACATCAGCCATCGCTACAGCCTTCATCACGACAGCTTGGATTTCTGATTGATCTTGCCACACTTCATCACGCAAGTTAGGGTCAAAGCTAATGAAACCACCAGCGGCTTTTGCTCTTTTGATCGCCTCAAATGTGCTGCTTCTACTTGGCTCATTTGCCAGTGAAATCGAACAAACATGCAGCCAGTCACCTTGCTTAAAGTTAGGGATGTCTTCAACAGACATAAACTGATCTGCGCTCGGTTTCACCATAAATGTAAAGCTGCGTTCACCTTGATCATCTAAATCCACCACCACTGTTGATGTTCTTTGCTCAGGATCTTTAACGAGAAACTCCGTGCACACGCCCTCTTGATCCAGAGTTGATTGCATGAAGCGACCAAATGGGTCATCCCCCACACGTCCAAAAAACGCACTCTTACCAGATAGACGAGCAATTGCTACGGCGACATTCGCTGGTGCACCACCGGGACATTTGAGTAAAGAAGTCTCAGATTCCGGTATTAGATCGACAACAGCATCACCAGTTACCCACACTTGATTCATCTTGCTTACCTTAAAATTAAAGCCCTGATAGTCCAACGTGTTGAACACATTCACTACCAAGTAAAAATTGAAAAAGGCTAGCCAAGCCATTAGTGCTTGGCTAGCACCCCAAACATTTAGGAAAAGAAGTGGATTTTGGGGGACTCCACCCTTAAGGAGTTCAGATTAAGCCGCTGCTTTTTTACCGACTTTAGCGCGGTCACGCATACCAAGAACAATGGTGAGAACAAATGCGGTCAAGAACGCGATCACCATACCCGCGATGTAGTACCCAATCTTATCTGGCGTGATGGAAATGATGCCTGGAAGACCAGCTGCACCCAATGCCTGAGCTTTCACATTAAACATTGTGATGAACGCACTTGATAACGCCGCAGCGCAAACTGCCGCAATAAATGGGTAACGTAGTTTTAAGTTAACACCAAACATGGCTGGTTCTGTAATACCCAGCAAACCCGTAACACCAGATGGAATCGCAATACCTTTCATCTTCTTATCTTTGCTCATCACGCCCACCGCCAACGCTGCCGCTCCTTGAGAAACGTTAGACATCGCCGCAATAGGAAAGATAAAGGTGCCGCCTGTTGTCGCAATATCCGCAAGAAGTTGCGTTTCAATCGCAATGAAACTGTGATGCATACCGGTAATAACAAACGGAGCATAGATAAGACCAAATACCGCACCACCAACAAAGCCAGCTGTGTTGTATAGCCAGTTCAGACCATCACCCAATAGGAAACCGATATCACGCGTGAATGGACCGACGACAGTAAACGTCAATAAACCCGTGATGAAAATCGCAAGTAGCGGCGTTAAAAGGTTATCTAAAACAGAAGGAATAACCTTGCGCAGACCCAACTCAACCTTCGCAAGAATGAATGCCGATACCAAAACCGGTAACACTGAACCTTGGTAGCCCACTTTTTGAATTTCAAAGCCAAGAATATTCCAAGCCGGAATGTTGCCAGATACCGCAGCCCCCCCGAAGCCCCACCCGTTAAGTAATTCTGGGTGGACCATCAACATACCTAACGCCGCCCCTAAATATGGGTTACCGCCAAACTTCTTACTGGCTGAAAATGCCAGCAGAATAGGCAGGTAAACAAACGGAGCGTTCGCAAACGTGTTGATCATGTTCGCCAAGTCTGTCAGCCCTGGGTTGGCATCAATCAAAGATTTGCCATCAATAAACAAGCCTTGAGCAGTCAATAGGTTATAGATACCCATCAACAAACCGCCAGCGACGATTGCTGGAATGATTGGGACGAAAATATCAGACAGCCCTTTCACCGCGCGCTGAACGATGTTTTGTTTCTCTGCGCCAGCAGACGCAACGTCGTTGGTGGACATTTCACTCATCCCCGTCAACTTCGCCATTTCTGCATAAACTTGGTTTACGATGCCTGATCCAAAAATGATTTGGTACTGACCCGCAACTTTGAACTGCCCTTTTACCCCTTTAAGGCTATCAATCGCTTGTTCATCTATTTTTTGCTCATCTGCAACGGCAAGGCGTAAGCGTGTCGCACAATGCGCAAGTGCGGTGATGTTGCTTTTACCACCTAATAGAGTTAACAACTCTTTTGCTACTGCCGGATAATTCATTTCATACCCCATTGGATTATTATCTGAGCTTGCGAAATTTTCGGGAACGTTTGCAAAACAGATTTTTGCTCAATAAAACCAAATGATCAAAGATAAAGCAGAGAGAATGTGAGAATGATCGTCAAATTCTCTCCCTAAGAGCAGTATAGGAGGTTAGAATCGCTACTTATCAAAGAGCTTTTCATCTTCTCTTTGCAAACAATCCCAAAAACGAAAAACAGAATGGATAGGAATAATGGCGAGTCTGCATGATGTCGCCCGTCTGGCTGGCGTATCAAAATCAACAGTGTCACGGGTTATAAACGATGAGTATGGCGTAAAAGAAGCGACAAAACAGAAGGTCCGCCAAGCAGTAGTGGAGTGTGGCTATGTGCCGAACCAAGTCGCTAAAGATCTAAAATCTCAAAAGACCAATCTGGTTGGTGTCATCGTTCCTCGGGTTTCCTCTCATGCCACATCCCAAGGTGTCGATGGATTAACCGATGTCCTTGAAAAAGCTGGGAAACATGTCTTACTTGCTAGCACTCACCAAGCCCACGAAAAAGAACTAGAATATATTCAGATCTTTAACCAAAAACGGGTTGAAGGGATCATTCTTTACGCCACCCACCTCGATTCCAAGCTGGTCAAAGCAATTCAAAACTCAGCGGTCCCAGTTGTGCTCGTCGGTCAAGATGGTTCCATGTTTAATATTCCAAGCATCATTCATGATGACGCACGAGTAGGGTTTGAAGCGGGAAATAGACTGGTTGCAAAAGGTTGCCAAACCATGGGCTTTATTGGCGTACAAGGTGACGATATCGCGGTAGATAAGCAACGCTCTGAAGGATTTGTTCAAGCGCTGCAACACCATGGTTTTGAGCTCGCCTTCCATGCTCGTGGTGACTTTACCATCGACTCTGGCTATTCATTGGCAAAACAACACTTAACAGAGAACCGTAATCTAGATGGCTTGTTCTGTGCGACAGATCGTATTGCTATCGGTGCGATGAGAGCGATTCAAGAGCTCGGGTTAAAACCGGGTAAAGACGTTTTAGTGCTAGGAGTTGGTGATGATGAGCTCGCATCAGTGTGCACCCCAACCTTATCAACATTTAACTATGCATTTGATAAAGCAGGTGAAAATGGTGCGAAACTGTTGCTAGATAGAATTGCCAACAGAAGTTTTGAAATGAGTAAGATGGTGCTAACCTTCAAAACAATTGAGCGTCAGTCCTGTTAATGAAAAAGCGCCAACTGAAATCAGTTGGCGCTTTTCTTATTACTCTTTCTCGGTTAGAGCCCTTTAGAACCAAGTTTCCATTTGCAGTGCAAACAGAACTTCACCACCATCACCCATCGTTGCAGCGCCCGCATCCTGGCTAATCGAGTAGCCATTCAAGTCTTCGCTCCAATCAACGTAGCTAACAGCAAAACGTAGCTCCGGACGGTCAAAGAACCCTGCAGCGGTAGACATCTTAAGCGTTGGTGCAATTGTCGCTTTGTAAAAACTGCCACTTGCTTTATCAATCGCATTGTCTAGGTCCATGTATTGGTATGAGCCTTCATAAACCATCTCAAAGTTTTGTGTAAACTCTTGCGCTAAGCGGATGTTGAACGATGCCCACGTAAATTCATCATTTTTAGCAAAGCGATCTTGGCTGTGTTCTGCTAACAACGCAGGTGCTACACGCCAATTGTCGCCGATGCGTGTTACACCATAGCTGAACAAGCGTACGGCTTTTGCGTCTTCTAACAAATCACCGTTTGAACCTATGCCTTTAAGTTCCGCCCCCAGTCCATCACCCATCAAAATACCAGTTTTAGAGAAGCCTTCACTCATGCCAAAGAAGGTATCGCCATGGTAGGCAAACATCGCATGTAAACCTTTGTCCGCTGAGCCTTCTGCTCGATTATTGTTATCAGCAGACGTGATGCCGCTCAGCATCAATTGCCAATTACCAAAGCGGTTGTTCATTGTCGCGATATAGTTTTCAACATCCGTTGACGAGCTATCAATCTCACCAAAATCACGACCATAGATCGAGAAGTTTGCTTTCCATGAATCGCTCATTTGGACGTCATACACGCCTGCACCAGTACCAGATAGGAAAACGATATCCGAGTCAAAGAAGTGAATGTCAAAGTTATCACGGTCAAATCGTTTGCCTGCCCAAAACGTTGCGTCAGCAAACGCACTTGATTCAGAGAACATGCTCAACTTGTTTAGCTCAGCATATACCTGACGAACGTTTAATTGACTCTCACTCGCCGTCCATTCGTTATTGGTTTCCGTACTATCTGCCAACATGATTCGGAACAAAGCGCTGGAGCCATCATCTGCAAAACGTTTGTGAATAAGGTTTGCTTCCACATAATGATCATCCTCAACCCCTAATCGTCCAATTGGAGCGCCAATAGCACCAGCTACCGTCATGTAAGGACCAGTACCCACTGCACCATTCAGATCATCATTAATGAGCAGCCCGGAGCGAGCGTAGCCATGAAACTCAAAGCTTGAGGCTTTCTCATTTGCTTCTATGGATACTTTTTCTGTCTGTTCAAGTCTCTGTTCTAATTCATTAATTCGCTTTTCAAGAGCGTCAACATCAGTTGCTGCGAATGCAGGTGCAGTAACCAGCCCAAGCGCTACTGCCATCGTCAAAGTGTGTAGTTTCATTTCCATAGTCTCACGTAAATTTATACTTAGGTTATTTGCAAACGTTCCCAAGCAAAATTGCAAACTTATGGTGACTTTAAATGTTCATCTAAAGTCTGAATTTCAGAGCGCTCAGACTCAGAGCGTCTCTATCACTTGTATCAATGGGGCGATAATATATAAAATTTTCGGGAACGTTACCGCAAGGAAGCGATTTTGTTACTTCTATCACGTTCAATTGTGTTACTTACAGAAAAATCATTAACCAGCGCACATTTGAATGGTAATGAGAAACAGGCATTGAAATTCAGCCTTATTAACAGGTGGCATTGTGGCAGAGACGTTGGCTCAACGTCTTTTATAGATTGTCTTGTGGTTAGAGCGCACAAAAAATTTCATAGAATCAGTGAGAGCATTTGGCTCCATGCATTTTAATATCTACAAAACTCATTTTTTGAACATAAATGAGTTTTGTAAAATCCAATAATCTTGCTCATGGTCACATCGGTTGCGAAAAACCACTCATTACCAAAAAGTAATCAAGCTAATGCATCTCAACGTTATTCTCTTTGGCGACTAGTAAGTATTTAATTTGATGTTGAAAATCTGCCTCAATTATCTCTTCTCGACCTTTGGACATAACGGTGTCGTAAACCATGTTTACATATTCATACGGCAGATATTTATCAAAAACATGAACTATATCGTCGTTAATTAAAATTTCACCGTAACAAGCTAAGTCTTCATCAAACGTATTTTGGTAACAAGATATTTTAGAACTATCCCATCCAGAGTAAAATTTGACACTCTTGACATCGTCATACATCGCAATGAATAACTTTTCGATTCCAAGCTTTCCTTCAGCCTCAAACCTCGACTCAAAGTTAACATAGCCGATAGCAATACCTTCATCAGAAGCTGAGTAATCTTTATTAACTCCGTAGTGGACTTGGTTTTCTCTAAGTTTAGAATTGCCAATAGCTTTCCAAGTTAGGCGGTTCCCATCAATATTTTCACCAAATGTAAGCTCTTCTTTGACCTCAATAATTTGGTTCGCCAATTGGTAAGTTAAAGGCAGGTCAAGATCCGGAACGTTAGTGGCAAGACTTAGACCTTTCCTGCTATGTTTTTCGTAAATTACCTGATGTTTTCTTGGCTCGGAGTGAGAGCTTACAACTATCCATCCGCTTTCTTCAGTAGATGGGTTAGTTGATTCGGAGTTACAGCCCAAAATAAGAAGAGTTGACGCGCTAAACAGTACAGTTTTTAAGTACATAGTGAGTATTCAAAGTTAATTATTTAGTGGCATTATCATTTAAAACAATATCATGGGCAATAAAATCATACTTTAATACCTCAATAGTTATTCTATTTCGAAGTTAATATTTTTGATTAGCTACATTGCTAGGTTAATAACTGAGAACGATGCCAGAATGAATTACGTGTTCTAACTCTATACTTAATCATACAAATCCGGCAGTGCGAAACGAATAAAGTGAACGTGTCAAAAGCCCGAATAGCGTTACCCAACAAAAACGCCCTTCACATAAGTAAAGGGCGTTTGTTATTTGAGATTTTGATTAGCGAGCTATAACACCAACCCACCATCAATCTTGAGCACTTGTCCGGTTATAAACGCACTTTTATCAGACGCTAGAAACGCAACGCCATTGGCAATGTCTTGCGCCGAGCCCATGCGTCCCAGAGGCGTTTTACTTTCCATCATTTGAATGACTTTTTCAGGCAAGCTCTTTGTCATGTCGGTAGCGATAAAACCTGGAGCAACACAGTTGACTCGGATTTGAGCGCCTTTTCTTGCGAACTCTTTCGCCCAGCCTTTGCTCATCGCTATCACGCCACCTTTACTCGCGCCATAATTACTTTGACCAATATTGCCATCCGTTCCCACGATAGACGAAATACTGACAATACTGCCTGCGCCTTGCTCTAGCATGACAGGTGCAACTCGCTGGGTGAGTAAAAACACCGCCTTTAGGTTCACGTCGATAACGCTGTCCCAGTCTTGCTCTAACATGTCTGGCAGCAGTGCATCTCTCGTTATCCCGGCGTTGTTGACCAGAACATCAATGCGTTGATGTTTCGCGACGATGCGGTCGACCACTTCACTTACCGCTGCGGCCTCACAGAGATTCACTTGATAACTTGAAAGGTTTGGCGACTGACTCCACTCCACAGGCGAGATATCTAGCCCCACGACGTGAAATCCATCTTCGAGTAATTGTTCGCAAATGGCCTGCCCTATACCGCGAGCTGCCCCTGTAACGACGGCGACTTTTTCGTCTTTCATCTTGGTCTTCCTTAAATGTTGAGAGTACAAATCTTGCTTGCTCCTAAGCGCTTATCGTTATGTGGCTTTGTGCTTCTCATACGCAAAGGGGTTTATTTAGATAATGAAACTATAGGAATATTCTGGAAGTAGGGTGTGAATGAATCAAGACAACTTGATGATGTTTCAGCCCGTATTATTCCTCGAATCAAGATAGAAATACGATGGAGAGCCCTAAGCCTTTGAAGAAAAAAGCACCAACAATGCCAGTGGTGCTTTGAGTAAATGCCGTGTTAATGCTTTGTCTCTAACAAGACGTGCCTTTTGAAGGGTGGGAGCAGGTTAAATATCACTCCGATGATAAACAACGTAATAACAATCGTCGCACCGCTCGGTAAATCATACTTTGCAGAAGCTGCTACCCCCAGCAGAATACCAATTGTTCCGATACCTAAACTGGCGATTAAAAAACGTTTACCTTTAAGGCTTGCGGCACATAAAGCTGGAATCACAAGCAAGGCAAACTCCAAGTAAATCCCTGTCAGTTTGACGGTGATAGGCATCAAAATAGCGAAGATGAGGTAAAAACCGCAACCATGCATAAACTTCGGTTTCAGCGTTAGCAGCAATAACATTGCCCCCGTAATTGCAGCCAAAGGCCAAACATCTTGCCATGTTGACCACAGTAGCTGACCATTCAAGATCCCTTGAATAAAATCGGCACCGTGTGGGTCTTTGCTAACCAGTAATACTGCCAATGAAGCAGACACAACAAACAAGCTGCCGATCATCGGTTCTAGGTGAGGATGGTTACGCTTTTCAAGCGCAGCAATAACACCACAAAGCACCAAAGACATCATCCAAGGACCAAGCATGCTGCCAAGCCATGATTCGGATAGCCAAGGAGAACCAGCATACCAAGAAGAAGAGTTCAGCCAATAGTGACTTAGCGCTGCTCCCAATGCTGCGACCTGAGCAACCGCCAGATCGATAAAAATGATCTGCCGCTGTAAGACTTGCTGCCCAAGCACAACATTCCCAACTAGCGCAATTAATCCGCACAAAACGGCTGGCGCCAACCAAAGGTATTCACCCATAATTAAAATTTCACTGAACTGGGTGATACCAACGTGGCGAGCAGTTCAGTGATCACCTCATCATAGAGATCATCTAAACTTTGCTGTTTTGAGACCGTCAAAGGTAACTGCGCTACAGGCTTATCCGTTTGTTGCTGTAACCACATCGCCGGACGTTGATCTTGATGAGATGAAAACACAATAGCGTCAAACTGTTTGGCATCCAATTGAGTTAAAGATTGCAGATGTGAGGTCGTTGGCGATATCCCCGGTTTCGGTTCAAGATCCGCGACTTGAACCATACCTAGCCAATCAAATAGGTATCGGTAAGTGGAGTGATATCCAACGACCCGTTTCCCCTGTAATGGTTGAGCTTTTTGTTCCCATTCATTGAGCTTTTTTTGCCACTTCGCGCGAAACTTCATACCATTAACTTGGTAACTTTGTGCGTTGTCGGGATCAATCGCTTTTAAGCGCTCCGTTACTTTGCGAGACAACGGAATCATGTCATTTGCCGCAAATTGAACATGTGGGTTTCCGTGCGCATGAATGTCCCCCATGCTGCGGTCAACATGATCATGAGAGTCCAACATACGCACGAAATCGGTCGCATAAATCATGCTTTGAGCACCATTTTGAACGGCACTATTGCCACTTCGATTTTGAAGCATCGGCAACCAACCTACCTCCAACTCAGCGCCAGAGCACATCGCCATGTCAGCTTGGCGCATCTTGGCAATTAAAGACGGACGAGCTTGAACATAATGCGGATCTTGCTTAGCCGTGGTTGCTGAGTAAATGGTGGCGTTTGGGGCATGACTTTCAAGAAAAGCTTTCCATTCAGGCTCACAAACGAAAATGTTGAGAGCTAAAGCAGGCGAAGAGATGATGGCAGATCCCGCCGCCATCATCACTAAACTGCATTTACTTATCGCAAGTTTAGAACGCATGTGCACCGTGCGCTCCAAATGTCATTACGTATTGCAGAGTAAACACGTTGTCTGTTTCACTGTCTTGGTTATCAATGCGAGTGAATTGCGCACGGATCGTACCGAAATGAGAAGAATCCCATGCGATCATCGCATCCATCTCTTTATCATTCAGTGCTGTGAAATGCATGTGATCGCCGTGTGCGTGGCCATCATAACTTTCTGCTTCGCCGTAACGTAGGCCCGCAGACCAACTTGGGTTGAAGCGGTAAACGCCCGAAACATAGTATGCGCTTAAGTTGTCTGGTGACTCTGCATCGTTCTTGTATTTGCTGTCTACTACACCGTCTAACAACATGTATTCCGCAGATAGCGTGAAGTTGCTGTACTTGTAGTTACCATCTGGTGCCCACTTCCACACAAAATCTGCGCCGTATAGGTTCGCACCCGTTACAGCCGCAGCGTGGCTGTGGTCATGTTCTTCTTCGTGACCATGGTCGTGATCTTCGAATTCTTTAACTTTGCCATTTTCGTTACGCAGGTAACTTAAACCAAACTGCCAACTTGAAGATTCAGAGAAATCATTACCAAGCTTCATCGTTGTCGTGTAAACACCAACTTTAGAGCCATCTTCAACAGAAGACATCTTGTTGCCGCTTAATGCTTCTACACCAAACTTCACGTAAAGATCGGTTGGCAGAACGATGTTTGCGCGTACACCGTCATCATAGTAATGCGAACCAAGGAAAGTACGGTAAGCAATTGGGCGTTCAACGAAACTGTCAGTGTGCATGTGTTGATTGTTGAGGTAACCGAAGTCAGATAGGAATCGGCCCGCGCGCACGTTTACACCGTATGGCAATGCCAAAGTTTCGATGAATGCTTCTTCAAGCTCTAATTCTGTCTCATCGCCATGACTTTCAAGAACAGCGGTCAACGCACCGTGAAACTTGTCGTCAATATTTGATGATAAGTTCAATTCCGTATGGCCTAGACCAAAACCTTCTTCGCGATCGGAATTATGACGTTGACCATCTTGGTAGTAGCCATCAACAACAACACCAATCTGTGGGTTCGATAATGTATCGGCAAAAACAGGGGACGCAAAAATGCTACCGATCGCGAGAGAAACCAATTTCTTATTCACTACTTTTTCCTTTTGTTATGTTATAACATTTAATTTTGCGATGTTATAATATAACAATTATCATTACACAAGCAGAAATTTAACTTGGTTCCGACTGCTAGCTCGTATTCAATCCCTGATTTTGACTATCAACAAGTGAATCAATTGATGTTTTTTATACGTATACTATTGAGAGTCAATCATTAGATAAGTAATGGAATTTCAGTATGTTGAATATGGATTTCTCGAAAAGAATCGTGATAGAAACAGGGGAACAGGAGTGGATCGCCAGCCCTTCCAAAGGCGTGTGGCGTAAACCTTTGGAAAGAGAAGCCAAAGAATCAGGGCACACCACCAGCGTAGTGAAGTATGAGCCAAACTCGCACTTTTCGACTCATCCTCATCCTCACGGAGAAGAAATATTAGTGCTCGAAGGAGTGTTCTCTGACGAACATGGTGACTACCCTGCTGGAACCTACTTGCGTAACCCTCCTGGAAGTCAACATGCGCCCTATAGCAAAGAAGGCTGTGTGATTTTAGTTAAACTAAATCAATTCAATTCTGATGATCTTGAAACAGTTCGCATCAACACGAACGAAGCGAATTGGTTACCTGGCATTGGTGGGCTGAAAGTCATGCCATTGCATGATTTTGAGCATGAACATGTCGCATTGGTTAAATGGCCGAAAGACGAGAAGTTTCAACCACACCGTCACTTTGGTGGTGAAGAAATTTTTGTGTTATCGGGGGAATTTAAAGACGAGCTAGGAACCTATCCTCCCTACTCTTGGATACGCAGTCCACATATGAGTGAGCACTTTCCTTTTGTAGAGCAAGAAACGGTCATTTGGGTAAAAACAGGCCACCTGCCACTCCAAGCTCCTGCTCAGCAACCCTAATGTTGGAATACTTGGCATCGTCCCTTGAAACTAAAATCGGCTCGTAGATTACGAGCCGATGATCATTGCGTCGCTAAGAGCCCATAATTCTCGAGTGGAGCCAATCTTTGAGCTCAGCTCGATTATGTTTTAACACGTTCATTTCGTGATCATCAATCGGGCTTCCTTGCAGTTCTAGTACGCGGATTTCCTTATCTAAAGCATTGTAGTTTTTAACGGTTTCAGCAAATGATGCATCGTTTTCGGCAAGCTGAGTAATGGTATCCAAATGTTCTGGGAATTCATGAGTTAATGAGTGATTTTCACCTAACATAGAGACCTCTTGGCTAGAGTTATTGATGTATATCTCCGCTCATTTTTTGAGCGACACATTCTTAACCATAGCACTTCATTGAGCACAATATCGTCGATTTGAGCACACTTTTACTGAACTTCTTAATGATGGTTCGTCGCTGTTTTCGACCCGGTAACTCCGCTCGTTGTTATTCTGTACTTTGCCAATAATCGGCTACATTTAATACACTTCTCATAAAAAGGTACATCTAATGAACAGCATGAAAATTGGCCTAATCAGTGCATCAATAGCCGTTGCACTTATTGGCTGTAATTCAGACAGTGACTCTGTCAGTACAATGACTCCTGTTACTTTGTCTGTATCAGATGCCCCTATTGATGACGTATCAGAAGTGGTGATCACATATAACAAAGTTGCATTTCTTCCTCTTGATGGTGGCACACCACAAGTATTCGATGTGTATAAAACAAACGAAGAAGGCAATTTGGTCGACGAAGATGGTAACCCCCTTCCCGATGGTGAAGATCCACTCCCCCTAAGTGTTAACTTACTCAACTTCCAAGGCAGTGACGCACAAGAATTGGTGGATGATGAACTGATACCAACTGGTAATTATAAACTCTGCGTGTTTGCTAATGATGGCGATCATCCAAACTACCCATCGTATGTAATTGACGAAGCGACAGGAAATCAAATCCCACTGACCGTCAAAGGTGATGGGGCTTGCCCACAAGGTGTCGGAAAGGATCCTGATTCTGGAGTACTGTTCTTTAACAACACCTTTGCAGTCAACCCTGACAATAATGAGTTCGTAGTTGAATTTGATCTGCGCCGTGGCTTAAAAGACGGAACAGGCCAAAACGAAGGCTACAGCATTCAACGCACCTCCGTAACTTTAATTAACACGGTTACAACGGGGGAGATTCAGGGTGATGTCGCAACATTGACCTATCAAAGCTGCGAAACGGATACCCCAAGCGCAAATGGATATGCGCACGCGGTCTACTTATATCAAGGAAATATCGCTGAAGAAAACATGGGGCCATTTGCCGGCGCAGAAGGTCAAGCAATGCCAATCGCAGCAGCGAACGTGGTTCAAGACGTTGATGATGCAAATTACGAGTACGAATTCGGTTTTGTAGAACCTGGTACTTACTCGGTCGGTTATACCTGTACGGCAAATGACGATTCTGAAGAAGGTATTGTCGCTGGCGAAACTTTCAGCATTTATCAATCAACTAGCGGACTTAACGTATCCGTTGGTACTAATACAGACGCAAACTTTTAAGATCCCCTAGAAATGGCAGAGCCAGCACAAGCTCTGCCTTTTCTTCATGGCGCTCTTGGTCAGCTCTTTGCTCACCACAAATCGACTCACAAGATAATACGTTCGTTTTCATCCTTAGAAGAAGCTAATGGGTAGATAGAAATCCAGCTCAAACGCCTCATCATGGCTGAGAAAGTGATTTTTATGATAATGGACATAAGCGGGTGTAGAACGCTGTTTAAAGCCAGAGTTAGGCAACCACTTCTCTAGTACCATACTGAGTTGAGGAAGAAGCTCACCATATACGCCCGTTAAGCGAAAGACGGCATGCAAACCACCCGGAATCGTCATTTGATTCACGACGCCGCGCACTTTGAGCGGCGTATCAATTGCCATACAAGCCACATAACGACACTTGTCGAGTTCGACCCAAGCAGGGTTGGAGTGATGCAAACCATATTGAACCGAAAAGTCCCGATTCTCAGAACTTGCCCACGCCTTCAAAATCAGCCACGCATTGCGAATGGAACGGCTATAACCCTCATGTCGCACATACGCCGCAAAGCGTTGTGGGACCTCCATAATTTTAGGTTCTGGCAACTCGCGTTTCGCAACCCGATGATAACCCGCAGCCACTTCCGGATCCTTCAAATACGGTTTTTCTGCGACTTGTAAATCATGCTTTCTCCACGCACCAGGTGACATAGCGAACGTTGCTTTAAACGCTCGGCTAAAAGAAGATACCGAGCTAAAGCCGCACTTGTTAGCAATGTCTAACACCGATGAGCTGGTATCAAACATCAGTTGATTGGCGGCGTATTCCATTCTTGTACGGCGGATATATTGATGGATAGACTCCCCTACCACGTCTTTAAAAATACGATGGAAGTGTTGTTCAGAATAGGCTGCTACATCTGCTAGCTCTTTAGCCGATAACTCTCTGCTAATGTCCTGATGAATGTAAAACAGCACGTCATTGATTCTGGAAACTTGTTGATGGCTCACGGAGTAAACTTTCGCTCAAATAGCATAAATGGACATATTTAACAGCATAAATGGACACACCAAGCTTGGCAATTTACCTATACTATTTCTGACATAAAAAAGACAATTACGAGAAGCACAGCACATGGAAATAGCACAGTCATTACAACAAACTAAGTCATCCTACATTCGAGAGATCCTCGCAGCAGCGAGCGATAAGAACGTCATTTCTCTTGCGGGTGGCTTACCGGACGAAAAAACCTTCCCGATCGACTTGATGAAACCGACGCTCGAAAACCTCGCGAACATGCCAGAGGTGTTTCAATACGGCGCAACAGCAGGCTACGCACCGCTACTTAACTTTTTGACCGATTATTACCAGCTACCAGAATCTCATTTGGCGATGATCACAACGGGTTCTCAGCAAGGTCTAGATTTGATTGCGCGGGCGTACGTGAATCCGGGCGATAAAGTGGTGATGGAAGCACCAAGCTACCTTGGTGCTATGCAAGTATTCGGTTTAGTGCAAGCCAACATCGTGACCGTTTCGCAAACCGAGTGCGGCCCAAACCTTGAAGAACTCGAGCAATGCTTTGCCACGCAGCAACCAAAAATGTTCTACGCCGTGCCCGACTTTCACAACCCAACGGGCGTATGCTGGGCGCTAGAGACTCGCCAAAAAGTTGCCGAGCTTTGTATCCAATACGACGTTGCATTCATTGAAGACGCACCATACCGAGAGCTGCGTTTTTCTGGTGAAGCACTGCCACTAGTTTCGGATTTCTGCCCGCAGCACTCCATCGTATTGCGTTCATTCTCCAAAATCGCCTCACCAGGCTTGCGTATTGGTGTGGTAACGGGCAAACGCAGTTACCTTGAGCCACTCATCAAAATCAAACAAGGTGCCGATCTGCACTCTAGTATTCCTATGCAAGCTTTGCTGCATGGTCTACTGCAACATGACAACTTCGAAACGCACATTTCAACCATCTGTGCGCTTTACAAATCGCGTTACGATGTCATGTTTGCTGAGCTGCAAAAACAGCTGCCAGAAAGTTGCGTACTCAAACCTGTCGATGGTGGCATGTTTGTATGGGTCGAAATTCCAGAATGCGACACCTTCGAACTTGCGAAGACTCTTCTCGCAAACTGGGTTGCTGTGGTGCCTAGCCCGGTATTTTATCCGGAAGGTTCAAAGGTAAAAGCCGCTCTGCGTCTTAACTTTACCAATGCCACACCAGAAGAGCTGACGACTGCTGTCACTCGACTTGCGGATGTACTCAACGCTTTGTAATTGAGCGCATACGTTAGAATCTGCCTTTGAGATTCGAAAAAGTCTCAAAGGCAGCATCAAAAAAGTTCCCCAAAAAATTTTATATTTTTCTCTCAAATCAACTCTCTACAGTAAGTGCCTGTTTTCTCTTGATCCTCTCACTCATATAAAAATGAGAACCTAATCACGTATTTGATGGTTAGAAAAGTTACGTCTATCTTTCAAACAAAAGACATCAACTTCGCAGCATTAATGTTCTCAATTTCAGACACTTTACTCAGTCGTGGCTTAGCGATTGAGTAAACGACTAGAAAGCATCTGCGGGCATACCCACTACGAAGGATTGACCAGAACCATTCTGAATGTCGCGAGCCAGTCTTTTGATTGGCAATTACGTCAGTGAATCGCACCAAATGACAGAGGGGTTATCAGGATGAACACTCGAACCACGACAGGACTCGTCACCACTGGCTGGTCCGTTATCTTTTCACTTTTTACCGCATTCGCCGCGTATGCGAATACGTCTCCAAACTGTAGTGATGTTTTAGCGGGCAACACAACTGCCGTATCGCAAAAAATGATGGTTTTACTGGGCGAAGATATCACTAAATCCAACCGCATCACCACGGTGATTCCGGCCGAAAACAATCCATTTGTAACCGAAGAATTGGTCTCGGTTTCCAATGACGTATCGCCCAATGGACGTTTGCCACAAAAGACATTGGAAGAGATCCGAAAAGTACGCTCAGATTTAGAAAAAGCCGCACAGGAAGTAAGCCGATTACAAGGTACTTTTGAAGTCGCATTTGTTAGCTTGATTGATGGTTACTGCCAGTTCTCGAACCACGAACTTACTCAGCATGCCAAAATCGACTTTGACCATTTGGAAGGTCTCACGTTGTATTCAATCCCCGCTTTGTTAGCAATGGTGGATCAATCTTACGCCATGGCAGAAAATAGAATTGCTAGCGAGCAGGAACAGTTAAGCAACATCGAGAAAGAACAACAGAGACAGAAACAGCAAGCCAGTGCTGCCGCAGCAGCACGTTACCAAGACGGTAACGTGTTGGTGAAAGTCGAGAATTTTGATGGCTCTAATGTGACGTTTTCCGTCACTAACGTCGGTTCACAAGGTTCATTACAGCCAAACTTCAACACGTTTAATGCCTATCGCACCGAAAGCGGAGAGCTAGTGTATAAATCGGAGTCTTTGTTGAACTTAGCAGATACTGCGGGTAACACGCTTGAAACCATGGGGATCGCAGAGCTATCATCACGAGGGGGAGACAACTTGTCAATCTCTCCGGGTGAAACCCGAAAATTCGTCACCAGTATCGCTTCAGAAGTCGCACCACACGCACAGTTAAGCTTGGAGTTCCCAGCCAAAGTATTAAATACCGAACAAGACTTCACGCTGTCGTTTTCTGACACGACGGCTGTGGCTACAGCGAATGTAAATTAGCTGAAAAGTGCTCATCACAACGCGCACAGACGTAAACTTGTTGTTTGGCAGCAAGAGCAAAGACAGGCACATTTCGCCTGTCTTTGCTTTCGGAAAAGTAAAATTATGGCTGTTTGCACTTATAAGCATTGGCAAACATGGTAACCGATGTGGAGAAGTCCAACGGCTCATATAAATACAATGTATCTGCGCCCAAATCTGCCGCTTTGATGCGCATTTGGTTTAACGTACCCCAAACCATGTCTTTATCTGCGTGCAGCCAATAATCATAAAAGTGCCCCTCCGAGCCAATTACCGTTCCCATTAGCTCACAGTTTTCAATCGCATTCACGTTGTCCCAAAGCACTTGGACTTGCTCAGATTCTTGGGTCGGGAACGTCACACATCCCGTCAATGATGCCGCTAACGCAAGACACATCACTCGCTTTTTCATAGTCATATCGCCTAAAAATTATTTAGATGGCGGATTTTATGACTTGCTTATGTGATGACCAACAAAATATTTCTATCGCCCCTTTAAATAGAAATAATGGAAGCGAAGAAAACTCTAAAGGCAGCGTATACCGCTAGTAATCACATGGTATCTAAGATAAAACAGTAGCGATAATATACGGATGAGGGATAGAGTGTGGTTTCTAAAAATAAGCTAATTCGCTATACGGCTACGGAAGTCGCTGATGCATTTGAAAAAGAAGATAAGCTCATTAAACAAGTTCAGTCCAACCAACTCTCGCAAGTGCTATTACTTTGGCAAGTAAAAAGCCCGACGCTCGTGCTTCCCGCAGGTAAAAAGTGGCCTATTTCTAACGAGTTAGAACATGCGTTAAATGCGTCTGGCTGGAAACTCTTTTCCCGTAAAACTGGTGGTGCCCCCGTCCCTCAAGTACCGGGTATTATTAATCTATCCCACATCTATCACTGGCCAGACGGTGAGCCTTACGACATCAAGAAAGCGTATCTCGATTTGTGTGCGATTTTGACAGTTTTCTTTGAGCAACTGGGCGTGAAAGTAGATGTCCATGCTACGCCTTATTCCTACTGTGATGGCGAGTACAACCTCAATATTGGTGGTCAAAAAGTTGTGGGAACCGCGCAGCGCGTTTTACTGAAAAAAGGCGGTGGACAAGTGGTGTTATCACAAGCATGCATTCTGATTGATGCCGACGTTAAAAAGATTGTCGCACCGGTAAAATTGTGTAATCAACTTTGCGGTTACAACGATGATATTCGTGGTGATGTCCACACACCGCTCTTCAATCATATATCCGACCGCCCCTCGATAGATTCACTCTTTCAGCAACTGACTAGCGCGTTTTTAATGCATGCTAAAGGCGACTAAAGGCGCGTTAGCAACCAAAGAAAAGGAGCTTTTCGCTCCTTTCCTACTCAATCAACCGACGTTAAAAGCGAACTTCCACTTCGACCCCTTCAATCCATCGACTTTTTTCCAACGGCTCATCAAAGCTCAGTGTGACTTTTAAATAGGCAGGCTGCCCTTCAAATGGGCTTTGAAGTTCTGAAGGCAATTTGTTCACAACCTCAACTGGCTTCGATACCGTCGCTCTAAACTTTCGACCATCAGGAAATACGACTTTTGCTTTGGTTTCCATATTACTGTATTCGAGGTATTTAGGATTTAGAAAAGCCGTAATTTCAGGTGTCACGTTGCGAGCAATCGTGAGCAATGGCGTATTTTCCGATACATTTTGCCCCTCATGCACATGAATATCGAGTACACGACCGTTCATAGGAGAACGGAAGGTGAGATCTTCTTGTTGAGCACGCTTTACTACCAGCTCACGCATTAAAGAACGATACTCTTGTGTCACTGGACCAGCCAACTCTAACTCTTCCAAGTTACGCATCGCATCCACATAAGCAATTTTCTGACTGCTTAACTGATTGCTCAGTGAGTTATTCACACTCACAATAGCCGCGTAATCCACCTCAGACACTTGCCCTTTCTTTCTGTAAAGGTCGTATTTTTTCTGAATATCACGGACCTTCTTCAAGCCTTCGGCTGAGCTTTCAATAGCACTTTTGTATAGCTCATCAGTACTTTGCACCTGATTTTTAGACAGTTTCACCAGCTCATCTTTAATGAAATCAATCTCTTTATTCAACGCATTATCTTTTAACAACAGCAGCGCTTGATCCTGAGTCACTTCCGTACCGACATTCACAGGCACTGGCCCAACAATCGCAGAGCGAGTTGCCGTCACCGTAAGTGGATGTGACGTGATAATAGCAGGCGCCGTCACTAACACTTGCGTTCTAAACAAGTAATAAGCCATAAACAAAAGCGGACTGATTACAATCGCTAAAATCAAGTACCAACGGAGACGATAACCGCCACGCTTTGCCTGTCCGTAGACGACTTTCATCCCGTTCTCAGACTGCGGTTTGTTTTTCTTATCTAAGTGAAAGTTAACTTTCATACTAAAACTTTTTACCTCGCTTCAATACCCACCAAGGTGCCATACTCGACTCTTCATGACTTCTCCTCACAACTTCATTAACCATTGAGAAAGCGGTAATCAGACGCATGAAAAACTGGTAGACAGGGTAAAGAAATAACCATTTCGCTGACTTCAAATCCTCTGTTTTTCTCTCTGATACAAGCCCAATGTAGACAACAAAAATCAGAGCAGATAAGAAGAGGTAGACAAAATAGAGCATTAGCATCAACGCCAATACAAATTTAAGTGGATAGACAATCACCATGTACACGCTAAATATCACCACAAGCAGCGGCAATAAAACGTTTTGAATCACGCCATAAGCCAAAGTGAATAAAAAGTTCCCCCAACCAAGTAGCCGTGGAGACAACCCTTCATTGTGTTTACGCAAAAACAAAAACAATAAATCGCCATCCCAACGCAACCGCTGCAATACCAAACCTTTCAACGTATCTGGTACATCAGTATGGCCGATGGAGTGCGTCGAAAAGGCCAATTTATTATCAGGGTAACGACGTTTGTATTGCTTCAAGCGCATGGTTAAGTCGAGATCTTCTGCGGTATGCGTATCCCAGCCCCCCACTTGCTTAAGCAGATTCTTCCGAAACGCTCCAAATGCGCCAGAAATGTTATTGAGCACTCCCCATGTCGCCATCCCCGTTTTACCGGCTTGCATCGACAGCATGTACTCCAAGGATTGCATTTTGGTCAACAAGTTGGCGTTATGGTTGCGAACTCTTAACGCACCACCGCTCGCAATCACATTTTTATCCGCAAACTGTTTCATCATGGTGAAGACCATGTCGTTATCGAATGACGTATCTCCATCCACGTTAATGACGATTTCACCGCTAGCCATTGATAAGCCGGCATTCAGTGTTGAAACCCGGCCTCCTCGTTGCCATTTTGGCAACACGCGTACTTTACGATTACGAACGCCTGCATGCCTTTTCTCACCATTTAACGCGGCATGATAGGTATCTTGGTTTTGTACCGCCCCATCAACCACAGCAAGTACTTCAATATGACCTGGGTAAACTTGCTCAACTAACGTATCGATAGTGATCCCAATCGCATCACCTTCACCATAACAAGTAATAACGAAACTCACTGAAGGAAACCGCTTTAATTCTCGGTCTTCTTGCGCATATGACCAACGAAATATCCCTGTTAGCACCAGCAAATATAGAGGTAGCTCGATAATGATCATGACGGGAAACAGTAATAGCCATAACTCTTCATTATGAAGTAGCATGCCTCGAAGATAGTCGAGCAGAACGAGACTATCTTGCAGCATAAATCTCACCCATCAGCGATTCCATCCAAACAGAAACACCGTCTTCGATGATCGGATCGGGCAGGTCCCAAGCAAAGACATCCAACTCAAACTCTTCGTCTTCAACAAGCTCACCCAGATCCGATAATTTTTGCTGTAAAATGGACAGGCTCGCGTTGGTCGTATTTGGCATTAGGACAAGCAACACATCCTGTTTGTACTGACAACAGATATCGGTATCTCTAAACAAGCCGCTAAGACGACGCGTCAGTTGATCCATCAATGAGAACAATTTTGCATCGCCATATTGCTTACCGTATTCATCGATCGTCGGTAAATGCAGTCCAAGTAGAAGGTGCTGTTCTTTGTGTCTCAGCGCGACTTTATTTAACCATGCAAGCAAATTTTGGAAAAAGCTGACTTCCACTTTGCCTTTGATCGAGAGCTCAGGAGCTTGAATGGACTTGCCGTGTTGGAAAATGTATTCACCCACTTCACCAAGTCGATATTGGTAAATTTTCCGGACAACAAGCTCTTCGACTTTGATCTTTGAGTCACAACTTAAACATTGACTGATCGTCGACGCTTCAACAAATAAACTGGAGCAACTATTACAAACGTGGTTTTCAAGCGGGCGATCATAATCAACGCCGATATGGCGCAGCTGGGTCAAACATTTAGGGCACTCAAGCTTTCCACGGCGCTGAAAGCTGTGTTGTTCACCAACATGGCCACAAGTGAAACAGTGCAAAGAGCTTTGAGAATCGATATCGATGCTGCTGCAATCCGGGCACACCTCTACATAATTCAAGTGTCCGCTGTTGCAATGAGAACAAACACGAATTCTGTCGATCAGTACTTCCGCTTCTAATACTCCGCGATCTTGCTCTGAGAGCACGTATCGATAAGTCGAATAAATATCAGGAAACAACATATCGATGATTGGGTACGAATAAACCGACATAGACTCTAAGCTTTTTAAAGCAGTCACTCTTCGCTGACGATTGACCCCAAGCCAACCAATCAAAGGGTCTAACACTTCCGGTTCATCAATGGCATCGAGCTTATTTTGAATAGATCGCCAAATTTTTATTGATTCTCTAACTTCAAATACACCGTCGGTAACGCATCGAGAATAAGGGGTTTCCACGGAGACATAAACCGCCCAAGACCAACGCCCTTTCTCCTGATAAAACGCTTTCAGAGCAGTATCTATTTGGTGTGGATCTTGATAAGCAATACACACCATGCCACCGAGTCCCGTTGCCACCTCATCAATATGATTAACCAAAACCATATCTTCAGCTAACTCACTGACAGGCTGTTCACCAACCCAGTAGAAATTGTTATTTATTGACGACATTTTATTAGTTCTCACAACCACAAAATTAATTCATAACATCAGAAATATAGAACTTGCAGTAACAAAGCACTCTAGGTAGACAAGCCTTGCCACCGTTAAATACAACAATAGAACAAATATTTAGAGAGCTTTAACTCAGGCAGTAAAAGCAGAAAGATCTCTGAATAAAGTGTGAAGGAGGCCGTGAGTAGAGAAATCGGATAGCAAAGCGCATAGTACAACCTTTTGTTAGCAAGCTGGGATAATAGTGCGATTTGATGCTGAATGAGATCCTTGCATTCACATCAAGCTCATTGTTTTATATCAGTCGATTCCTTTCTGCTCAGCATTTAACCATACCGTCATGTGTCAAATCTGAGACTTGGTAATACTTTACTAACTAATTTCCATTAAAATTGAGTGGCAAAACACTGAATAACACTCAATCATTCTGATTATTTATCAAACAAGTATTTTTAAGCCGTTTGAGTGATTAATAATCACCATTTGTCTCGCTGTTTTTTCCGAAAGAACACGTAACACATTAAAACTACAGAATGAATCTACGTCACTTTTCTATGCTCTTTTTTGTTCAAAAAATAAATGAGATCCAGTTCAAATATTTATCCATGACGGAATTAGTTGAAGCCTGCGCGTAAAAGCCTCAGAATGTCGCACTTTTCGCACCGATTTATTTTCGGCGCGTTGTTATCTAACTCTACAATTGAGAATCATACATATGGGTTTTACCTCGTTAGGTCTATCTGCTCCAATCCTTAAAGCTATTCAAGAGAAAGGCTACGACACCCCTTCGCCAATTCAGGCAAAAGCAATTCCTGCTATTTTGGAAGGGAAAGACGTAATGGCAGCAGCGCAGACTGGTACAGGTAAAACTGCAGGCTTTACGCTACCGATTCTTGAGCGTTTATCGAACGGCCCTCGCGTTCGTGCTAACCAAGTTCGTGCACTTATCCTGACGCCAACGCGTGAACTTGCGGCTCAGGTGCAAGAAAACGTGTTTATGTACGGCCGTCATCTTCCACTAAGCAGTGCGGTTGTTTTTGGTGGTGTGAAGATCAACCCGCAAATGCTGCGTCTTCGCAAAGGTGCGGATGTGTTGGTAGCAACACCAGGCCGCCTGATGGATTTGTACAACCAAAATGCAGTGAAGTTCGACCAACTAGAAGTTCTGGTACTGGATGAAGCAGACCGCATGTTGGATATGGGCTTTATCCGTGACATTCGTAAGATCCTAGCTCTGCTACCAAAACAACGTCAGAACCTACTGTTCTCTGCGACTTTCTCGGATGAAATCCGCGACCTTGCGAAAGGCTTGGTGAACAACCCGGTTGAGATTTCAGTCAACCCGGCGAACTCGACGGCGAGAACGGTTGAGCAAAGTATCTACCCAGCAGACGTGAAGAAAAAAGCACCGATGTTGGTTAAATTGATCAAAGACGGCGATTGGAAGCAAGTGCTGGTGTTTACGAAAACGAAACACGGAGCAAACCGTCTGGCGAAGTTCCTGATCGAACAAAATCTACCTGCTGCTGCCATCCACGGTAACAAGAGCCAAGGCGCGCGTACCAAAGCACTGGCGGATTTTAAATCGGGTGAAATTCGTGTGTTGGTCGCGACGGACATTGCTGCACGCGGTATCGATATTCCTCAATTACCGCAAGTGGTGAACTTTGAGCTACCTAAAGTGGCAGAAGACTACGTTCACCGCATTGGTCGTACTGGCCGCGCGGGCGAAGTAGGTAAAGCGATTTCACTCGTGTGCGCGCTAGAAGCATCTGAGTTGTTTGCGATTGAACGTTTGATTCAAGAAGTACTACCACGTAAAGAGTTGGAAGGTTTTGCGCCAACCAATGTGGTGCCAGAATCTAAACTGGATACTCGCCCAATCAAACCGAAAAAACCTAAGAAGCCGAAAAAACCAAAAGCGCCAAATGCTTCGGGTGAAAACGCTCCAGCAACCGAAAAGAAAGCAGGCAATGGTGCAAACAAACCTAAACGTCGCTTCAACGGCGGTAACAACGGCAACAAAAACAGCACCAACCAAGGCGGTGCGGGTAAGCCTAAAGGTAACCGTGAAGGCCAAGGTCGTGCACACAGCAAACCAGATGACCGTAAACCTAACGGCAATAAACCGAATGGAAATAAACCAAACGGTAATAAGAGTGGCAACGCTGGTAAACCGTCTGGTAACCGCAAGCCAAACAATGCTAAGCCTGCAGGAAACAAACCATCAGGTCAACGCCGTAAGCCTCGTCCGCAGGCTGCAAACTAATCTGTAAACGGCCACCGATAGCAAATACAACAAAGCCGCTGATAATCTCAGCGGCTTTTTTTTCTTAGAACACAGTTTTTAGAACGCAGCTTTGTTAAAACAGCCTACATTAAAGGTGTGATTCGAATATCTGCGATTTGCGCTTCGTTCTTTTCACCCTCAATACCACCAGCGTAGATGTAGGTTTCATTCGATTTGAGGTAACTCATATTGAAGTGGTCCTTCAGCGCGATCTGATAGGTTTTTCCCTGCTCCAACGCTACTTCAATTGGCGTTGAGTAACGCATACCTTGGTTTTCACCAATATGGCCCATCTGCAAGTAACCTTGGCCAACCACCTTACCTGCATCATCCAATACCTCTAACAATTTCACGGTGTTCGTGATGCCGGTATTAAGTTGTCCTAGGTTATTGTTGTACCAAGCATCGAACTGGTAAGTGCCCGTTACAGGAGCTGTAAACGACTCTGCACCTTTTACGAGGCCACTGTCTTTGCTCACCGTAACCACTGAGACATTGTCTTTGAGTGGCTGATATTCGCCATCAAGTTTGATGCGGATCTCTTCACCGACACAAACCGGTTGGCTTGGGTTAGAACGGAAGCCTTTATCGTTAATGCTTTCAGCCAAATAACAAGCAAAACCTGTTGGCGTATCGGAATAAGATTGAGCAATCACGTTCTTTTGAATCAGCTCGCCATTGCGATACAAGTTCACGTTGTACTTGCTCGTCACGTCAATCGAAACCGAATTATCAACGCTTTTTACCACCAATGTTGGCTCTTGCGGAGAATAAACGCGACTGTCTTCACTCACATACGGTTTCACCCCAGAAACTAAAGTAATGCTGCTATCTACATTCACAAGCGCGCCCAGTGTCACGTGGAAATGCCCCTCTTCGTCCATCGTGACATTTTCAACTGGGTAGTAACCTGTTTCATCTTTGCTTACTTCAGGCAAATCAATGGTTACCGAGTAGTTCTTTCCTTTAAAGGCAAAGTTTTCCAACGTGATTTGTTCAGACTGAGCCAACAACTTATTGCGCACCCAACTTGTGATAAATGGCTTCACTTCCAACTTACCTGTTTCGGTATGGATGCCAAATAGGGTCTCTACCACCATGTTCAAGTAGCCACCCACAGACCAAAGCTGACGCTGAGAGTTAATCACTGGGCCATCCAAGCTCGGATCTTCGCCATGATCACTATGGATGATGAATGACTTACCAGAAAGCCACTCTAAGTTTTCCATGTTGGATAAATTGGTTGCTGTACCACGAACCAACGATTGAATGGCATTGTTCGCTGCTGCCACGTTTTGTGTTTGATGCGCGGCGCGCAAGCTGTACGCGGTAACAAATGGCCAAATTGCGCGGTTATGGTACACAGGCACGTCCGGTTGTTGAGGGAAGTAAACCGGCACGCCAAACTCACTGTGTGGGTAATTGGCCATGATTTGTTTCGCCTGTGCATCGCTTGCCACACCACTGATGATCGCAAGTGATTCGCCCAACATATCGTATTTGTCGACCGCGATGTCTTTGCCATTATCAAACAAATAACTTACGTACATACCGCGTTCGGCATTCCAAAACTGCTCGTTGATAGCGGTTTTTAACTTCTCAGCCCACTCGGTGTATTTGACCGCGTTGGTTGAATCGTACTTCTCTGCCAACTTAGCCGCGAGCTGAATCGCGCGGTAGTGAACCACGTTTGTCGATAACGCTTTGCTGCTACCAATCGCATTGACATCGTTTGGCGTCCACGTTGAATACGTTTGCTCACGCCAATCAAGGAATGATTGCTCACCAGTGTATAAACCAGATTTCGCATCAAAAGCCGCCAGGCGATCGGCTTCAAGTGTATTACTGATAGCTTTATATGCGCGCTCAGCAAACTGGTTGTACTCTTCCCCATCCAATGCCGAAAGTAAGCGTTCTGCACCAAGCGCCCAAGTCGTGCGGTCGGTACTAATTGGCCAGCTGCCGCCAGTGCCCGTATCTTGCACAATCTGCTCGCCATCGTATTGCTGATCGGTCGTATCGCGGAAAGCGGACAATTTGAAATTCAAACCATTTTGCACGCGAGTTGGATTCATCAATGCAAGCGAAAGGTCTGCTGCGTACGCCAAATCACGCGTCCATACGTAATGCCACTTCGCGCCCGTCTCAAAAACTTCCGCTTTGATTGGGTTGTTGTAGTTGTAATTGCCGTCTTTGATTTCAGAAACGGCAAGCTGGTCTAGCTCTTTCATCGTCAACGCAAACAACGCATCAAACGCGACATCGCCCGACACCACTCGCGGCCCTGTTTGTTCATTAATCACTAAGCCTTGGTCGAGCGCATCACGCAATTCTGTCGTCGTTGAAATACCAAATTCACGCAGTTCAGCTTTAGGATCTTTCACCGAAAAAATCACGGTATCACTCGAGTCATCGTAATTGGCGAACAGTTTCACTTCTTTATTCTGATGCCCTTCATGCACCATTGCAGGGTCGAGAATCGCATCAGAGTAGTATTTTTCCGCTTCTTCTTGCGTTGCTTTCGTCACAGTCATTGTCGCGCGGCTTTCATCGGCAAAGCTCACAGAAAACTTGTAATACCCTTTGTCTTCAAACGTGATCTCAGAGTTGCAATCATCGTTCATACACGCTTCATTCGTGTCTGGTTTTGGCAGGTACTCTTGAGCTTTATCGAACGCCGCGGGCTCCTCAAAATAGGTGTATTGGATCTGCCAACCCGGATCAGCAATCTTGAACTGATTGCTACCTCGAGCGACGCGCAGTACGGTTTCGTACTCGTTATTACCCAAATAGTTTAGCTTGGCATGCTCTGCCGTGCCCCAATCCCCATTTAAACCACGTAAATATAAGTCGGCTGAAATAATTGGTTTGTCGACCGGCACAGGCGCATCAGAAGAATCTGACCCACATCCAGCAAGACCAATACAAGACGCGACAGCAAGCGCAATAAAACTCGGTTTCATGTTCATCCCTTAGATTGTTGTTTTGGCGACAGTCTAAAGAACACCTTTTTGAGGGGAAAATAGGAAGTCAGGAGCGAGCTATAGATAACATCTATACGTCAAACCCCAACAGTGATGTAGATCTATGAAATGCGCATAATTTCAATCAAATGAGATTACAGATTTGTGATTTATAAATGAAATTGTGCAAAATACCCCTCGTTCTTAGAGGGGAAAGAAAATGGACAAATCTCTGCAGCAATTTTTACTGGTTGCACGCTGCCAAAGCATCAGTGCTGCGGCAAGAATGGCAGGGTTAAGCCAGCCAACGGTAACAAGCAATTTAAAGAAGCTGGAAGAGAATCTCGGCGTAACGCTGTTTGAACGTCATCCTAATGGCATGGTGTTGACCGAATACGGACGCATCCTCTATCGCCATAGCAACGCGATGCAGCATGAATACAACCAAATGATGCAAAGCATTGATGAACGGAAACAGTATCAAGTCGGAAAAATTAAAATGGGTACTGGCGATGCGTGGTGGCCGCTGTTCGTCAAACAAGCACTCAATGACCATCTGACCAAGCAGCCTTCGGCATCTACGCACGTCGAATTTGGCAACCACTTAGGCTTGATGGATTCATTAATCAACGAACAGATTGAATTCTTCATCGGCCACGAGATTGTCGGATTGTCGTCTAAATGCGATGTTACGTTTATTCCGCTATTTCAAACGGTTGATGCCTATTTTGTTTCCCCAAACCACCCACTGCTAGGGAAAACCGTCACCGAAGAGATGCTGCACGAATACCCCGCTCTTTCGGTCACTTATGACGCTAAGAAATTCGCTCACGTCATCGATAACCCAATCCCGAAGCAAAATGAACGCGAAAGGCAGCAACTGGATGACAGACCGACTTACGAAGTGGATTCTCTGCTCGCCAGTATTGATGTACTGAAAGAAAGCGTCGCGGTGATGTCTTATACCCGCCATCTGCAATCGTATTTGGAATCCTTCGGCTTACGATGCTTAACCATGAAAAGCGAACCAAACCCTGGCACCGTCGGGATTTATCGCCACCGCCGAGAAACCTCGGAATCGCATCTAGATCTGATTGCTGGTATCACTCAGCGCGCTAAATTGCTCAACTAGAAAGTCCAAAAACAGGCGAACTCTTTTCGGTTGATATTGGCGGCTCTGATAAATGACATGCAGATCCGCTTCAGCGCCTTGCGAAAAGGCGCTGAAGTTTTTCATATACCCATCCAAAACCGTTACTAAACGTTGTTGTTTGAGGTCTTGCTGAATATCTAAAATCGATTTCAGCGCAATCCCCGCACCGTCCAACGCCCATTGTCGGATCACTTCACCATCATCAGAAAATCGCTTCGGCGTGACCGTGATCGATTGGTGAGATTCTTCATCTTTAAAGTGCCACGTTTTTAATTCTTCATTGCTGCGGACCATGGCTAAGCAGCGATGGTCCGCGAGATCTTGTGGACAGTTTGGGACACCTTGCTTCGACAAATAATCAGGTGACGCGCACAGCACACGTTGACTCGACGCCAGCTTGCGCGAAATGAGATTGCTGTCCGCTAACTCGCCGTAACGAATCACCAAATCGAGCCCCGATTCAGCCAAGTTCGACAAATTGTCATTAAGATAAAGATAAGGCGTCACATCCGGATATTGCTCAGAAAAAGCCGACACCATCGGCGAAATAATTTGTTTGCCAATATCTCGTGGAGCTGAAATTTTCAACGTTCCGCGCACTTCCGAAATACCCGTTTGAAGTAAGTTTTCCGTCTCTTTCACGCTATCAATGATGTTCAGACAAGCTTGATGGTACATTGCCCCTGCGTCCGTGAGTGATACATGGCGTGTGCTTCGGTTGAGCAGCTTTACGCCATAGCGTTCTTCTATCGCTTGCAGCCTTGCCGTTACCGTCGCCGGAGACAAACCTAACTCCCTTCCCGCCGCCGCCAGACCTTGATGTTTAACGATGCTGACAAACAACGTCATATCCGAAAACTTATCCATCTTCGCGCCCTTATTATTTGGAAAAACTGAATAATCAATTCAGATATTACCCAATTATCAAATTAAGTCGAATCCATATACTGACCCTATCGACATTGTTTAGACCCAGAACGTTATGTGACAGGGAAAAGTTAAACGCCGTAACGCTGTTCAACGCACAACAACACGCCCTGCCCAGCCAAGAGATAGGAAACAAAAAATGAAACTGTACATTTATGAACATTGCCCCTTCAGCGCCCGCGTCCGTTTTGTTGCAGGCATGCTGAATATTCAGCTCGACGTCATCAACATTGCTTATGACGACGAGATCACCACCACAAACCTCATCGGCGCAAAACAAGTTCCTCTTTTGATCAAAGACGATGGTGAAGCCATGGCGGAAAGCTTAGACATCATCAACTACTTCCTTGAATTGGCATCTTCCAGCGAAAACAGCCAACCCTCAACACCGGTTTTAGACTGGCAAAAACAAGCGTTTTTACCGCTACAAAAAGTCGGATATCCGCGTTGGTCAAACATGACGTTACCGGAATTTGCAACAGAAACCGCTAAACAAGCATGGCGTGCAAAAAAAGAAACCGAAGCGTTAAATTTTGAAGCTTTGATTAACGATACACCTGCGATTGCGAAAGAAGTCGCCGCTTTGATAGAACAAACCAAACCCTTGCTCAACCTAAGTTCAGAAAAGCAAACGTCACTGGTTGATCAAGCCATTATGTTTTCCATTCTACGCGGTTTTTTCAGTGCGCCCGAAGTGCAATGGGATCCAGCCGTACTTCACTGGATGGCAACCGCTCGGAAAGCGACCAACGTGCCAGTACTTATCTAAGGAGCGCAACATGCAACAAAGAACAAATAAGCTGTTTGAACCAGCTCAACTAAAAGCGTTGTCACTACAAAACCGTATTGTCATGGCACCAATGACTCGCGCACGCACCACTCAGCCGGGCAACATCCCGAATGAGATGATGGCAACGTATTATCAACAGCGCGCTTCTGCCGGACTGATCATTTCCGAAGCCACACAAATTTCGGACGATTCTCAAGGCTACTCGTTCACCCCTGGCGTTTACACCGATGCGCAAGTGGCGGGCTGGCAGGGTGTGACCCAAGCGGTCAAATCACAAGGCGCAGCGATGTTTTGTCAGCTATGGCATGTGGGCAGAGTGTCTCACCCAACATTCCAAAATGGTGAACAGCCTATCGCGCCATCTGCGCTCGCTCCTGTAGAGACGCAAGTTTGGATTGCAGATGAACAAGGCAACGGCAATATGGTCGATTGTGTTGAGCCTCGCGCCATGACACAAGCGGATATCAACCGAGTTGTCGGTGATTTCGCGAACGCAGCCAAACGCGCCATTGAATCGGGTTTTGATGGTGTAGAAATCCACGGCGGGAATGGGTATCTGATCGATCAGTTCTTAAGAACCAACTCAAACCATCGAACAGACAACTACAGCGGTTCACGAGAAAATCGTATCCGTTTTCTTATCGAAGTAGTGGATGCCGTTATCGCCGCTATTGGTGCGCATCGAGTTGGAGTGAGATTGGCACCATTCATTACGTTTAAAGATATGGACTGCCCAGATATCGTGCCAACAATCTTGGAAGCATCAAAACAGCTACAGGAGCGCGACATTGCCTACTTGCACTTGTCTGAGGCCGATTGGGCCGATGCACCAACGATTCCCGAGACGTTTCGAATCGAACTTAGAAAGCGCTTTCGCAACGCTATCATTGTCGCAGGTCGCTACGATCCTCAACGAGCAAACGAAGTGTTAGAGAAAGGCTACGCGGATCTTGTCGCATTCGGACGACCATTCGTAGCAAACCCAGACTTAGTCTCTCGCTTGCAACATCACCATCCGTTGGCAGAACTCGATGGCTCAACGTTGTTTGGCGGAAACGAACGAGGCTACACCGATTACCCTGCTCTGCAACAGGAATGCGCAGAACAGGCCTAACAAAAAAAGCCCCAACCTAGCTGCTACGGTTGGGGCTGTCACCAAACTAAAATTAGTTTTGGCTGGCTTAAGCTGGCTAAGAGTTAAATCACTTCTAACGCGCCGCTGCGCCAAGGTTCGATCACCACTTTGATGTGATCATTTGGCGTCATTAACTGTCTAAACGCATCTTCGACACCGTCGATTCCCACTTTGGCGGTGAGCATTTTCTGCCAAGGCAACTTATGTTCGGCAATCGCTTGTAGGCATTGCTCAAACTCGTGCGGTTGGTAGTAGTAAGAGAATCTCAAATCGAGCTCTTTTACCGTCGCGTAAGCGTAGTTAATGGTTGCTGGAGCCGTATGAATGCCTGATACAACGATTCGAGATCGGGCAGGAGCACGGCGCATGAAATCATCAATCAAAGTATGTTTGCCAACACACTCATAAATGACCAAACGTGAATTCATTGCATACTGTGCCCCGACTGCGATCTCGTCCTCCTTGGTCGGGTTGATCAATCGATTTGCGCCAAACTCGCTGGCAAGTTGCAGTTTCTCTTCCTGAAGATCGACCGCAAGAATGTTACTCACGCCGCGTTGTTTCAGCGCTGTAATCACCGCCAGCCCTATAGGGCCACAACCGACAACCAGCGCTGTTTCTTCCGTTTCGATTTCACTGCGATTGACCGCGTGCAAACCGACCGCCAGTGGTTCGGTCAATGCCGCCGCCTCAGACGGCATGCCGTCTGGGACAGGTAGCAATAACGCTTCATCAAGCAGGAAGTACTCAGAGTAAGCACCATAAGTCCCCGGAGTGACACCAACGCCCGCGCCATTTTGACTGAGCAATATCGGCACTGAGGTAACTCGGCTACCAACGGGTAACGTTTGCTGCGTGTCAGCGCCGTATTCGACAATTTCCGCACAGAATTCATGTCCCAACATCACTTGAGCGTGCTCACCTACTTCATCAGGCATCAACCCGAGCTGGTGGAATACATCAAACACCTCATCCGCGTGTCGAGAAATGTGTAGGTCGGAGCCACAAATCCCACAGGCAAGGCTGCGAACCAACACTTGTCCTGCTGCGGGCTTAGGGATTTCGACTTGCTGCAGGCGGACACGGCCATCTAGCATTACGATACTGTTCATCTGTTGCATGAGATTACTCCGCAAGATCATCACTCAGGCCAGCAATCGCACCCGGCTTGATGTAGCGTGCAGTAAAACCTTGCGCTTTGGCGGCGGCAACCACCACTTGCTCAATCCAACCTGCGTCCATGATGTTGAGGAAGTTACCCTCTTCGTCAAAGTTAATGTTCGCACCTTGGATCACCATAAAGCCATCTGCACCACCCGACTCTTCTGGACAGTGAAAGGTATGAATCGAACCGCCCGGCTCATATAAGTAGCTACCAGCGGTTTGGACTTGGTCTGGATACTCGATGTAGTGCCACGCGCCACTCAGTGTATAGAAATGCACCACACCAGTATGGAAGTGCTTAGGCAGAGTGATACCCGGTTTGAACTTGGCGCGAATCACCCACGTACCATTTTCTGGGTCAAGAAACAGCGGGTAAACATCAACACCCGGTAGCGCGTCTTTAATGATCGACTCTTCATTAGTATTAAGAGTTAATAGGAAATCTTGATGCTGAATAACTTCTGGTAATGACATAACTTACATCCTCACTATTGCTGTAATTTGGCGTGCTCGCCTATTCCATCTATCCCATGAGCGGGTACTTAAAATTCTCGAAACCGTCAGATGCGCTAATGGTGCAGCCGTTGATACAGTTGGCTTTCTCGCTGACAAGAAACGCTACCACGTTGGCAATCTCTTCTGGTTGCGTGAAGTTTTGGCGCATCTGTTCTTTGCGGATGTGGTTCCACAAGCCGATCTCTTCGTATTGCCTTAACATCGGAGTATCGACACGTCCCGGAGCGACGGCACACACACGAATATCCAGAGGCGCTAACTCTAGAGCGGCGCATTTGGTCATCATATCGACTGCGGCTTTACTGACGTTGTAGGTAAACGTCATCTCGGAGGCCATTTGGGCGTAAACGGAAGAGGTATTGAGGATCACGCCCGGTGTCCCTTGCGCTTGGAATTGTCGTCCAGCGGCGAGAATGCCATAGTAAACGCCGTTTTGGTTGACTTTAGAGATAGGCTCAAAGTCGGCGATAGGATCATGTTCAAGCAGAGGTTTCGGTGCGCCGATGCCTGCATTGTTGACCATGATGTCAAGTGATCCAAATTGTTCGACCGCGTACTTCACCATGGCTTCGACTTGTTGGTAATCGGTGACGTCCGCAACAAAGGTTTCCAACTGCTTAAAGCCAAAACTTGCGTACATTTGCAGTGATTGCTCTGAAATATCGACAGCAAGCACTTTGGCTCCTTGCTCTCTTAGCTTTGCAATAATAGCTTGCCCAATTCCACCCGCAGCGCCAGTCACTATGGCAGTTTTATTGATAAGTTCCATACAGCTTCTCATCCATGCGTTGTTGTTATCGAAATGTAACTTAGATCAACTCACTGGCACTCACTTGACCTTTTACGAAGTAAATTTGATATATTGCGATTTACAACCTGTTAACATTTAAAAATCGAGACATGTATATCGTACGAAGTGGCGCTGCCGATAAATTTGATAGCTTGGTTTCAGAATTAGGTCAGAATCCGCAAGAGATAATGGCCGCTGCTGGCCTGTCTGCCGCGCAGTTTCGCGATCCCGATACGTATCTCGCTTATCCAAGATTGGCTGAATTGCTGGAGGAAGCGGCTGCTCGTTGTAAGCAACCGTTGTTTGGTGCGTTACTCGCCGAGCGCCAAAACCTGCAAAGTTTAGGCGATTTGCCGATGCTGGTTTCTCGTGCTGAAACGGTCGGTGATGCATTGGCGCGGGTGAATGATTATCTCTATTTGCATTCGTCAGGCGTTACTCTCAACATGACGCCACAAGATGATTGGGTACGATTGTCGCTCAATATTGATGTGAATAGTGACCGCGGTATTGCGCAGTTGATGCAGCTAAGTGTGTCACACTTAGCCATGTTTATCGCCAGTTTGCTCGATATTGAAGCAAGCCACTTCGCGCTACATTTGACTCAACACGCAACATTGGAAGTAGAGCAAAGCAAGTTTGCCCAACAGAACAAACTGCGTTTTGGTGATAAGTTTGACGGTGTATTGCTCAAAGCCAACCTGCTCAACGCTAAGAATCACCAAGACGAAGACGCACTGGATCGCCACTTTCAACAGCACCTCAAGTATTTGCAAACCCGCTATCCTAACAATCTGAGTGATCAAGCAGCGAATATGATTGGTCGTTTGTTGTCGACGGGAGAATGCAGCGTGGAGCGCGTTGCAAGAGCATTAGACCTGCATCCGAGAATGCTGCAAAGCAAGCTAAAGCAGCAGAGCACGAGTTATCGACAGCTGTTGCAGCAAGTGCGTCAGGATTTCGCCGAGCAGCGTTTAAGTGAGAATATTCAGAGTATTACCGATATCGCGTTGCAACTGGGTTATGCAGAAACTGCGGTATTCAGCCGCCACTTTCGCAGTTGGACAGGAAAGTCGCCCAGCCAATGGAGACTGGAGAACAGAATAAGTTGAACCAGTTTGAGAGCATAGATTAAAAAGCCGCCGATATTCAGCGGCTTTGAGCGTTTAGTCGATACTATCGAAACGCTAAATCACGTAAGAAAAGTGAAATCGAAGGGAAGAAAATCAGCATCACAGAGACCAAAAGCAAGATGAACACAAACGGTGGTGTGCCGCGAATCACTTCTACATAAGGGCGTTTAAACACGGCAATCGCGGTGAAAATATCACAACCGAATGGCGGCGTTGCAGAACCTATCGCAGCTTGCAAGGTCACGATGGTGCCGACCAGTACTGGGTCAATGCCAGAGGACTTAATCACAGGTGCAAAGATAGGGATCAAAATCAGCATCACTACGATTGGATCAACGAACATACAACCAATAAAGAACGCAATTGAAATAACGACCAGTAACTCGGTCTGCGAAAGATCATTAATCCCGATCATACCCAACAATTCTTGCGGGATCTGGGCAAATGAAATTACCCAAGAAAAAGCAGCCCCTGCTGCGACTAAGATAAATACCACCGCGGTAACCATGCCCGTAGAAAGCGCGATTTCGCCAAGCTCCTTCCATTTCACTTTACGGAAGATAACCATTTCTAATAACACTGCGTACAACACCGAAACCGACGCCGCTTCGGTAGGGCTAAATACTCCAGCATAAATACCGCCAACAGTAATGATCGGAAAACCAAATGGTAAAACCGCTTTACGTATTGTGGTCCAACGTTCTTTCCAGCTGGCTCGCGGGGCATTTTCTACAGAGCTTTTGCCTGCATAAAAATAACAGTAGGCAGAAAACATCAATAAAATCACGATCGCCGGTCCAATACCAGCAATAAACAGCTCAGCAACCGATGTTCCAGACACCACACCATAGATGATCATACCGATACTCGGTGGAATAAGGAGCGCTAAGTCAGAGGCGTTAATAATCAAAGCCAGAGCAAAACTGTCTTTGTAGCCATACTCCAACATTTTCGGTCGCATAATAGAGCCAACAGAAACAACGGTGGCTTGTGTCGACCCCGATACCGCACCAAACATCGCACAGCTAAGCGATGAGGTGATCGCCAGACCGCCACGAACGTGCCCAACAAACGCCATTGCGACATCTAGCAAGCGCGTTGCTGCCACGCCTCGGGTAATAATTTCTGCTGCGAGAATAAACATAGGCACAGCGATCAACGCAGCGGGTTTGATGCCAGCAAGCATTTGCTGGATCATAAAATCTGGTCCCAAGCCAAGAAAAACAATAAATCCCAACATGGTCGCCGCTAATAGCGGTACCAACATCGGAAAGCCAAAAGCCAACAACGTGATCATCGTTGCAACAAGAGCGGTCGTCATAGCGCTTTCTCCTGCTTAGTGGCAGAGCCGATGCCATCTGGTCGAGATGAGCGTGAAAGCTTTGTCAGCGTTATGAAACGTTTGATATGGCGACCACCCACACGCGCGAACTGAACCGTGCTAAAGAAAAGGCCAATCGGTGCGATTAAGTACACCCAACTCAAAGGTACTTGCATTGCAGGAGAAAGACGCCCCATTTGGCTCACCTTGCCAATGTATTGCCACGAATACCAAGTTAGTACCGCCACCAATGCAGCGGTGAGTAAATAAATAATGCCGTTGGCTAAAGTTTGTATACGCTTTGGAAGCATATCGGTAAATGCCGTCATACGGATATGGCGAGATTGGCGGGCAGCATAACTGCAACCAATAAACGTGACGGCGATAATGAGGAAATAATTGAGTTCTTCTGAAAAGTAGATGCTTTGGCTAAAGAGGTAGCGCCCTAATACGTTAGCAATTGAGTTCAACGCAATAAGAAGCACCGAGCCAATGAGCAGTGCCGCCTCCGCTTTCTGTATATATTTATCTAGCCACTGAAAAATCCCTTTCATCCGCGCTGCTCCTGATCAACAAAAATGTTAATGAAACGTTATCTTTTTCATGACAATCAAGTCAATCAGGTGAATAAGAAAGATTTTCTGAACTTGGCGCTTTCGCAGAAAAAATTGGTCAGAGCATACTGCTCAGACCAAAAAGTGAGAGGTTGGAGGGTTTGTATCGAGAATTTCTGCAATCACAGACAACCCATGCTTGATGTAGCCTCGATTAGTCTCTGCTCCCAAACTGATTCGCACGTAAGGCATTGGCTGATTAGTATCGAGAACAAAAGGTTTATACCCCGTGATCTGCACCCCAGAACGCTTAGCCGAAGCGACCAGATCATCACTGCTCCACTGCTCGGGTAACCTCAACCAAATGTGCTGACCATTCGGGTGTGAGCTGTAAACATGCCCTTCTAAAGTGGCTTTTGCTATTCGCTGGCGCTTGGCAAATTCATTGACTTGAAATCGAACAAGTCGATTTAATGTACCGTTTTCGATCCACAAATGAGCGACTTCAAACGGTAACGGGGTCGCAGACCAACTCGTCGCAGCTAAACGGCCAATCGCATGCTGCAAAAAATGACGTGGGACCGTTAAATAGCCCGTACGCATACCTGGCGCTACGACTTTGGTTAAACTGGTTACATAAAAAGCCTGCTCGGGTAACAGTGCGGCGAGAGGTGGGACACGATTGGGCTCTAGTGCTCCATACACATCATCTTCAATCACGTAGATCTCATACTGCTTCGCAATATTTGCTATCGCCTCTCGGCGCGAAATGTCCATATGCGCACTATTCGGATTGGCCATGCTCGGTGTGCAACACAGCGCCTTGATTGGTTTGTGTTTACATGCCCATTCAAATGCATCCGGCGTGATACCAAACTCATCCATCTCAAGCGGCTGTAACTTAAATCCAAGCATTCTCGAGCGAGAGATCAAGCCATGATCGACTAAGTGGCCACAAGCGACTAAATCACCGTGTTCAACAACGGTGCTTAAAGCCAAGGTCAAGCCATGGCATGCACCGTTTGTGAGTAATATTTGATCGGTACCAACGTCTAACCCTTGGCTACTGAGAAATCGCGCTCCGGACTCAATATGATGAGGCTGACCTGTTACTGGCTTTGCTTTACTGATCAAACTGCGATTGTTTGTTTGCCCAGCAATTTCCATTAACGCCTGATTAAAAAGCGTAATGTGGCGATCGGTTACTACCGGATGAGCGATCGACATATCAATTTCATCCGGCGTTTCTTTCATCTCTTGCGTCAGCATGAACTCCGTGTCCGTGCTTTCATCCACAAAGCCTGATTTTACAAACGTACCGTTTCCCACCCAAGACTCGAGCGCACCTTTTTTCTCTGCATAACCATATGCATGACTGACGGTTTGTACGCTCACGCCAATTTGCTCCGCAAACTCACGATGTGTGGGTAGTCGAGTACCGGGTTTTAGGTAACCACTGCGGACACATTCGACAAGATAATTGCCAATGGAGATGTACTTAGCGGTGCCTGGGCGAATGATCGGGTTCAAAGAAATTGTCATGACACAATATTTTAATTGATTCATTTTTAATGCTCATTGTAACTTCAATTTAACAAATGGCGAGTTTTTAGCCATCAAATGCGGTGTAATGCACAAAAATGAACCACAATTGTAATGATTGACATGAGAAATATAGATTCAACAAACATGTTAAATGGCATCGTTTAATCCAAACCCAGCCGCAGTGGTGAGTTGCAATAGTTTTTAAACGCAGGTCTGGCTGACCTGGTGGAAGGTAGAAATACCTCAACGTCTCCGAAGGCCCATAAGGCGTCGGATTTTTAACAAGGAGAAAATATGAGAGGCGTTGCTTTGCATTTTACACTGGATGAATTCCAGGACCGATTAACAAAAGTTCGGCAGTCGATGGAAGAACGAGAGTTGGATGTCCTTATCATTCACGATCCTTCTAACATGGCATGGCTGACAGGTTATGACGGTTGGTCTTTTTATGTCCCACAATGTGTCGTTGTAGGATCATCTGGCGAGCCTGTTTGGTTTGGGCGCTGCCAAGATGCCAATGGGGCATACAGAACTGCATATATGTTGGCAGAAAATATCACCTACTACCCAGACCACTATGTAATGAACCCACCATTGCACCCAATGGATTTTCTGGTAGAAGCGGTACTCGCCCCGCGTCTTTGGGATCGCGGCCGTATCGGGGTGGAAAAAGATAACTATTACTTTAGTGCCACCGCTTACGAGTCACTCACCACGCACTTGCCGAATGCTCAACTTCTCGATGCAACCGGGCTAGTCAATTGGTGTCGCGCCGTTAAATCTGATCAAGAACTGGCTTATATGTACCGCGCAGCTCGCATTGTTGAAAACATGCATCGTGTCGCGTTCGATATGATCGAGCCAGGATTGCCGAAACATCACCTTGTCGCCGAGATTAACCGCCAAGCAGTACTTGGGCATGAAGATCACTTTGGCGATTACACCGCGATCGTGCCGCTTTTGCCATCTGGTTCTGATGCTTCTGCACCTCACCTAACGTGGGACGATAGACCTTTCAAAAAAGGCGAAGGTACTTTTTTCGAAATCGCTGGCGCGCATCGCCGTTACCATTGCCCACTCTCTCGCACTATTTTTCTTGGAGAACCGGACGACAAATTCAAACGTGCAGATGAAGCATTAACCTTAGGTCTCGAAGCAGGCTTAGAAGTGGCAAGACCAGGCAATACCTGCGCCGACATCGCCAACGCATTGAACCAAGTTCTGGATAAAGCAGGATTCTCACGTGAAGGCGCCCGCTGTGGTTACCCAATTGGTCTGAGCTACCCTCCTGACTGGGGCGAACGAACCATGAGCTTGCGAGACACCGATAAAACCGTATTAAAAGAAGGCATGACATTCCACTTTATGCCGGGGCTATGGTTTGAAGATTGGGGGTTAGAAACCACCGAAAGCATTGTGATCACCCGTGATGGTGCAAAAACACTGTGTGATTTTCCACGCCACTTATTTGTTAAACACTAATTTTTCAAACCGTAAGTTCTGTTGAACTAGGCTTAAGAACAAAAAGGACTCGATATGCAAAAGAGCTCGATCACAGCCACCGTAGACTTTGACCGAGAAGGCGTGCAGCACGGCTTTTTAGCGCTGCCCTATTCCCATGATGACTCCGCTTGGGGAAGCATCATGATACCTATCACCGTGATCAAAAATGGTCACGGGCCAACGGCGCTGCTTACTGGCGGTAATCACGGTGATGAATACGAAGGCATTACCAGCCTACTTAAATTGGCTAACTCGCTGCAAGCAGAGCAAATCCAAGGTCGCGTCATTATTGTGCCAATGATGAACTTACCTGCGGTACAAAATGCCTCGCGCACATCGTCTATCGATAAAGGGAATTTAAATCGCAGCTTTCCCGGAAACCCTGTAGGCTCAATGACCGAAAAAATCGCGGATTACTTTACTCGTTACTTAGTACCCATGTGCGATTTTGCGTTAGACATTCATTCAGGTGGAAAAACGTTAGACATCGTGCCTTTCGCCGCAGCCCATCGTCTCGACAACCTCGATCAGGAAGAAGCATGCATCTTAGGTGCGAAACTGTTTGGCGCACCTTACACCATGATCTTGCTCGAAATGGACGCCACTAGCCTGTACGACACCGCAGTGGAATCTCAAGGCAAAATTTTCGTCACCACAGAGCTCAGAGGTGGCGGAACCAGCACTCCAGAAACCATCGCTTATGCCGACCGAGGTATTCGTAACTTCTTGCGTTTTTCGGGCAACTTATCAGGTGATTACGAAAAACCAACCCTGCCAACTAGGTTGCTTGATATGCCCGATGCAAGTTGCTACGTGCAAAGCCAGCACAACGGTATCACCGAATACTTATTTGAGCTTGGCGATACCATCAAACAAGACGATGTACTGGCAAGAATCTATTCAACCGAGCGTACAGGGAGCGACCCTATCGAATACAAAGCGCAGCGCAGTGGGATTTTTGCTGCACGTCGTTTCCCTGCCATGGTCAACATTGGTGACACGGTCGCCGTAATTGCCGAAGACTGTGGCGAATTAAACTAACTCTTACTAGGGCGTATTGACCTTTCGCGGTTAAATTTTGTTCGAGGTAAAATCGTTTTAGGCGCAGCGAAGACTATGCAGCCTAGTCATTCTAAGCAAATGGTCTTCAACAAAGCATAAAACGATTTTTGCGGGGGCGCCTAGCTCGAACCCTTCGGGCAGCCTTTGTGGTTCATTTCTACTGCGTTATCGGCTTTTTATGCAGGCCACCCACAAATCGCTGCAAAAATCAGCTCGAAAGGTCAACACGCCCTAAACACGACACAACATCGGGTCTGGTGTATCACCTGCCGTTGGTGAATTGACTCACAAACTGATTAAGGAAGAAATGGATGAATCCGATGAAACACAGCTACCTAACGAGTGCCGTACTGATCGCTGCCAGCTTTGCCACCAGCAATGTTTATGCAGAGACGTGGAAATTCGCTCTAGAAGAAGTCAAAGGCTCGGTGCAAGATGCTTATGCGCAAGAGTTTAAAAAGCGCATCGAAAATGCAACCGATGGCGACGTCACAGTGGAAGTCTATCCATACGGTACATTGGGTCAGTCAGAAGATCTTACCGAGCTTACTGCGAACGGTATTATCCAATTTACCAACGCATCGCCAGGTATTTTTGGTTCATTCGTGCCCGAAATGCAGGTTTTCTCCATCCCTTACCTTTTGTCGCAAGACAATGATGTGAATAAAAAAGTGCTAAGTTCAAGCCCTACTATCTATGACACACTCGGCGGAAAGCTAGAACAGAAAAACCTCAAACTTCTCACTATGTATCCAGAAGGTGAAATGGTGTGGACGACCAACCGTGAGATTCGTTCTCCAAAAGATTTTGATAACTTCAAAATACGCGTGATGGCATCGCCAATGCTGGTTGAGGCTTATAAATCGTTTGGAGCCGACCCTACGCCTTTGCCCTACTCAGAAGTCTATGGTGCTCTGCAACTTAAAATGATCGATGGTCAAGTAAACCCCGTTTTTGCTATCGAAGAAATGAAGTTCTACGAAGTGAATGACTACATGATCTGGGCAGGACAACAACAATTTACTACTACTGTCATTACCAACAACAGTTGGTTCGAAACCCTCCCACAAGCCCGCCAAGATCAGGTCAATAAAGTCATCGCTGGTATGACTGACTTTATATTTGAAAAACAGGATGAGTTTAACCAAAAACGTCTTGATCAAATTAAGCAAGCCAAACCAGATATGCAGATGATAAAACTCGACAGTGACGAACGTGCAGCATTTAAACAAGCTTCTATGCCAATGCGGGACAAATACATCGAGCTTACAGGCGACAGCGGTAAAGCAGTGCTGAGCTCACTGGAACAAGAGTTCAATCAATAACAGAATCAATAACAGAAAAAGGAGTGGCCTTCGGGCCACCTTATAGCGGTTGACCAGTCATCAACTATTCTGAACTGATTGGTATTTTACAGGGAGACCAATTATGCGCCTCGATCGCTACGACGTAAAAATTTTACAAATACTTCATGACAATGGCCGTATTACCAAATCTCACCTTGCCGAGGCCATTAACCTATCTGTGAGCCCTTGCTGGGAGCGAGTCAAAAAACTGGAAGAAGCAGGCATCATTGAAGGCTACGGGGCAAAAGTAAATACCGATGTTTTGTTCAAACGAACGTCAGTCATGGTTGAAGTTACGCTCAAAGAGCACAGCGCCCAAGCGTTCAAACGTTTCGAGCAACTGGTTCAACACTCACCAGAAGTCACTGATTGTTATGCCACAGGCGGCGGTGTCGATTACATCCTCAAAATTCAGTCGGAAGATATTGATCAATATCAGCGGCTTATCGACAACTGGTTAGAGTCAGAAGTGGGCATTGAGCGCTACTTTACTTACATCGTGACGAAAACAATCAAACGTGATGCAGGCACATTAGAAGTGAACCAAAACGCCTTGTTCTAAAAGGGAAAACACGCTTAAAAGACGACCAGAAAAATCACCATATCTAACGATGTGGAAAAGAAAGTTTTGATGGTTTAAACCTCGGCATCAGAAATTATTTCGGTCACTTCTCCATTACAGTTTAACTATGGACAACGACGCTGGGAGAAGGACTCATGACAGCACTGCACAGCTTACATGCTGAGGAATTAAAAGCCTCGCACGACATGATGGCGATAATGAAAGACGTACGTTTGGTGAGAGGTTTAGCGTACATAAATGGCAAATGGGTAAGTGGTGACCAATTTCATCCGGTGGATAATCCAGCAGATGGTACGGTCATCGGCTACATCACCAAGCTATCTCAGCAACAACTCTATCAAGCGATTGATGAAGCCGACCAAGCCTTTCGTCAATGGCGAAAAATGCAAGCAGAAGAACGCGCTGAAATTCTCATGCGTTGGCACGATCTGATTTTAGAATCAAAACAAGATCTTGCTCGTTTGATGGTTATGGAGCAAGGCAAAACATTAGGTGATGCTTTGGGTGAAATCGACTACGGCGCATCCTTTGTTCGTTGGTTTGCAGAGGAAGCAAGCCGCAGCTATGGCGAAACCATCCCAAGTCATATTCCGAATGCGCAACTATCGACGGTACGCGAGCCGATTGGTGTCGCAGCTCTGATTACACCATGGAATTTTCCTAATGCAATGGTCACCCGTAAAGCCGCCGCAGCATTAGCGATAGGCTGTCCAGTGCTAATCAAACCTGCCAGCGAAACGCCTTTTTCCGCATTGGCCTTGGCAGAATTAGCAGACCGAGCCGGCTTTCCACCTGGTGTATTTAACGTGATTACTGGCGATGCGGTGATGGTGTCACAAACCTTGTGTCACTCCGATAAAGTCAAAGCGCTCTCGTTCACAGGTTCAACTCGAGTGGGTAAGTTGCTGCTGCGCGACGCGGCACAAACCGTGAAGAAGTGCAGTATGGAGCTCGGCGGTAATGCCCCTTTCATCGTGCTGCCAGATATGGATGTCGAGCAAGCAGCCAAAGCCGCCGTGGATGCCAAGTTTCAAACTGCAGGACAAGACTGCTTGGCCGCAAACCGTATTTTCGTCCCCGAAGATAAGTACGAAGCGTTTTTGGAAGCGTTTGCCAAAGAAATGAACCACATTGTTTTGGGCAATGGTTTAGATGAAAAAACCACCATGGGGCCGCTGATCAATCGCGCTGCGGTGGATAAAGCGCATGATTTGGTGCGTGACGCACTCGACAAAGGCGCGCGATTGGTAGCGGGATACCACCAGCCCGTACCAGGCGAAAACTTCTTCGCGCCGACATTGCTGGCCGATGTCACCCCTGATATGGCGGTGTATCGCGAAGAGAATTTTTGTCCTGTGGCAGGCGTGTTGCCTTACCAAGACTTAGATACCGTGATTGAAATGAGCAACGACACTGAGTACGGCTTAGCTGCCTATGTTTATGGCCACGATATTCACCAAATTTGGCGCTGCATGCGTGGTTTGGAATTTGGCATGGTGAGCGTGAACTCCGTCAAGATGACTGGCCACCCTATCCCATTCGGCGGCGTGAAACAGTCAGGGCTTGGACGAGAAGGCAGTCGCCACGGCTTTGAAGAATACAGTGAAATCAAATACTGCTGCTTAGGCGCTTTACCAACCGTCAGTGGCAGTTAAGGCACGAAATATGGATATCCAATTATTCGAGGAGAAGGATCATGAGCAACAAAACCCAACAACTTTTAGAGATCGACCGTCAGAGAGTATTTCATGCCTCAACCCACCTGAAGCAGTATGCGGCTGGGGAGCTTTCGGGAAGAATTATCTCGAGCGGAAGCGGAATACGCATCACCGATTCAGAAGGCATCGAGCTGATAGACGGCTTTGCCGGGTTGTATTGTGTGAACATTGGCTATGGCAGGACTGAAATGGCCGATGCTATTTATGAACAAGCCAAAGAGCTGGCGTACTACCACACTTACGTCGGTCATACCAACGAAGCACTAGTGACACTGTCAGATCGCATCATCAAAATGGCCCCTGAAGGCATGAGTAAAGTCTACTACGGCATGTCGGGCAGCGATGCGAACGAAACTCAACTTAAGTTGGTGTGGTATTACAACAATGCCCGTGGTCTACCAGAGAAGAAAAAAATTATCTCCCGTGACCGCGGCTACCATGGCTCAAGTATCGCTTCGGGTTCAATGACAGGGCTGCCTCTGTTCCACGCTCATTTTGATTTACCGCTTGAGCGCATCAAGCACACCATGGCGCCGTATTACTATCGCCGTGAAGACGATATCATGTCTGAGCTTGAATTCTCTCAATATTGTGCGGATCAACTCGAAGCAATGATCTTGGAAGAAGGCCCAGAAACGGTAGCAGCGATGATTGCGGAACCAGTGCTCGGTACTGGCGGTATTGTGCCACCACCAGAAGGATACTGGCAGGCGATTCGCAAAGTACTCGACAAATACGATGTACTCTTGATTGCGGATGAAGTGGTCTGTGGCTTTGGTCGCCTCGGCTCCGATTTTGGCTCACTGCACTACGACATGAAACCGGATCTCATCACGGTAGCGAAAGGGTTAACCTCTGCGTATCAACCGCTGTCTGGCGTGATCGTCGGTGAACGAGTTTGGAGTGTGCTAGAAAACGGCACCGACCAATGGGGCGCTATCGGACACGGTTATACCTACTCCGGTCACCCAATGGGAGCGGCAGCCGCGAACTGCAACCTCGATATCATTGAACGTGAAGGCTTGGTGCAAAACGCAGCCGAAGTCGGCGCTTACTTGCAGCAACGTATGGCGGAGACGTTTAACGATCATCCATTGATCGGTGATACTCGTGGCGTTGGCTTGTTGCATGCGTTGGAGTTTTCTTCAGACAAACTCCGCCGAGCACACTTTGATCCAAACTTGAAAGTGGGTCCGCAAATCGCGGCAGCCTGTTTAGAGCAAGGCTTAATCGCTCGCGCCATGCCACATGGTGACATCCTCGGCTTTGCTCCACCGCTTATCGCGAATCGTAATGACATCGACACTATTGTCGACAAAGCGCACCAAGCGGTCAATAAAGTGATGGATAACCTCGTCACGTCTAAACAGTGGCAGCCAAAATAGCCGCGAATTAACCAACTCACAAACCTACCAATGATTACCGCCCCCTCTGACCAAATTAGAGGGGGCGGTCCTAAGAGACGTACTACATGGAAACACAAGCAATCTTTGCCGCAAAGAAAGCGATTAACGGATTAGTCAGTCGCACACCATTACTTCACTCACCACTGTTATCGCAACAATATCAATGTGAAATTTGGTTAAAACTGGAAACACTACAACCTATTGGTGCTTTTAAATTGCGTGGAGCGACTCATGCCATGAACAAACTGAGTGAGGAACAAAAACAACATGGCGTCGTCACTTGCTCTACTGGTAACCATGGCCGTGCCGTGGCTTATGCTGGGCAACGACTAGGAGTCCGCACCGTGATTTGTATGTCCAATTTAGTGCCACAAAACAAAGTCGACGCAATTAAAGCATTAGGCGCAGAAGTTCGAATAGTTGGTCAAGCTCAAGACGACGCGGAGCGAGAAGCATTGAGGCTAACAGAAGAAGAGTCGATGACCTATCTCTCACCATTCGAACACCCAGACATCATCGCCGGACAAGGGACCATTGGGCTAGAAATCATTGAAGATCTTCCTGATGTCGACGTCATTTTCGCCGGGCTATCTGGCGGCGGATTGATTGGTGGTATTGGCTTAGCCGCAAAATCAAACAGCAGCAAAGTGAACGTGTATGGCGTTTCCATGGACAAAGGCGCAGCGATGGTAGAAAGCATTAAAGCAGGAAAACCAGTACAAGTTGAAGAGCACGAATCGTTTGCTGACAGCTTAGGTGGCGGCATAGGTTTAGACAATCGCTATACCTTCAAACTCGTGCAAGAAGTCATGGATAAAGCGTTTTTAGTCAGTGAACACAACATCGCCAAAGGCATGGCAGATATTTTCGATGCAGAAAAATTTGCCGTAGAAGGCGCGGCCGCAGTGGGGCTTGCCGCCATTCACCAGCATCAACTGGACTTATGCGGTAAGAAAGTCGTTTTGGTGCTCAGTGGAAAAAACGTCTCTTCAGACACTTTTGAGACGGCATTAAAAATTGGCCGCCAAGTCAAAGAATAACCGAGGTCGTGCGAATGAAAATCTATAATAAATCTCAGATAGAGCAAGTGACTCAGTTAGATCTTAATACGTTAGCGGCCGTGGAAAATGGCTTCAAAGCGCTTGGGCAAGGCAACGTCACCATGCCTCCGATTCTTAGCATGGCAATTGAAGAGCATAACGGCGAAGTGGATGTAAAAACGGCGCATATCAAAGGTAATGAGCGCTTCGCGATAAAAATCAGCCCAGGATTTTTTGATAACCCAAAACTAGGACTACCCAGCCTAAATGGTTTGATGGTCCTCTTTAGCGCGAAAACAGGGCTGGTTGATAGCGTATTGTTTGACGAAGGGTATCTAACCGACATTCGTACTGCTCTCGCCGGCGCTATCTCCGCGAAATACTTGTCGAACTCAGAAGCATCCAAAATTACGGTTATTGGCAGCGGGCTTCAAGCAGAACTCCAAGTCGCTGCGATAAAATTAGTTAGGCCAATCTCCCAAGTGAACATCTGGGCAAGAGACAACACAAAATCGCAGGCTTACAAACAACGCATGGAGCAACGATACGATCTATCCGTATCCGTACACTCCTCTATCCAGCAAGCATGCCAAGAAGCCGACATTATTGTCACGACAACACCATCAAAAGAACCTTTGCTGAATTGGGAAGATATCCCATCAGGAGCACACGTGATCGCTATGGGTTCAGACAGCCCTCATAAACGTGAGCTTGCCACCTCAGTGATCCTAAACGCTGAGCATCTGGTGGTCGATCGAATCAGTCAGTCAGAATCACTTGGCGAATTACGTGGTGTAGACAAACCGCTCACCCGTAGCCTAGTCGAACTTGGCGACATCATTTGCGGCAAGCACCCCTACTCAAGGCGTGTTGACGATGTTTCGGTATGTGATTTAACAGGGACTGGCGTTCAAGACACCGCAATCGCTGACTATACCGCTCAACAACTCACCAGCATTCAATCCACGATGTAACTTATTCCCTGTGACTTTGGCGGTGGGCAACCACCGCACTTTTTGAGGGCCGTAACATGCCAGAGCTCTGTACGTTTCAATCTTTAACCACTCAGTTTGATTTTTCGGCGGATGTATCCGCTTATCAACGTTCAATCGGACTCATTCAACTCGCGACCGACTATGTGCTAGAAAACGAATGGCGCGAGCATTTACCCGCAGATGTTCGCTTATACACTTCACGCTTTCTCACTACAGGTACTGTCGATCCTCTGCACTTAACAGACATGCAAAACAGTATCCGCGAGTGTGTACGCACCATCGTGCCAATGTGGCCAATCAACGTCATGGCGTTTGGCTGTACGTCAGCTAGTGTGCTCATTGGCTCCGATCAAATCACTGATTTAATTCGTCAAGAGAGACCCGAAGCCATAACAACTAACCCTTGGCAAGCCGCACTGAGAGCGCTTGAACACCATCAAGCTCAAAGAATCGTTATGCTGACGCCGTATACTAATGACGTCAATCACCCACTTTATGAGTCCATGACCGAACATGGCATTGACGTTCTGGCCTTTGGGTATTTCAATCTCGACTACGATCCCCATATCCCAACCATTGGAGGACAAGACGTAGAAAATGCCTTAGCGCAGCTGCTTGAGTCGATTGATTGCACTGTGGACGCGGTATTTATTTCATGCACGAACATGCGAGTCATGCATCTACTGCCTTATTTCTCAAGCCGCTTCGGTATTCCTGTACTAAGCTCCAACCAAGTGATGCTTTGGGACGCATTGCGTTTGCTTGAGTCCGATAATTTCTCCGACGTGTCATCATCGCCCTTTCCTTGCTGATAAGGACTCGCTAAAATGCACAAAATTGCGCACTAACTGGATGAAACATGGCAAAACTTACCCTTCAAGAACAAATGCTGAAAGCTGGCTTAGTTAATGAAAAGAAACTAAAGAAAGCGAAGAAAGGCTCTAAAAAATCACGCGTTCAAGCACGCGAAGTAAAAGCGGCGGTTGAAGAGAATAAACGCCAACAGTTAGAGCGTGATAAACAATTGAGCGAACAGCAAAATGCCGAGCGTTTGAATAAAGAGATCAAAGCGCAAATCAATCAATTGATTGAGATGAACAAGATCGACTTAAAAGATGGCGATATTAAGTACAACTTCACCCATGGCACCTTGGTTAAGTCACTGTATGTTGATGCTCTCATCCGCGAACAGTTGATTAAAGGCATTCTAGCCATTGCGATTGTCGGTGAAAGCTACGTTGTCATTCCACGCGGAGTAGCGAATAAAATTGCTCAACGTGATGAGTCCGTCATCATCGAACAGAAAGAACCAGAATCGGACATTCCAGCAGAAGACGATCCATACGCAGATTTCGTCGTGCCAGATGACTTGATGTGGTAACAACAAACAATAGATGCATCAACGAAAAGAGCCGCTGATATAACATCAGCGGCTCTTTTTTTTTAATAGAAAAAATACGCTACAGAAATGATGTGCGTTATTGCTTACTTAGTAGCAAATTCACACCAGATGCGGCTAAAAACAGCGAACATCCGCGATTAAAACGTTTCGCCATCTTTGGATTTGAAAACCAATGTCTAAGGTACAAACCAAAAATCGCGTAAATTGAAATGGCGACCATTTCTAAAATCAAAAACGTGGAGCCAAGGGCAAAAAACTGCTCTTGAACGTTGGCGTTCACATCAACAAACTGCGGCAAAAACGCAGTAAAAATAAGAATCGCCTTCGGGTTACCAGCGGCAAGCGTAAACTCTTGTTTCGCAAGCCCTGCATAGTTGCGAGAGTTAGTTAACTCAGAGATCGGGCTCGATTCCGAACGCCAAAGGTTGAATGCAATCCACAATAGATACAACGCCCCCACCAGCTTTAACGCTAAAAACAGCATTTCTGATGTGTACAAAATCACTGCGAGCCCAGAGGCAGACAACGCGATCATGCCAGAAAATGCCGTAATACGCCCTAAACTAGCGACAAACGCGGCACGAAAACCGTAACAACGCGCATTATTCATTGCCAATAAGTTGTTTGGGCCTGGAGTCATATTCAGAGCAAAGCAAGCGGGAATAAAAAGGAGGAGCTTCCAAATATCCATGATAAAAAATGGCCTTAATTTTTAGTAATAGCCCGCACCGTAACATTGGCTGCTAGAATGAGTAAATAAAAATTCTACGCTAGAGCATTTCCGCTTCAAACCGAGCTGCTCTGGCTTGCGCAATCGTACAGTGCGTTTCTGTCATCAACTCTGCCAAGGTGATATTTGGGTTTTGCACCACCAACCGAATCAGTTTTTCTTCTAACGGTTCCAGTTTGTCCTGATGAACGGATAACCCTTTCTCCAACTTATTCATCACAAACCTTAGCTCTTCACACTGCCCTGCTTTTAGCTGATCAAGTAACGCTTTTAAGTTCAAAGCTTCTCCAGAAACTTGCCAATGACGAGAACGCCTAACTCGCTTAACGTCACACCCGCAATCCGCCGCAATGACTTTAATGCGTTTAGCATTCTCACCGCCAATGCGATGAATCAGAGAGGGAAGCGAAACAATAATGTTGTCATCGTTCATCCGTTACTCTCCCACTACTGACACATTCTCTCCAACCCAAGTGAGTAGCTGTTTGGCGGCTTTGGAGAGTACCTGATTTTGGCGCACAATGTAGCCGAAATCGGTGTTTGGAAAACTAGGCAAAGGCGTAACTTCTCGGGAAAGCTTTAATCTCGGATCGAGCGAGAAATCCGGCACAATAGCAGTCCCAAACCCCGCTTCAGCCCAGTCGATTTGTGCTTCCACACTGCCCACTTCCATCACGCGATGCTTAGGCAGATTTAACTCAGGTAAAGACGCATCAATCAGCTCTCGGGTTCGAGTATCGTGCCCTAGCAGAATCAGCGTCTGGCTCTCTTTTCGATTGTCCTGCCACTCAAAAATGTTATCGCCAAACGCACACCAGTGAATCTGCGTGAGAGGTGTAAAATGCAGCGGTTGACTCTCTTTTTGTGCGATAACAAAGCCGATATCGGCACGCGCACTTTTCACCAAATCCACCGCTTGAGAAGATGTGGTATTGAACAATGCCAAGTCGATACCCGGATATTCACTTTTGAATTGCTGGAACGGTTTGATAAGTAGTAAACGTGAAACGATATCGCTCGCCGCAATAGAAAGCGTCCCCTGCGTAAGATCGTTGATGGCATTGAGATCCGACTGGCAAATTTGCAGCTCATTAAGCATCCGCTGCGCCGTATCTAACAAACGCTTCCCCGCCTGCGTCAGCTGTACAGGATTTCGCTCAATCAATTTCGTGCGCGTGGCCTGCTCCAACTGCTTGATATGCAAGCTGACGTTCGGCTGTGTCATGTGCAGTTCCGTCGCTGTTTTGCCGAAATGCTTTACCTCTGCAAGAGTTACGAAGGTTCGCAGCCAGTTCAAATCTAACATTGCCAATTCCGATATGAGATTCTTATCAAGTTAATGAGTATAATTAATTTCTCTTATTATGGCGAACATCTTAAGATTTTTGCATCTGTTTTTGGAGATTAAATTATGTCGTCTATCGTTGTTGTGGGTGCAAACTGGGGTGATGAAGGCAAAGGCCGCATCGTTGACTTTTTGGCAGAGCAAGCTTCTGCAAGCATTCGTTTCCAAGGTGGTAACAACGCGGGTCACACCGTGGTTAACGACCTAGGTACGTTCAAGCTGCACCAGCTACCAAGTGGCGTTTTCAACCCAGACTGTTTGGCAGTATTAGGTCCGGGTATGGTTATCAGCCCTGCGTTGCTGTCTCAGGAGATTGCGGAAGTTGAAGAAGCGGGTGTAAAAGTGAATATGTGCATCTCTGATCGCGCAACACTGTGTCTACCTCTACACGCACTAGAAGATACGCTAGAAGAACAACGTTTAGGCGACAAAGCATACGGCTCAACTCGTCAAGGTATTGCACCTGCGTACGGTGACCGCGTAATGAAGAAAGGCATCCTAGTTGGTTGGTTGAAGCAACCAGAAGTATTGGTTGAACGCCTTCAATTCATGATGGATTGGAAACTGCCACAACTGCGTGCGCTTTACCCGACGTTCGAGTTTGAACAAACCGCTGAAGAACTGGCGAACTGGCTGCTAGAAGTCTCTGCACCTTGGCGCGATTCAATTTGCAACGTAACGCTTCCTCTAAAAGAACTACAAGCGAAAGACAAAACTCTATTGTTCGAAGCGCAGCTTGGCGCGGGTCGTGACCTTGTTTACGGTGAGTACCCTTGGACAACATCTTCTAACGTTGTATCAATGTACGCGGGTATCGGCAGTGGTCTTCCAGCACTTCGTCCTGAACGCGTTATTGCGGTTGCAAAAGCATTCAGCTCATCAGTAGGTACTGGTACGTTGATCACTGCAATGGAAGAGCAAGATGCTTTCCGAGAACTTGCAGGCGAGTTCGGTGCAACTACAGGTCGTCCGCGCGATATGGGTTACTTCGACGCAGTCGCTACGAAGAATGGCGTTGAACTGCAAGCCGCAACTGAAATTGCACTAACGAAAGTAGACTGTTTGACTGGCCTTAACGATCTGAAAATCTGTGTTGGCTACGAAGGCGACCACAGCGAAAACCCAATCTGGCCTCAAACTGCATCTCTTGCGCCAATCTACGAGAAGATGGAAAGCTGGAGCGAGGACATCACAGGTTGTCGTAAGTTTGAAGAGCTTCCAGTAGCAGCACAAAAATACGTTCTACGCATTGAAGAACTGATGGGCGTACCAGTAAAAATGGTCTCTGTTGGTCCTGGTCGTGAACAAATGATTATGCGATAAGATGTGAATTAACACATCATTGGCAAGCGGCTTTTATCTGTTCCGGGGTAAAGCCGCTTTTTTTTACACTGTAAACTTTGAAGAAATTGCACTTCTCAATTCGTGTTTAGTAACCTAATCGCGCCTCCCTTCCCTCTTTATTTCCCAATCAATAGATTAGAGCATATAACGCATTGTGCACGTTATTAGTACATCTCACTTGTTAAAGAAGCACGTTATTTAAGTTAATTGTTTGAATTAATGTTCTTTAACTGATTGCTTGATCACGATCTTCATCTGCAATTTGTTGAACTAGTGCTCAAAAAATCTAACCCGCTGTTTTTAGGATAGATGAGTTCCCCAACATCCAACCTAACAGCAGGTGATTCCCATGACGAAAAATCTTTTCCGCCTCAGTACAATAACTCTCGGTTTATGCATCAGTTCGTTCTCTTTCGCGCAATCCGATCTTCCGAACATTAAAATCCTTGCCACTGGTGGCACCATAGCTGGAGCAGGTCAATCTGCGACAGAGTCAAACTACACCGCAGGTAAAGTCGGTGTCGAATCATTGATTTCTGCCGTTCCGAGCATGACCAACATTGCCGATATTTCCGGAGAGCAAGTGGTCAGTATCGGTTCACAAGATATGAATGATGAGGTATGGCTTAAATTAGCCAAACGCGTCAACGAACTGCTCGCTCAAGATGATGTTGACGGTATCGTCATTACTCATGGTACCGATACATTAGAAGAAACCGCTTACTTCCTTGATCTGACCGTCAAGAGCAAAAAGCCAGTCGTGATTGTCGGTGCAATGCGTCCTTCCACCGCAATGAGTGCTGATGGCCCAGTTAATTTATACAACGCCGTCGTGACAGCCACCGATGAAGATTCTGAAGGGCGCGGCGTGTTAGTCGCGATGAATGACACTATTTTCGATGCGCGAGACGTAACTAAAACAAACACCACTTCCGTCAGTACTTTCCAGTCACCTAACTTTGGTCCTATCGGTTACATTCATAATAGCGATGCCAAATATCAACGAAGCCCAGAGCGTAAACATACGACAGAAACCCCATTCGATGTATCAAAACTCAACACACTACCTAAAGTAGGCATTGTTTATAACTATGCAAATGCGTCGAGCTTACCAGTCAAAGCCTTTGTGGATGCGAAGTTTGACGGCATCGTAAGTGCTGGTGTCGGTAATGGTAACTTATACCACACGGTCTTTGATGAGTTAGAAAAAGCGAGCAAAGATGGCGTTGTTGTTGTAAGGAGCTCTCGCACACCAACCGGCTCAACCACTTTGGATGCTGAAATTGATGACGACAAATATGGCTTTGTTGCCTCAGGCACACTAAACCCACAAAAAGCACGTATCTTACTGATGCTGTCACTGACTCAGACCAAAAACTATCAAGACATCCAAAAGATGTTCCAATACTATTAAATCATTCTGTGTAAGGCATCTTTAGATGCACAAGAGGAGGAGTTACTCGCCTCCTCTTGCACACGACGATGTTGGTGCCCCCTGTTAACCAAACAAACGGCGCTTCATCCCTGCTTTTTCAAGAATACGCGTGGTGATCTCTTCCACAGAGAGAGAGGACGTATTGATGTATGGGATCGCCTCTCTTCTAAACAACGCCTCTACGGTGTCTAGCTCCAACTTACACTGCTCAGTACTGGCGTAATCACTTCCAGACAAACGATTCTCACGGATTTCAGTCAAACGTTCAGGGTCGATAGTAAGCCCGAATAATTTATGACGATGGATCTCAAACTCAGGCAACAAACGCATCATCTTCACATCTTCCGCAATGAACGGATAGTTCACGACACGTAAACCAAACTGCATCGCCATATATAGGCTGGTGGGGGTTTTCCCGCTGCGCGATACTCCAAGTAAGATGATATCGGCTTGTTCCAGCCCTTTTAGCGTGATGCCATCATCATGCGCCAATGTATATTCAATGGCCGCGATACGATCGAAATAGGTATCGGAATCTTTCCCCACACTGCGAGAACGTTGCAACTTGGGTTTTGGCGCCATCTGAATGTCGTCTTGCACTTTCTGTACAATGCTTTCCAACACATCGTAGCTGTATGCAGGTGCTTCCAGCAGCATTTCACGTACGTCTGGCACCACGATAGAGAAAAACACCAGAGGTTTGACGCCATTGCGTTGGTAGGAAGTTTCAATTTCTTTTACAACGTCAGCAACTTTGTCCTGGCTTTCTACGAACGGAAAGGTTTTTTCGTTAGGAATGAACGGAAATTGACCGAGAACAACATGTCCTAATGTCTCACATGTTATCGCCGTACCGTCAGAAACATAGAACACATCACGACTTTGGTTATTTATTTGCATTTCTGTTTAATTTTTCAAAATCTTTTGAGTAGGATGGTAAACATAATATTAATAAATCAGTTTGGCTTTCAGTTAGGTTCACCACAGCTTTAAAAATTCTTTTGAATTTTTTTCAGCCAGAACGTAATCGTTTGCCTTTGATGTCAATCTAAATGAAGCAATGTATGGTCAACGTGTAATAACAGCCAACATGCGATTGTTTAGAGCGATTTAAGTCCCCCTACTAAGCTGCAATGTTTCTGGAGAAAGACATGCAAAAGAACACCCTCTGGTTCAATGGCCTATCCATGGATGATGTCGACAAAGTCGGCGGTAAGAATGCTTCACTTGGCGAAATGGTTTCTAACCTAGCGAACGCAGGCGTTTCTGTACCAAATGGTTTTGCGACAACCTCATACGCGTTTAACCAATTCCTTGACCACGAAGGTTTGGATGAGCGTATTCACCAATTACTTGATGAACTAGACGTTGAGGATGTGGAAGCTCTGCGTAAGACAGGTGCAACCATCCGTCAATGGGTATTAGAGGCCCCTTTCCCTGCGGACCTTGAACAAGAAATCCGTGAAAACTACCAAGAACTGATTGAAGGCAACCCTGAGCTTTCAGTCGCAGTTCGTTCATCTGCTACGGCAGAAGACCTGCCTGATGCCTCTTTTGCTGGTCAGCAAGAAACGTTTTTGAACGTGAAAGGCATCGACGCAGTACTAGAAGCAACTAAGCACGTTTACGCTTCTCTATTTAACGACCGTGCGATCTCTTACCGTGTACACCAAGGTTTCGACCACCGTGGTATCTCGCTATCTGCGGGTATCCAACGTATGGTGCGTTCAGACAAAGCTTCTTCGGGTGTAATGTTTACGCTTGATACTGAGTCTGGTTTCGACCAAGTTGTCTTCATCACCTCTTCATGGGGCCTAGGTGAAATGGTCGTTCAAGGCGCAGTAAACCCTGATGAATTCTACGTTCATAAGCCAATGCTTGAAGCAGGTGAGCACCCGATCGTTAAGAAAACATTTGGTTCTAAGTTGATCAAAATGATCTATTCAGACAACCAAGAGATCGGCAAACAAGTTGATATCGTTGATACTTCTGATGAAGAGCGCAACACGTTCTCACTGAACGACGAAGAGATCAAAGAGCTCGCCAAACAAGCGATGATCATCGAGAAGCACTACCAGCGTCCAATGGACATTGAGTGGGCAAAAGATGGCATCGACGGCAAGCTGTACATTGTTCAAGCGCGTCCTGAAACCGTATGTTCACAAACGGAACAAAACGTGATTGAGCGCTACGAACTACAGAACAAAGCAGATGTTTTGATTGAAGGTCGTGCAATCGGTCAACGTATCGGTAAAGGTGCAGTACGTTTGGTTGATTCTCTGGACCAAATGTCATTGGTTCAGGAAGGTGATGTGTTGGTTACAGACATGACTGATCCAGACTGGGAACCAGTGATGAAGAAAGCTTCTGCTATTGTTACCAACCGTGGCGGACGTACTTGTCACGCAGCAATCATTGCTCGTGAACTTGGTATTCCTGCAATCGTTGGCTGTGGCGATGCGACAAGCAAACTGACTGATGGCGCAACAGTGACCGTATCTTGTGCAGAAGGCGAAACGGGTTACGTTTACCAAGGTGAACTTGAGTTTGATGTAAAACGCTCTTCTGTTGATGAACTGCCACTACTGCCGACCAAAGTGATGATGAATGTGGGCAACCCAGATCGCGCATTCGACTTTGCTCAGATTCCAAACGAAGGTGTTGGTCTTGCTCGTCTAGAGTTCATCATCAACAAGATGATCGGTATTCACCCGAAAGCATTACTTAACTTTGATGCGCAAAGCGATGAGCTAAAAGCAGAAATTAAACAGCGCATTCGTGGTTACAAAGATCCTATCGATTTCTACGTGAGCAAGCTGACTGAAGGCATCGCGACTATCGCTTCTGCTTTCTGGCCAAAACGCGTCATCGTTCGTATGTCTGACTTTAAGTCTAACGAATACAGCAACTTGGTTGGTGGTAAAGCCTACGAACCGCATGAAGAAAACCCAATGCTCGGCTTCCGTGGTGCGTCTCGTTACATTTCTCCAGTGTTTGAAGATTGCTTCGAGTTAGAAACTCAAGCTATCAAGCGCGTTCGTAACGAAATGGGTCTGAAGAACGTTGAAATCATGATCCCATTCGTGCGTACACCAAGCGAAGCTGCATCAGTGATAGATTTGCTAGCGAAGTTTGATCTGCGCCGTGGCGACCAAGGTCTGAAAGTCATCATGATGTGTGAGCTGCCATCCAACGCCGTGCTTGCTGACGAGTTCTTGAAGTACTTCGATGGTTTCTCTATCGGTTCAAACGACATGACTCAGCTAACGCTTGGTCTGGACCGTGATTCTGGCGACGTGGCACATCTGTTTGATGAGCGTAACGCAGCAGTGAAAATCATGCTGAAAATGGCAATAGACGCAGCAACCAAAGCTGGTAAGTACGTGGGTATTTGTGGTCAGGGCCCATCAGATCATGAAGATTTGGCGGAATGGTTGATGGAGCAAGGCATCAGCTCTGTTTCACTAAACCCAGACACCGTTATCGATACTTGGTTACAGCTCGGTAAAGTTAGCAGCAAGTAACGCGCTAAAAACTCAAGCCCTCACACTCCCCTTGTGAGGGCTTTGTTATTCATACGTCATTTCGCAATCAGTTCGTGATTCCTCTCTCAAGATCGCCATTTAGTCAATTTCATTATCAAAGTCTGATGACCTAGAATGAAGATGTATCGACAACTCCAGAGAGAATTTGATGAAAAAGTCTATCGCACTCATTACCACATTGATGCTCCTAGCATCTCCCGCTTACGCAGATTGGGATGATATTTCCAACAAAATGTCTGAGCTAGGCGAAGCGGTTTCTGATACTGCGCAAGATGCTTGGGACGATACCAAAGCCTTTTCAAAGCAAGCGTGGCAAGATTTCACTAATTGGTCCGAGGAAGCAATCAATACCGCAGGCGAGTGGACAGAAGCTAGTATCGAGAAAAGCAAAGAATGGATAGATGCAGCCGACAAGAAAATTGATGAACTGATGGAAGGCGACACGCCAGAAGAAGCTCGCCAAGCCGTAGACTTAATGGCGGATAGTGCTTTGCTCAAGTTGTTTAATGAAAAGCCGGAGGCCAAAGCCATTTACGACAACGCTTACGGCTACGCGGTCTTTGATTCTCGTAAATTGTCTTTGTTGTTTCACACCAACTCAGGGTCAGGTGTCGCAGTCAATAAGGAAACAGAAAAACGCACTCATATGAATATGTTTGGTTTGGGCGTCGCACTTGGGGCTGGCGGCAAGTTTTACCAACAAGTGATTCTGTTTGAGAGCAAAGAAGACTTTGATACGTTCGTCAACGAAGGATGGGAAGCGACCAGTGAAGCCTCTGCTGTAGCTGGCGAAGACTCAGAGCAACTTTCAAAGCAATTTAACAGTGGCGTCGCCGTTTATCAGTTGAATGCAAAAGGCTTGCTCATCGATGCCAACGTGTCTGGTTCTAAATATTGGGTTAACGAAGAGCTCACCAACTCGCAGTAACGCATAGCAACTAATTGCTTAAACAGAACGGTTGTTATGCACCCTTATCAATAAGTTAACGCAGCTATGACTCCTCAAAACTGAGTACTTGTGCAACTTTCTCATGGGAAGTCACCAGAAGATGGTGACTTCCCTTTCTCGTTGGATGGCTTTTCGTTATGCTTGCCCAAAACCATCTGCGATTCGGTATCCCATGCCTGACAATAACTTTAATAATCTGCTGGCAGAAGCAATTTCTGCTCTTAATACGCCTAACTTTACTCCTAAGCTTATGCGTGTCATTCGCACTCTTTTTCATTTTGATTGCGCGGTTATTTTAGGTTATCGAGAAGGTAAACATCCTATTTATCTCTACGACTCTATTGAGAACGAGCGAGAATTACTTTTTCAACGCTACCTTACTGACTCATTTCAAAATGACCCTTTTTTTCTCAAACTAAACGAGACAAAACAACAAGGCATATTTACGCTCAAAGACGTGGCGCGTAAAGGCGTTGACTTCACCTCATACTGCGAGCAGTTCTACCATCAGACAGGGTGGAAAGACGAACTGAGCATGCTAGTCGAAGTCGAACCTGGCCGTTGGGTCATGCTGTACTTCGGGTATATGAATGATGGAAAATACTTTTCTCAACAGCAAATCAATAAATTAAAGCCCTACTTCCCGATAATTCAATCGCTTTGTCAGCAGCACTGGAAACAAACGGAGTTTACCTTTTCTGAGCCTGTTTTTGCCCAGAGTGCTTATTCTGGCAGTATGCGATTAGCCATTGAGCAAGCTTTAGCAACATTTGGCGTAGAATCACTCACTCGTCGCGAGCAAGAGGTGGCTTCACTTCTCGCTCAAGGGTTTGACACCAAAGAAATTGCCGCGCGGTTACACTTAGTTCAAGGCACAGTCAAAAATCATCGAAAACGCATTTACTCGCAGTTAAATGTGTCTTCATTGAGTGAGTTATTCCAGCTTTTCCTCAATCACCTCATTCTCCATTCAAGATAAAAAACTGTCCCTTAAGGGATATATGGAGAAAAGGTGTCGCGTTTTAGTCTGAATACAACAACCACTAAGACAGACAAAAAGAATGACGACACCATTACTGCAAGATTTACAAGATCGTGGCTTGATTGCACAAGCCAGCGATTTGGAAGAAATTCAGACACTTCTCTCACAGCCACAAACCGTTTACTGCGGCTTCGATCCTACAGCAGGCAGCTTGCACATCGGCCACCTCGTGCCTTTGATTATGCTTAAGCGCTTTCAAGATGCCGGACACCAGGCTATAGCCTTGATTGGCGGTGCAACGGGCATGATTGGCGACCCAAGCTTTAAAGCGACCGAGCGCAGTCTGAATTCTTCAAAAATCGTCTCAGGTTGGGTTAACGATCTTTCTAATCAAATTCAGCAGTTGATGAATCACCAACTGGCCAAGCCAATGATCATGGTGAACAATGCTGACTGGATGAAAGCGATCAACGTCATCGACTTCTTCCGTGATGTGGGTAAGCACTTCTCAATCAATACCATGATCAACCGAGAGTCGGTAAAGCAACGCTTGCAACGCCCTGATCAAGGCATCTCTTTTACCGAATTTAGCTACGCCCTGCTGCAATCGTACGATTTTGCCGAGCTAAACCGTCAATACGATTGTCGTTTGCAAATCGGTGGCAATGACCAATGGGGAAACATCGTCAGTGGGATCGATTTAACTCGTCGCCAAAATGGTGAGCAAGTATTTGGCTTAACTCTGCCGCTGATCACCAAATCCGATGGCACCAAATTTGGCAAAACCGAAGGCGGCGCAGTGTGGCTAGACCCTAGCAAAACCTCACCTTACGCCTTCTACCAGTTCTGGCTTGGCGCAGAAGACGCCGACGTTTACCACTTCTTGCGTTACTACACGTTCTTAAGCTGCGAAGAAATTGCCAGCATTGAAGCGCAAGACCAAGCAAGCCAAGGCAAGCCACAAGCACAACGTATTCTCGCTGAAGAAATGACGCGATTTGTTCATGGCGAAGACGGCCTATCTAGTGCCGAGCGCATCACTCAAGCACTGTTCAGCGGTAATGTGCAACAACTGAGTTTGGGTGAATTAAAACAGTTGGAGTTAGATGGTTTACCAAGCATTGAGAGCACACAACAAGATTTGGTTGAGCTATTGATTGAGTCGGGCTTAGCAAGCTCGAAACGTGTTGCACGCGAACACATCAGCAACAACGCCATCAGTGTAAACGGTGAAAAAGTGTCGGCTGATAACCCGAGTTTAAGCTTCCCACTGTTTGACCAATACTGGTTACTGCAACGCGGTAAAAAGCACTTCTGCCTCGTAAAGCGTACCGCTTAACAAAGCATCGTAGTGACACCTCACAAGGCAAAGTGATATAGCGAGTTAACTGACAAGACTTTATAAGGTTAGCTCGCTCTAGTATCGGCTGTGCATACCAAAATGATGAGACATTCCATCTTCCATTCGGCCGCCTTTCCAGCCACCAGCACCGAATAAATTAAGCACATCTTGAGCGGTATAATCGGCACCAGCAAAGAAGTCATTCGCCACATCAGAGCGGATGGCTTGCAACTCTGGTTGGTTTTCCAAATCAAGCTCTTGCGGATTCGCGTACAACGCCAACGCAATTTTTTGTTGGCACGTGCTTAACTCACTGGTGCTCGTCTTTACCTGACCGACGGAAAAGTACTCACGACTGCCGTATCCCACCATCAATCTGGTACTCATTAGCTTAATCACTTTCTTAATGCGGCGACGTTGTATAAATCTCAACATGTTGAAGTCCTTATTTATATTTCGATAATTAATAATAAGTTTTGTATACCACACATCAATACTCTAGAGTGTCAGGGTTTAGCACGGCGCTCAAAGAGTATGGAGTTCAAGAGTGAAAATTGACGATCTAAAACTGTTCACCAAAGTCGTCCAACTTGGCAGCTTTACAGCGGCAGCCAATGCTTTGGACTTGCCACGAGCAAATGTTAGCCGACGCATTGGAGAACTGGAACGTTACCTCGGAACGCAACTTTTTCACCGCACCACTCGCAGCCTTTCGCTGACAAACAAAGGCGATGCCTACTACCAAGATCTGCAAAAAGTGCTCACCTTACTTGATTCGGCAAACCAGCAAGCCAGTAACGAAAGCATCGAGGTCAGAGGCAAAATCAAACTTGGCCTTCTGCCAGAAACCTATGAACCTCTTCAACCCATTTTGTTTGAATTTCAGGATCAATATCCGCAGGTTGAGCTCGACATTCGCAATATCAACAATGGCTTTATTGATATGTTTCAGCAGGGGTTGGACATCGCGCTGCACGGCGGCATGCTGTTTGATTCAGACATTGTCGCCAGAAAGATCTTAACGCTAGACCGATGTGTCGTTGCCTCACCGAACTATCTTCAAACTCACGGCACACCAGCCACATTAGAAGAGTTGAGCGATCATCAGTGCATTTGTTTTCGTTGGCCAAATGGCAATGTCGACAACCTTTGGCACTTTCAGGAACAAAACGTAGCGCTCAAACCGAAACTCATTTCCAACAACATCGGCTTTATCAAAAGCTCCACAGTGCTAGACCGCGGCATCAGTTATATCCCAAAACTGTTGGTAAAAAATGAGCTCGAATCCGGTGCATTGGTGCAAGTATTGTCTCAATATGCCGTCACAGAAGAAACGGGGTGGTTACTCTACCCTAAGCCGAAAACGCTGAATCAAGCTAGCCGGTTACTTATTGAACATTTGTGCAATAAAATTCCAAAACTTTTGTAATTTACATTTATTGTCATAAAATTCGTGACATTGAATCATGCACACGCATGATTATCTGAACATCTGTGAATTATAAGATGGCGCCGAAATTATGGAGCCATCTTATGAATCATCAAATCAAAACCGCCGCGCTGAGCACTATCGCGCTCTCTCTACTCGGCTGTAATCAAGCTCAACCTCAGATTGAGGAGCCAAGCGCATCCAGACCCGTTCAAGTAATTGAAGTCAACGAAAGGAATGAAGAACTCAACAAATCATTCAGCGGGATCGTAAAAGCAAAAGAAACCGCCTCACTCTCTTTTCGTGTACCTGGCACCGTGGAAAGCGTGTTCGTAAATAAAGGCAGCTTGGTAGAAAAAGGCCAAGTCATTGCCACGCTGGACAAGCACGATTACCAAGTCTCACTAGAAGAATTACAAGCACGTATGTTAGAAGCACAATCAGCACACAAACTCGCGAAAGCCGAGTTAAAGCGCGTAAAACAAGCAACTTCTGATGATGCCATTGCCAGCGTAAACTTAGACCGAGCCATCAGCAGCTACGAACGTAGCCTCTCAGCCGTCAAAGTGGTTGAGAAAAACATCCAACGTGCAAAAGATGCCCTACGTTACACCACTCTACGTGCGCCATTCACTGGCATTGTTGCCGACGTTTCTATTGATCCACATGAGCAAACCTTGCCGGGCGGCAGTGTTGTGTCAATTCAGCAAGAAGGCAACTGGGAAGTCGACATCGACGTGCCGGAAAATATGATTGCGCAATTCGCACTAGGTCAGCCAGCATCGTTGACTTGGTATGATTCGGAGCAATCCTACCGAGCAACCGTGGCAGAAATCGCGCCGAAAAAGCACCTGCTCAAACAAACCTATACCATCACGCTAGACATCGATTCGATTTCCAGTGCGCTATTCAACGGTAAAGCAGTCACGGTAAATACCGCTCTCAACACCAGCCACTCAAGCCATTGCTTTCCTTACTCTGCTATTTTGGGTGAGAAACAAACTCTGCACGTGAATGTGGTTCGTGATGCGGTTATTCATTCAGAGCCGGTCAATCTTGACTCTATCGACGCATACCAAGCGTGTGTGACCGGAAGTTTTGAGCAAGGCGATTATGTGGTGATCAGCGGTAGCCATTATCTGAGCGAGGGCGATGCCGCCCCAAACCTGACCATCAAGACGTTGTAGGTGCGAATCCATGATCAATTTAGCTGAATTCGCGATTCGCCAACGTAAGTTCGTTCTGTTCTTTATCGTATTGAGCGTGATCGCTGGCATCTATTCTTACTTCGACTTAGGCAAGTTGGAAGACCCGAGCTTTACGGTAAAAACTGCGGTAGTCGTGACCCTTTATCCGGGGGCGTCTGCCGAAGAAGTCGAACACCAAGTCACCGATACCGTTGAAACCAAATTGCAGGAAATGGCGGAGTTGGATCGCTTGCGCTCATTGTCTCGCCCCGGTTTATCTATGGTCTTTGTTGACCTCAAAGAGAGCCTTAATTCCAAAGCACTTCCGCAGGAATGGGACTTATTGAGACGCAAAGTAGACGATGTAAAACTGCAGTTGCCTTCCAGCGCGCAGATCAGCGTAGTGCAAGACGAGTTCTCTGAAGTCTACGGCATGCTTTTCTCTATCCACAGCACAGATGCTGCACCAGAAGAGTTACGTCGCTACGCCGAAGAGCTGCAACGCCAAATCAAAGCCGTCGACGGCATCAAAAAGATCGAGCTACACGGCGTTCAACCTCGCGTTGTACATATCGATATGCCAGATGAGCGCCTGGCTCAATATGGTTTGTCGATCGCACAAGTTTGGAACCAACTGAGCACACAAAACAGCACGTTCGAAGCGGGAAAATTCGATGCAGGTACAGAGCGTATTCGTATTGCGCAAACCAGTGAGTTTCAGTCTCTAGAAGACATTCGCAATTTAATCATCAATGGTGGCACCGGAGAGTTTGGCTCGGGATTGATTCGTCTTGGTGACATCGCCGATATCACCATGGGTTATCAAACACCAGCATTGGCAGAAAACCGCTACAACGGAGAGCCCGCTGTCACCTTGGCGGTGAGCCCAGTTCAAGGCATTAACGTGGTGTCACTTGGCGATACGATTCAAGACATCATCTCTAACTACCAAGCAACACTGCCGCTGGGTGTCGACATCTCGACCGTTGCTTATCAACCTGAAGAAGTACAAAAGTCTATCGACGACTTTGTTGGCAACCTGCTTGAAAGTGTCGCGATTGTTTTTGTGGTGTTGTTGGTCTTCATGGGTTTTAAGAGTGCGACCATCGTTGGCGCAAGCTTGCTCCTGACGATTTTGCTCACGCTTGTATACATGAACATCGCCAGCATCGATTTGCACCGTGTCTCGCTAGGTACGTTTATTCTCGCACTGGGCATGTTGGTGGATAACGCCATTGTGATCACCGATATGATGATCGCCAAGCTCAACAAAGGTATCGAGCGAACTCGCGCCGCGATTGATTCCGTCAAAGAAACCGCCGTGCCACTTTTAGGCGCAACTGTCATCGCGATTATGGGCGCAAGCCCAGTATTGTTCTCCAAAACCGACTCCGCCGAGTTTGCAAGCTCTGTGTTCTACATTGTGGCATCGTCACTGTTGCTTTCATGGATCGTCGCGATGACGTTTACGGTATTAATGGCGTGGATGTTCATCAAGCCAAAAGCTAACAGAGAAGAGACCAAACCGAGCCGTTATAAACAGTTGGTATTCTGGACGGTGGACAACCCGCGTAAAGCATTAGCCGCTTTGGTTCCGTTAATTTTAGTCACCGCCGTGGCAATCCCGTATGTGGCCGTGAACTTTATTCCTCAGTCGGATCGTTCAATTGTGTTTCTCGATTACTGGCTACCCAATGGAGCCAAGATTGAACAAACCTCGGCAGACATGCGTAAAGTTGAAGAATGGTTGGTCGCACAACCAGAAGTGGAAAGTATCTCTAGCTATGTCGGCACCAGTGCACCTCGCTTCTCGGTAACGGTAGAGCCTGAGCCGCTCGACCCTGCCTACGGCCAGATTCTGATCAACACTAAAGACTACGAGAGCATCAGTCACTTGGTGACGCGTGGTGATGATTGGCTGAAAGAGGCGTTTCCGGATGCCGAACCTCGCTTTCGAGCGCTGAAGCTGGCAACCAAAGATAAGTTCGCGGTTGAGGTGCGTTTTTCTGGTCCGGATGAAACCGTATTACATCAACTAGCGGCAGAAGCGAAAACGATTTTTGCTTCAAACCCTGATGCAAAATACATTCGCGATGATTGGCGCCAAGAAAGCAAAGTGCTCAAGCCGATTCTAAACCAAGACAAAATGCGTCAAGCAGGCATTAACCGCGCCGATGTCGCTTTCGCGCTAAAACGTGCATCAGACGGCATGCCGCTCGGACAAATGAACCTGAATGATGAGTTGATTCCAATTCAGTTACGTGGCACATCGCAAAACATGGCGTCACTAGAAACGCTACCTGTGCGCTCGCTACTTGGCTTTAACAGCGTTCCGCTTGGTCAAGTGGTGGATGGATTCGAACTGGTCACCGAAGAGAGCATGATTTGGCGACGCGACCGCGTGAAAACCATCACGGTTCAAGCGGGTGTGAGCCGAGACTCCACACCAGCGAACGTTAGGAATGCCATTAAAGATCAGGTTGAAGCTATCCAACTTCCGGCGGGTTACAGCATGGAATGGGGAGGCGAATATTACGATGAAGACAAAGCGGTCACCGACATCATGAAGCAGCAACCAAAAGCAATGCTGATCATGGTGATCATCCTAGTTGCGATGTTCAACGGCTTTAAGCAGCCAATCATCATCCTCGCAACGCTACCACTGGCAGCATCAGGGGCTGTGTTTGCTCTGCTTGGATTCGATAAACCATTTGGCTTTATGGCGCTGATCGGAGCTATCACACTGACCGGGATGATCATCAAGAATGGCATCGTACTAATGGATCAAATTGAGCTCGAACGCGCAAATGGCATGAGCTTGTCTGACGCCATTAAAGAAGCCACGGTCAACCGTACTATGGCAATTTCTATGGGTGCGTTAACGACCGCGCTCGGCATGATCCCGCTGCTGTCAGATCTGCTGTTTGACCAAATGGCGGCAACCATCATCGGAGGCTTGGCGGCCGCAACCATATTGTCACTGTTTGTCATGCCGGCACTGTATCGCCTTGCTTATAAAGAAAAAGCACCATCCATACAAACCAACGCTGAGCTAGAGGAGGCGTCATCGTGAAAAAATTCATTCTAACGCCTGTCGTTCTAGCCCTAAGTTTAGCGGGCTGTGCAGTGGGGCCAGACTACCAAGCACCGACCACCAGCATGGCAGAAACCTACTTGAACGCCGAAAATGCAGGGTTGAGTACCGATTCACAACACGTTGAGTTTTGGTGGACTAAGTTTCACGATCCGGTGTTGAATCAAATGGTTCAAGACATGCAGAGCCAAAACATTCCGCTGAAAGTGGCGGCCGAGCGGGTGAAAATGGCCAACAACTATAAAACCATGGTGGAGTCATTCAAGGTGCCGACAATTAGTCTCGGTGCGGGTTACATGAACTATCAGTTCAGTAAAAATGACTCTTCACTCGGTCCGATATTGAATCCACTCAGTGATTCCGTGTCGGGTCTGCCACCTCAAATTGGTAACGTCACCCTAATGGATAATCAGCACGATGGTGTATTTGCAGGCGCGAGTATCGCTTGGGAAGTTGATCTGTTTGGGCGCATTGACCGCCAAGCGAACGCGGCGCATATTCGTCTCGAACAAGCTCAGATTTATCAAAGCGGCTTGAACACAGTGATCACGGCGGATTTGATTCACAACTACTTGCAATACCAAGGTGCAAGCGAGCGCCTTGAGTTGGCAAAGTCGAACTTAGAAGATCAACGACGTACACTCGACCTCGTCGAGAAAGTCGTGCGCAGCGGCTACGGTTCTGATCTCGATTTAGCCCAAGCAAAGGCCACGCTTGCGGCGATGGAATCGCTCGTTCCGCAGTTAGAAATTGCACAACAAGCGCACAAACATCGTTTAGCAGTATTGCTTGGTGAGCCGCTAACGCAAGTCGAAATCCGTCTGTCTAAGCAGCATAGTGTACCTGTCATGCAAGACATGGTGCCGGTCGGTTTACCTTCCGATCTGTTGAAACGTCGTACCGATATACGCTTAGCAGAGCGCGAAATGGCCGCGCTCAATGAAGAGTTAGCAGCAAGTGTTGCTGATCAATATCCGAAGTTCTTTTTGACAGGCGCTCCGGGGTTGTCGGCGTCAAGCTTTGACGATCTTTTCAGTAGCGATTCTTTCGGTTGGATGGGCGCGGCAGGCGTAAGCTGGAACTTGTTCGATGGGGGGCGTGGGGAGGCGATTGAAGCCATCAACCAAGCGCGTTTTGATTCGGCGACATTGTCTTATCAACATACGGTCGAGGCAGCTTTGGCAGAAACCGAATCCTCGCTGTTTGCTTATGGTCGCAGCCAAGAAAATCAGCGCCGAATCGATGAGGCATTGAAAGCCACCAATAACGCCGTCAACAAAGCCAAGTCACTGTACCGAGCAGGCTTGATTGATCACTTATCGGTTTTAGATGCGCAACGTCAGCAACGCATGATGCAAGATCAGCGAGTCGCAGCAAAGTTACAAACCGCACACGCTACGATTGCGCTCTACAAATCGCTTGGTGGTGATTGGACGCTACAACCAGAAGCACAACCCGACACGAATGCCAAAGGTTAGGTTTCTTACAAGCCTCACACCTTTGCGTCATAACGGATACCGTTAAATCGGTTAAAAAGAGGCCACTTAGATGGCCTCTTAGTTTGTGAGGCAAATATTTCTACCACCTATACCCTCTCTCGGTTGTATAATATCGGCTCTGAAATATTTTGTTACGTTACCTCGGTAACACCTGAGATTACAACATGAACAACAGCAGATGGGTCGGCTTTATAGGCGGCACGATTGTCTTACTTAGTACCTTTATCCTCTTCGGATCTTCCGTCCACTCTGCTTGGTACCGAATCCCTGCGGAAGCCATTCATGGTATCGCCTTCACTCTGGCTTTTGGTTTAGGGTTAAACAGCCTACTGGCGTACGCGACGGCAATGCTTACTCTCGCAGCGCTATTCTACATAGGTTTTGTTGTTGGCTACCGTATTCATCAGAAACTTAAATAACCTTCTGTCTCAACCTGAGCTTGATAACGGATACTTGATAACTAAAAAGGGAGCAAAGGCCCCCTTCCCAGATATCAGCATATAGATGTTCTATGCTCGTTTTAATCATTAAGGTGGTATACCCTCAACGACTGTTGCATGCCTAAAACATCATCACCTAAATACTCAACCGTCATTGGAACGTTGGTCAGCAGAGTAAAACTGGAGTCACTGAACCTTCCATCAACATCACTTTCCAAATGAACAAAAAACGCAGGCTTGTCAGCAATCAATGTAATTTGGCTTCCGTCAATAGAGACATCAATATTGGCTTTTGCCATAGGCAAAGTTTTCAGCTCATGAGTGCAAAACCATGTGTTGCTTATTCTGTCTTCACCGATTTGCGCTTCAACATAGAAGAAGCCTGACGTAAGTTCATCCTTCTCAACCGATTCATTCAATTGCCACAAAATCGTATTGCTGTCTGCTATGACCGTTTGTTCTAAGCTCCAACATTGCTTTTCTTCCCCTTGCCAATCTACCCACTTGAGCAGTGCGTTGACGCTTGCGGGCTCTTTGGCATCATTGAGCAAATGCAGGCTCAACTTGCCTGTATGCTCGGAAAATACCAAATACTGCGGCGCAAAAAAGCGTTTTGCATGGTAGTGCAACTGCTTCCATCGACCACTGTATTCCAAACTAGACCAAGAACTGACAGGCCAATTGTCGTTGAGTTGCCAGTACAGCATGCCGCGACAAACTGGAGAAATGGCACGCCAATGATCGCATGCAGTTTTGATCGCGATTGCCTGCTGAACTTGACTTAAATACAGCATGCTCTCAAATCCAGAGGGAAAACGAAAATAGCGCGTGAACATCTCTGTGATAATACTATGACCACGAGGGTTCTTCTGATGTTGTTCGAAAGTTGGGGATGTAATATTCCAGTCTTGCTCAGGGACAAACCGCTTAACTTCAGCAAAAGATGGCCAAGATTGAAAACCAAACTCAGAGCAAAAACGAGGATTCACGTCAAGGTAGGCATTGAATGATTTTCCTGAATGCCAAACGTCCCAAAAGTGCATATCACCTTTACTATCATCATGCCACGCGTCACCGAAATCCAGTTCACCATTACACGGGGAACTTGGCCAGAAACGGCGAGCGCTATCTTGTTCGGTAATCACCTGCTGAATCATGCGGTTGAGGCGATCGTAGTTAACCGTGTATTTGACTTTGTTGTGCTTGGATTCTTCATACCAACCAATGGCACCAATCACTTCGTTGTCACCACACCAAAGCGCTATTGATGGGTGCTCTTTAAGCCTAGGAATTTGGTATCGAAGCTCATCTTCGACCTCTTTTAAAAACTCGTCATTTGATGGGTACAGTGAACATGCGAACATCATGTCTTGCCACACTAACAAGCCGATCTCATCACACAGATTGTAAAAGATCTCGCTCTCGTACTGACCTCCGCCCCACACACGTATCATATTCATGTTGGCGTCAACCGCACTTTGCAAAAGGTTGCGATAACGTGTTTCGCACTCTCGCCCCGGCATTGCGTCAACAGGGATCCAGTTGGCACCTTTGGCATTAATTGGTACGCCATTAACGATAAACTCCATCGCAGAGCCACGTTCATCAGCTTGGTTATTTAGGGTTAACTGACGCAAACCAACGTTGCGCGTTAACTTTTGCTCTCTGCAAGAAATGGTAATGGGGTAAAGATAAGCTTCGCCATAACCCGATGGCCACCAGCGTTGAGGCTCCGAAATGTGGAACTGGCAGTGATAGTGGCCACTTCCTTTTGTTTGAATACATTGACGCTCACCATTAAATTCAACAATCAGTTCATGGCGTTGACTGTCCGTTTCCACTTCAACTACTACATCAAGAAACACACTCTCATCGGCTTGCCATTGCTGCTCTGTCGAGAAGCCTTTGAGCCAAAGCTCATTCACAATGTCGATTTGAATGGGGTCGTAAATACCCGATACCATCAAGCAAATGCCCCAGTCCCATCCGGAATGACATTGCGTTTTTCGGATCAAATTCATGTGCGGAATTTGATTATTTCCCATTGCGGAAGGGATTGGGAAAGGCAATTTTTTAGCACGTTCCACACCTTCTATATCGACTCTTGCGAATTGAACAAGAACAGTATTTATACCCTGTTTTAAATAAGGTTTGATATCAACTCGTTGTTGAGTAAACATGTTGCTGCAAGTTAGTGCTAACTCACCATTAATATAGAAGGTTGCCAAGGTATCGACACGAGTTAGCGTCATCCAAACTTGCTTGGCAGACAACGTAAACGCGTCGACTTCAAACTCACGCGAGATATGCCACTCACACTCTTCAATCCAACGAACTTTGTTTTCATTATCGGCAAAATAAGGATCCGGAATGCGCTCTGCTTGTAAAAGCGCCGAAATATTATCGCCCGGAATAGACATTGGAATTTCAATATCGGGACGCTGTGGCGAGGTAAGTAACCACTGTCCATTAAGTTCGAAGTGAGCCATTGAGTAAACCTCAGTTTGGAGAAGAAACATGTTTGCTCAATGTAATCCTGAGTAATCCATGCAAAAACAAGGGAGATGTTATTTACATACGAAATGCGGTGCACTTCACGTAAAAACACTTTCCTTTGATCTCTACCCAAAAATCAGCAACTTGGCTAACCTGTTAAAAATTAATCGAAATCTAAGGTTATATTTGCAACTTCGACATGTTAACATCATCGGATTTTTGAACATCCTCACACTTTTCGTCGAAACGATGTGAGGGGAAATGCACGGCTTCATAGCCCTAAAAAGCGAAGTAATTATGTCAAATATGACGAATGCCGCCTCCCACACAGCGCCTATTCAGGATGCTGACTATTCTGCTATTCATCCCCCATCTCTGCTCAAGCGCCTCGAACTCACCAATCCTGTCTTTTGGTTAAGTGGTAGCTTCCTCACTCTATTCGTTTTACTTGCCCTAACGAATACCGACTCTCTAACCGCAATGGTTAACACCGGCTTCGGCTTTGCTACTAAATATTTCGGAGCTTACTGGCAAGTACTGCTTCTTCTGAATTTCCTTATTGGTTTGGCTCTTGCGTTTGGTCGCACTGGTTATGTGCGTCTAGGTGGTCTAGCGAAACCTGATATTGATAACTTTAAGTGGTTGTCAATCGTACTCTGTACCCTACTTGCAGGTGGTGGTGTGTTCTGGGCCGCTGCTGAGCCTATCGCGCACTTTGTGACTGCTCCGCCTCTATACGGGGAAGCCTCACCGAAAACTGCCGCAATCAATGCCCTATCTCAGTCTTTTATGCACTGGGGCTTCTTAGCTTGGGCGATCCTTGGTGGCCTATCTTCCATTGTCTTAATGCACTTGCATTACGATAAAGGCCTGCCTCTTAAGCCGCGTACTCTGCTTTACCCTGTGTTTGGCGATAAAGCCATTAAAGGCTGGATTGGTGATGTTGCTGACGCATGTAGCATTATTGCCGTAGCAGCAGGAACAATCGGCCCTATCGGCTTCTTAGGTTTACAAATTAGCTACGCGCTAAACTCATTGTTTGGCCTGCCAGATACGTTCGTAACGCAAAGCATGGTTATCATGGCAGCGATCCTGATGTATACCCTTTCCGCACTAAGCGGTTTAAGCAAAGGTATTCAAATCGTCAGTCGTTACAACATTATTTTATCTGTGCTGTTAATTGGTTACATCCTGTTCTTTGGACCGACAAGCTTTATTGTTGATGGCTATGTACAAGGCGTTGGTCGCATGGTAGATAACTTCTTCCCAATGGCGCTTTACCGTGGTGATACGGGCTGGCTAAGCTGGTGGACAGTATTCTTCTGGGGTTGGTTTATCGGTTATGGCCCAATGATGGCGATCTTTATTGCTCGTATCTCTCGTGGTCGTACAATTCGCCAGCTGATCATGTCTATTAGCATCGCAGCACCGCTGATTACTTGCTTCTGGTTTAGTATCGTTGGCGGCAGTGGCCTTGCGTTTGAACTTGATAACCCTGGCTTGATTTCATCTGCGTTTGAAGGCTTTAACTTGCCTGCAGCACTGCTAGCGATTACGGGTGAATTACCTTATCCAATGATCATTTCGGTTCTGTTCCTGATCTTAACGACAACATTTATCGTGACGACGGGTGACTCAATGACTTACACAATCAGTGTAGTAATGACGGGCTCAACAGAACCAAACGCAGTGATTCGCTCATTCTGGGGCTTGATGATGGGTATTGTCGCTATTGCGCTTATCTCAATGGGCTCTGGTGGTATTTCTGCATTGCAGTCTTTCATTGTAATTACCGCCGTGCCTGTGTCTTTCATTTTGCTGCCAAGCATTTGGAAAGCGCCTGGCATCGCAAGTAAAATGGCAAAAGAGCAAGGCCTCGTTTAAACCGCCTCTCTAACCAATATGCGAAAAAGAGCCCTTCATTGGGCTCTTTTTAATTCTGCACTTTATCCTACGCTATCAATGCGAATCATCACTGCATCTGGACGCCAATACTCGAATTCGCAGTCCATTAATTTGCCATCTTGTTTGTAGTTTACTCGACGAATTTTCAGAACCGGCTGTCCTTCAGCCAAGTTCAACGCTTTAGCGACATGAGCAGGTGCTGACGTTGGAATCACATCAAAACGAGAGCGCTTTGTCTCGTAGCCATACTTCTCACGATAAATACCCGTCAGTGACATGATGAGGTTCTCGGACAATATACCTTCAAACAGTGCTGATTTGAGTATATTTTCAACAAACAATACCGCTCGCCCATCAATAAAACGTAACCGTTCAATCACATAAATTGGGGTAATTCGCTCAACCTCTAACGATTTTGCATACTCACCTGCGGCCATTTCACTTCGCACGTTGAGTAACTTGGTTTCTGCAATACGATGCTGCTCTCTAATCATTTGATGGAAGTGAGAACGAGACAACGGGTTGTAACAGATACGCTCCGGAGATACGTACCAGCCACGACGCTCTTCTCGGTAAATCAGGCCTTCGGTTTCCAAAGACACCAACGCATCTTTGATAGTGATTCGAGTCGTAGAAAATAGTTCACTGAGCTCTCTTTCTGATGGCAATTTTTGTCCTTCCGACATGATGCCGGAAAGAATCTGCTGCTTTAAGCTGCTTCTAATTTTTCCTAATTGGGTACCAAATTGGCTGGTGCCTGTCGCTCTCATTCTGATCTAGTCCAACGATAATTTGATGAACAACATAAGGCGTGTACGTAACAAAAATATGACATTAATCAACAGAACACATATTGAGCGTATGAAATATAAGTGCCATAGAAATTCATAAAAACTGTCAAATTACTTGCGCTAAATCGTCACATTCCATCCATAGCATACAAAGCGAACTTACTGACCTAGTCCAGAAGGATGGAGACAATGAAAACTTTGCTAAGTCGTTCAATTACCGCACCAGCGGCAATCATCGCGGTAACGCTTGCAGCACCAACAGTAGCGAAAGAAGCCGATATTGAGTCATTGGTTACCGCAGCACAAAAAGAAGGGGCGGTTTACAGTGTAGGTATGCCCGATAGTTGGGCGAACTGGAAAGACACTTGGGCTGATTTAAAGTCAAACTACAACCTTAAGCACCAAGACACGGATATGAGCTCGGCTCAAGAAATCGCAAAATTCGAAGCTGAGAAGAAAAACGCGACCGCAGACATTGGTGACGTAGGCTTTGCCTTCGCACGTGTAGCGGTTAAAAAAGGCGTCACTCAGCCATACAAACCAACAACTTGGAATGACATTCCAGATTGGGCAAAAGACGAAGATGGTCATTGGGCACTTGCTTACACTGGCACTATTTCTTTTATCTCCAACAATAACCTCGTAAAAGACGCGCCAAAAACGTGGGATGACCTATTAAAAGGCGACTACAAAGTGACCGTAGGTGACGTCGGCGTAGCAGCACAGGCAAACAACGCGGTTCTCGCCGCAGCGTTCGCCAACGGTGGGGACGAATCCAACCTCAAGCCTGCGCTCAAGTTCTTTTCTGAACTCACGAAGCAAGGTCGTCTTTCATTTACCGATCCGAACATCGCCAACCTAGAAAAAGGCGAAGTGGAAGTGGCGATCATGTGGGACTTCAATGCGTTGAACTACCGCGACAAAATTGACCGCGACCGCTTTACAGTGAGCATTCCTCAAGATGGCTCTGTGATTTCTGGTTATACAACCATAATCAATAAATACGCGAAGAACCCTAATGCAGCAAAGCTTGCTCGTGAGTACATCTTCAGCGATCAAGGGCAAATCAACTTAGCAGAAGGTTATGCGCGTCCAATCCGCACCAACATCACACTGCCTCAAGCAGTGCAAGACAAGCTAATTGCTAACGACCAATACAGCAATGTTCACCCAGTGACTGACTTCTCAGCTTGGGAAAAGTCCGCACGTAAGCTGCCACGTCAATGGCAAGAAAGTGTCTTAATCCACCAGCAATAAGAGTAAGTCGTTATGAGCAATAAGGTCATCCTTGTTGTTCTAGATGGACTGAACTATCAGGTAGCCCGTGATTGCATGGGCTACCTCAATGGTCTTCTAGAACAAAGTCGTTCCCAACAAGAAACTCGCGCAACGCTTTATCCTGTGCAGTGTGAGTTGCCCTCAATGTCTCGCCCACTTTATGAGTGCATTTTAACGGGCGTTCGCCCTGTAGAAAGCGGCATCGTAAACAACAATATCGTTCGTCTATCCAAACACGATTCCATTTTCAGTTTGGCAAAAGCCCAAGGCAAAGTGACCGCTGCGGCTGCCTACCACTGGGTCAGTGAGCTTTATAATCGCGCGCCATTTGAACCTGTTCGCGATCGTTTCACGCATGATGAAACCCTGAATATCCAACACGGCTGCTTTTACCATTGGGATCATTATCCTGATGAAGCCTTGTTCCTGGATGCAGAGTATTTACGTCGCAACTATAAACCTGATTTCTTACTGATCCATCCGATGAATATCGACGATACAGGACATAAGTTTGGCCTAGACTCTCGCCAATACCGCAATTGTGCGCGAGGTGCAGACATTGTTCTTTCCAACTACATCGATCAATGGCTTGCTGATGGGTATCAAATCATTGTGACCAGCGATCATGGCATGAACAACGATCTTTCCCACGGTGGGATTTTACCCGAAGAGCGAGAGGTTCCCCTGTTTGTCATTGGCGATAAGTTTACCCATCAAGATTGTCATATTAAGCAAACTGATATTTGTGGCACCGTTTGTCAATTGCTAAACCTTGACCACACGAAGCCATACACTCAGGAATTGTTAGCACTATGAGCAGTTCTGTCCTCTCCCCAAGCTCTAGCGAATCACGCTCAAATTTGGCAAGTACTTGGTTAAAGCGCTTTAAGCCAGCCATTTGGTTAGTGCCTTTCGCGCTGCTTTTCTACCTATTTCAACTCGCACCGATGATTTGGGTACTGTTAAACAGCTTTATCTACGATAGCGAGTTTGCCTTAGATAACTACATTGAAGTGCTCGACTCCGCCTTTATGATGCAGGCGTTTGGCAACAGCTTGTGGTTAGCTGTGTGGTCGAGCATTTTTGGCTTAGCCATTGCGACGTTGTTGGTCTCTTCTCTACGCAGAGTCGATTCTAAAGTCCGCGACGGTGTAATTGCGTTTACGAACATGAGCAGCAACTTTGCAGGCGTACCTCTGTCATTCGCTTTTATTATTATTTTAGGCACCAACGGGGCAATTACCCTTTTGCTCAAGCAGTATGGCTTACTCGGTGATTTCGACCTTTATGGTAAATGGGGCCTACTGGCCATTTATATCTACTTCCAAATCCCGCTGGCGGTGTTGTTGCTCTACCCTGCGTTCGACGCGTTGAGTGATGATTGGCAAGCAGCCGCTGCGCTACTAGGTGCCAAAACATCGCAATATTGGGCAAAAATCGCTCTGCCAGTGCTCTCACCAGCCTTGTTCGGTACCTTTATTATCTTAATAGCCAACGCGATTGGCGCATATGCGAGTGTTTATGCGTTGACCTCCGGTAACTATAACGTCATCACAATTCGAATCGCGAGTCTGGTATCAGGAGATCTGTTCCTTGAACCTAATCTTGCCGCTGCGATTTCAGTGATTCTAATGGCCTTACTTGCCTTTATCACAGTGATTAACCAATGGCTCATTTCGAAAAGCTATGCAGGTAGGAAGTAGTCATGCACAACGTTAATACTCGATTCCATAAAACGGTGGTTTATTCCATTGTTGGGATCATGCTCATCCCGATTTTAGCGACCTTTGTCTATTCGCTTTCATCACGCTGGGGCGCCACGGTGCTTCCGGATGGTTTCACTTTTGATTGGTACGTTAAATTGCTGACCGACCCACGTTTTTTGCAAGCGTTTGGGCGTTCGTTGTTTATTTGTATTGCTTCGCTAACCCTCAGTGTGCTTCTGGTTCTGCCAGCGATATTCGTGGTGTTTTACTACTTCCCGAAGCTCGATAAGCTCATGAACGTACTAATTTTGCTACCATTCGCTGTACCACCAGTGGTGTCATCCGTCGGCTTGCTTCAACTTTATGCTGACAGTGAAATATCTCTTATCGGTACCCCTTGGATTTTAATAGGCACTTATTTCACCATCGCGTTACCGTTCATGTATCGTGCGATTTCCAATAGCTTCGAAGCAATTAACCTTAATGATTTAATGGACGCGGCACACTTGCTAGGGGCAAGCACAACCAAAGCGTTTTTGATGGTCATTTTACCTAACCTCAAAAAAGGGCTGATGGCATCGCTTTTCCTTTCATTTTCATTTCTATTGGGAGAGTTTGTGTTCGCCAATATTTTAGTCGGCACACGTTATGAAACCCTGCAAATCTACTTGTATAACATGCGTCAGACGAGCGGCCACTTTACGTCTGCCTTAGTGATGACCTACTTCCTATTTATTTTTTTACTGACTTGGTTGGCAAGTCGTTTCAGCCGAGGAGTCAAACAATGAGCTACGTAGCAGCGAAAAATCTGACTAAACGTTTTGGTGATAACACCGTATTTGAGGACATTCACTTTAACATCGAGCAAGGTGAATTCGTTACGCTTTTGGGCCCTAGCGGTTGTGGTAAATCGACGCTACTTCGCAGCCTTGCAGGGCTTAACCCTGTCGATGGAGGCGAGATTTGGGTAAACGGAGAAGATATCACGCATCAAGTCCCGCAAGAGCGTGGTATTGGGATGGTCTTTCAATCGTATGCACTGTTTCCCAATATGACCGTTGAAGGCAACATTGCATTTGGCTTAAAAATGAAAAAGCTTGCGAATGATGATATTCGACGTGAAGTAGCTAAAGTCATCAAACTGGTGGACCTGGCAGGTAAAGAAAAACACTATCCGCATCAACTTTCTGGCGGTCAGCGCCAGCGTGTCGCACTCGCCCGAGCGTTGGTGGTGAAACCTCGCATATTATTGCTTGATGAGCCACTTTCTGCGCTTGATGCCAAGATCCGCAAACATCTTCGTCAGCAAATCCGAGATATTCAGAAAGAAATGAATCTCACCACTATCTTCGTAACTCATGACCAAGAAGAGGCGATGATTATGTCTGATCGTATCTTCTTAATGAGTAAAGGGGAAATTGTTCAAGCAGGAACACCTGAAGAAATTTATACTCATCCTGCTAACGAGTTTGTGGCCGGTTTCATGGGACACTACAACCTTGTAGAGGCCAATAAAGCCAAGCAACTCTTCAACATTGATACCGAATGGAAAGTAGCGATTCGCCCAGAGTCTATATATGTAAAAGAGCAAGGTCGTCAATATGATAGCCACATCTCAGCGCCACAAGTAGGTACGATCACCAACCACCAGCTTCTAGGTAATATTATTCGCTATCAAGTGAACGTTGAAGAGTGTGAGCTCACTGTTGACTTACTTAACCGCTCTTCAGAACGCTTACTAGCGAATGGCAGCCAACTAGAGCTACTCTTTAACCTAAACGAAATACAACCAGTGAGAGCCTAAACATGTCCAAACCTTTGTATGTTTTTGATATGGATGAAACCCTAATAAACGCTGACTGCGCAATGATTTGGAACGAGTTTATGGTTGAGAGAGGCATCGCGACTGATCCTTTATTTATTAAGGAAGATCAGCGTCTAATGGCCTTGTACTCTGAAGGCAAAATGGACATGGAAGATTACCTAGCGTTCTCCATGAAGCCACTAGAAAACATGCCGATTGAAGAAGTAAACGCCTTGGTTGAAGAATGTGTTGAAAGCCATATTCTGGCTAAACAGTTTCCTCAAGCCAAAACTCTGATTGAGCAACTGTCTCGTGATGGTATAGATATGGTTATCATCTCTGCCAGCGTCACTTTTTTGGTGGAAGCCGTTGGTCGCCGTCTTAATATTCCAATCGCACTCGGCATCGATTTAATCGAGAAAGACAACCGTTATACTGCTGAAATCGACGGTGTCCCTAGTTATCGTGAAGGTAAAGTCACGCGCTTAAAACAGTGGCTAGAAAATCAGCCTGAGCCTTATTCTGAAATCCATTTCTATACCGATTCAATCAACGATTTACCGCTTTGTGAATACGCAGACTACGCTTACCTGGTAAATCCATGCCCACAACTAAAAGAACACGCGAATCGATCAAATTGGACGCTATTACATTGGGATTAGCCTTCAGTCTTTATAGCAATAAAGGGCAGATAACTGCTGCTCTTTTCCTTTAATTGTCTGGTTATACGTGAACTCAAATTTGAGACCATCGAAAAACAAACACACCAGTAACAAAATGGCGTAATCCATGTCGAATTATTAAAAATAATGAAGATTTAGCAGTGTGATATGACAAGATTTATATAACCAAAATGGATAAAGAAAGGGCCATCTATATCTCATGATGTATTCAAATTCGACAGTCAAGCATTCCAGGAACAATAGAACAACATATTCACAATCCAGACTAACGATAATGAAAACATTGATTGAAGAATTAACATTTTAACAATCATTGCAACAATGTTAACTTTAGCTCCGTTGGTCGCGCTGGTGGTAAGCCTCTCACCAAGCCTATTGTCAGTTTTATATGGACGTTCGACCACCTCCAAAATGAATAGACACCCAATTTGGTGCCCTTTATTACGCCCGCAGAGGAAATTCTTTGCGGGCTTTTTTCTTTAAGTTGAAAGTCAGAGCGCACAGGATCAATTTTATTTGGTCAATCTCTCTACCTTGGAGGTAGTATACGAATCAACAAGCGGAGACAATTCTAGTAACTCTAACACCTTTTTCTCAAAGGTTTCATCAGCACTTCTCACCCAATCTAAAAACTTTTTTTGAGCAAACATAGGCTCGATTTCGTATAAAAACTCGATACTAAAGTAAAACTCATTTTTGATATGCAAATTGTAAACTCTTCGATAGTCCTTCTTATATTCCAAGTTACCTTCTACGTATTTTGAGTACGTTTTCTCTCCAACATCAATAGCCTGGCATTTAATTGGGGGGTAGCTGCGAAGAAACTCTCCTACGAGAAACTCTTCTTTCGCTCTCTTTTTTTCTTCGTTTATCGGCTCTAATCCCCAGCGATGATTTGCGTAATCGTTAGCATCATTCATCATCTCTGTATGATCTCCTTTCTTAGATCCTTCAGGAGACTCTAGAGCATGATAAAACTCCACATACTCTTTTTCTATGAATGAAGATAATTGATTGACAGATCTAATATTCTCATTGGCAGACTTGATCCTTAGCCTAATATATAAACCACCTTGTTTATTTATAGGTAATAGAGGGTTTAATATTTTTTTTTGAAATGAGAAATAAATAGAAGCCAATTTTATTAACTTTTCATGCCGTTCTTCTTTTGAGTCAACATCGAATTGTTTTAACTCCACAAGATCTTGGTATACATGCCCTTCATATATATTGTTCGGACACTCAAATGACAATACTAAGTCATCTATCTGGAATACATTATGTAGCAAGTTTGAAAAATCTGGCTTTCCTCGAAAGCCATCTTTACAAGTTTTAATAAGGCCCATATTTCTAACTCTTATTCTTTAAATATGCATCAATATCTTTTAAACGTTTACTAGCCATATTAGTACCAGACATCATCAGTTGTCGTCGATAGGATTCAACACCAAAATAGGGTAATGTATGTGGGCTCTCTGTGACCTCTCCATTCATCACCAATCCCAAGAATTTACAACAACGAACGAGACTACTTGCCGATAATGGAGTTTGTCTCGCAGCAATATTTGGGACAATATCAAAGGGATTCGTTCGGGTTTTATTGTAGTTTATCTTCAAACCAAGCTGCTGTGCGTTTTTTCCAATCTTCGTTGTATTGGCCCCTCCTGCGTGCACCACAACTTGTTGATTCAATAGTTTTAAGCTCGGATTCTTTTTCCTTACATATTCAAGCGCAGAGTTAAAAATAATCGCACCTTGGCTATGTACTGTCCATTTCACTTGTTTACCCTGCTCTGCACATTGTTTCATTACTGCTGCTAGGTGTTGAGCATTGTGCGAAGTAAAACGAGTTTTGTCATAAACACATTCAATAAGATCCAGCTTCGCATTATCAGAAGGGTTGTGAAACAACGTATACTCTGTTGGCTTATCTTCTTTATATGCCACCTGCGTATGTACTCCCATCAGTGTCGCCGCTTTCTCATAATCATTCAGCATTCCATTTACCGTAGCATGAAGCGTATTGACTTGATGAGTTACTTGAGCTTTAGTATGGTCCCACTCAGCCAACAATAACTTTGCTTCGTCATTGTTCTGCACTCCATTATACTCACCATTTTTACCTGTTTCTTTCTTCACATGATACATTTGGGTTCTTTGATGTGAATGCTTAAAAATAGACTTACCATGCAATTGTCGATCAAAAGCTATATCATGAATTACAACTTTCCCGTCTCTAAGGATACAAGTTAATAAATAATGATAATTTTTGAAGGGATACCTAGTTCGAAATATTCGAAGCAATGGATTACGTTTGTGTCTAACTACAGACGGTGTGCTTGGGTTAGATGAAAGAAAATACATTTCTTTGACAACTTGCTTCTGATCATATTCATTCAGAGACGCAAGCATGATGAGGGATTGTCTTGATAAGTATAGTTTTTTATTGCTAAAGAGTGTAGCTGAAAGTCTCACTCTTCCATGTAAGAATTGTTCAATCTCATTAACCGACTTATTACTTAGCCCAATATAATCAAAAGCCTCTTTCCTTTCAATAAACTCCCAAGTCATTACGAATCCCTCTTCAAATAAAAGTGAGGCATATACTAAGATATTATTAAGGTCAACAAGGAGACTAGATCTTTCTGAATTTCAAATATATAGCATCGCCTCCAATTTAATGAAATCAACAGTTTTAAAAATTACATTCATCCCCATCTCGATGATAAATCACTAGATATATACACCTATTGATACGAAGGTTAAGTGCCTTAAGTCACGTTTGAAACAAGAGACATTTAATCATGAACTACCAATTATTGGGGGAACGTACCCATAGATACTAATTATACAGTATACCTTTAACAAAAAAGCCAGCCTTAAAAGGCTGGCAAGTAGAGCAACAAGGTCAGTGCTTACTGCTAACTAACACCGAACTCGTATTGGATTCATTTTCGTCTGTTAGTCTCTTTTATCGGCGGTTATGACTTGCTTGCTTTCTCTTTGTGGCACGTTACCTTTACTAACTGTTCTTGCTCATCTTTAATGTTTTTCACGATACGCTCATCGCGTGCGTGGATGGCATCCATATTCATTTGCTGAATATCTGCTACAGCTTCATGCTTCATTTCAGAAAAGTCCTGACGTAAATCTGAGCTCCACTCCTCTTTGTCTAAAGTGTTAGCAGCAGCGATTGGTGATGACATTACAACAATAAGACTTAGAGTAGATAGAAATACGCTTTTCATAATAAGCTCCTTGAGGATTAGCAGTTCGTTTTAGTTACAATTTATATATTGCACATACGATGCCAACTTTTATTTTGTTATTTTTCAATAATTTAAATAAATCCATATATTCATCATTATCTCCCTCTGGTAAATTTCGCTAACCAAGTGTTAAATTAACCAATGGAATCAAACACGCAAAAGGTATTCATAAAAAGAATAACTTATCAGGAGATTTTCTCGCTGTTCTTTCATCGAATAAATTACGTAACAACCCACTCTAGAACTGCTTTGAATCAAAATACAGAAATAAAAAAGCAGCCCGAAGGCTGCTCCTAATCGTTAACATCAAGCTTGTTAACTCTATATATTTACTTCAACGCTCGACGTCACTGGCGACTTTCTGAAACGATTGATAAAGCGATGAAGAAGCCCCTTAATCGATCTGAAAATATTTTTAATATCTTCAAGCATTAAATACAAACAAGGCACCAGCACTAAAGTCAGAACCGTTGCGTACAACACCGCAAAGCCCAAAGCTACAGCCATTGGTATGACAAAACGCGCCTGCAAGCTCGTTTCAAACATAATCGGCAATACACCCGCAAACGTCGTTATTGAGGTGAGCGTGATCGCTCGAAAGCGTGCACAGCCCGCTTCAACCACCGCTTGTTTGATGTTCATACCCTTTTCTCTCACTTGGTTTACGTAATCTGTCATAACTAGAGAGTCGTTGATAACCACGCCAGCAGCGGCGATCAAACCAAATGTCGACATCATACTGATATCCAAACCTAGCCAGAAGTGGCCCCAAATCGCCCCCGTCAGACTAAATGGAATGACTGACATTACAATCAAAGGTTGGGTATAACTTTTTAACGGTACGGCTAACAAGATGTAGACGATGATCATGCCTGCAATAAAGAACAGAATCTGTTCATTACGCTGCGCTGCTTGCTCTTCAATATCACCACCCAATTCCGTTTTCACACTCGGGAAGACTTGCTTCATGTCCGGTAAGATATTGTCGTCGATGACCTTCACGACTTCTTGAGGTTCAACCAATTCTTCGTCTATCGAACCATAGACATAAACGGTTTGATACCCGCCTTCACGCCGAATGCTACTCACGCCCGGCTGCTCGTTGATCTTAACCACATCACCCAGCATGACCTTCTTACCTGCTGGCGTGGTAATCACAGCGTAACGTAATGATGAGAATGCTTCACGTGTCAGTTGCGGGTAACGCACCATAACTTTGATTTCTTCACCATCACGAATAAGACGCTGTGCTTCACCACCGTAGAAGCTGCCACCCACTTGCTCTGCGATCATGGTGAGATCCAGTCCGAGATCGTACGCTACAGGCGCAAGAGAGAGGAGTACTTCTTTGCTTCCTGAATCAATAGAAGATGAAATATCGTATAACCCTTCTTCCTGCTGTAAACGCTCTATCAAGTAACGCCCAGCCTCGTTCAATTCATTAATATTAGAACCAAACAGCAAGTAACCAAACTCATCTCTGTCACCGCCACCCGCGCTCTGCTCGCGGATTTTGATGCTCTTCATTCCAGGAATAACTGGCATAGCTTCACGCCAACGTCGAGCAAGTTCAAATGTATTGAACGGGCGTAATTCCTCATCAACCAATGGCACCAAAACACGGCCTTCGGTGCGGCTTCGGTTGTACGAAAGCACATCACGAATCATACCTTGACCATGTTCTGCGATGGTCTCTGATTCAATTTTTTGCATCACACGTTCGATGGTCTTAAGAGCACTGATTGTTTGCTCACTTGAAACGGTATCGTTCATTTCAATAGTGATCGCAGGATAGTCAGTAGGCACTTTAGGGTTAGGGATCACCCGAACATAATTCGCGTTGATCAAAGCCGCACTGATCAGCAGTAAACCGCAAAACACAGCAAACACTGTCCAGCGCCAATGCGTACATGTCGTGACAAAGTTACGATAAGTGCCGTTTACAAAGCCAAAAAAGCGTTGGTTAAATCGGTCACGCCAGCCACCAGGTTTAACTGGCTTAAAGTGGGTATGTGCGAGGTGAGCAGGAAGGATTAACTTTGATTCAATCAAACTGAAGATCAAACAAAGAATCACAACACCCGCGATACCATAGAAGAAAGCACTATCAATACCGCTAGACAACAAGAAAGGGGCAAACACGGCAATTGTGGTTAAAACGCCAAAAGTAGCTGGCGTGGCAACACGTTTGACACCGCGAACCACATTTTCGACGCCACCGCCTTTTTCTTCAATTTCGCTGTAGGCGCTCTCTCCCATCACGATGGCGTCATCGACCACAATACCGAGCACCATAATGAAGGCAAAAAGAGATACGATGTTTACCGTGATCCCTAATGCAGGCATCATCATCACCGCGCCAAGAAAACACACTGGCAGCCCAATCATTACCCACATTGCCAAGCGAAAGCGCAAAAAAATGGTCAGCATAATCGCCACTAGAGCTGCGCCTTGCAGCAAGTTTTTCAACATCATGTCGAGACGACCATTTAAATAATAGGTCGTATCCACTAAGACTTTGAGCTTAACGTCCTGCGGTAATGTCTTATTTTTTGCTTCGATATAATTACGAACAGACTCGGCAACAGGGATAATGTTCTGATCGCGAGTCGCTTCAACAGACATGTAGATCGCATTTTGCCCTGAGTACTCAAAGTAGCGCTCTTCTTCCGTAAAGCCATCTTTGATCGTGGCGATATCTTGCAGTAAAACCTTCGCACCATTTGCGCCAAGCTTTACAGGAATATTCCTAAATTCATCACCACGGTAGTACTGATTTTCAATCCTTACTGCGATCATCCCTGAGTTTGTTTTGACTTCGCCCGCAGAAAAGTTGGCAGAATAACGACTGATCGCGCTGCTGATATCGCTCAACGTCAAGTCGTATTTACGAAGAACGAGTGGATCAACTTCAATCGCTATCTCTTCCTCTGGTGCACTCAAATACACCAACATGACATTTTTGAGTTGAAGTAATTCATCCTCGACTTGCTTAGCAATGGGTTTGAGCTCTTCAAGCGGTCGGTCCCCAACTAACCCCATTTCGATTACATCTTGGCGCCACTCAACTTGGTAGACATTGATCGGTTCCATACCGGCAGGTAAGTTGGATAAAGTATCAATGCGTTGATTTACATCATCCAAGACACGCTTGATATCAGCATTAACGTCGACCTCGATAGAGACATACGCGCTACCTCTAGAGGCCGTTGAGACCGTTTTTTTAATCCCGGTGACATCTTTAATCGATTCCTCAACCTTAACGAGAATGCTTTCTTCAATTTCTTGAGGTGAAGCGCCAGGATAAGTCGCACGAACATCAATGTAGTTCACCTCAATATTCGGAAACATCTGCCTTTGAATAAAGAGAAAACTCACCACACCCATGATGATGATGAACACCATCAAAAGGTTGGCAGCGACGGGGTTATTCGCAAAATAGGCAATTAAGCCCTTTTGTTTAGTATCTTCCATGACAAACTCCTACTTACTGTACGACGGTTTCGGAGTCGTCACTCTTTTTTGCGATTTGTACCGCCATGCCTTTTTGAGGGTACTCCGGCAAGGTAAGTACCAACTTATCACTTTGCTCTAAGCCTTCCCCCACGAGTAAAAACTCACCTTCTGCTCTCAAGACCGTTACCGTCCGAGGTTGAAGTTGATTCTCACCATTCACTACCCATACCGTGCGATTTTTGACTAATTCCTGTGGCAGGCGATAGATATGCTTTAGCTCCTTACCTGTGAAGCTCACTTCAACGTAGGAGCCAAATTTAATTGGAGGCTGCTGATTATCAATACCATATGGGTCAGCGATTTGAATGACCATGTTAATCATTCGGGTAGCGCTATCAATCATGCCTAAATCACGAACAACTCGACCTTCTCTAGTGGTAGAAAATACACCTTGCTGCGTCACTGTCGCGGTGAGCTCACCAATGGATTCGGGTAAAAATGCACTATCAAAACCGGCAATTGGTACATGCACCTCCGCCACTTCAATGTTATTTAGCGTTGCAACTCGAGAGCCAGATGTGACAAATTGACCAACACCAATATCACGCTCAACAACCAGCGCATCGTAAGGTGCTACGACTTTGCAATTTTCTAAATCTCTTTTTGCTCGTTTGAGTGCCGCCTGAGCCGACTTCACTTGCGCTTGCGCGCTCAAAACGTGAGGCTTACGTAAATACAGGTCTGTCACTTGCTTATCGCTCAGTCTCTTGGCCTGGCGTTTTGCCACTTCCGCTTTGGCTTGCTCCTCAATCAAGCTCGCACGTGCGCTAGCTAAATTGGCTTCGGCTTGCAAAACCGACGCTTCGTAGTTGTCACTTTCAATCGTGAACAGCACTTCTCCTCGTTTCACGATCCCACCCGTTACAAAATTAGGGTGCCAACTTATCACTTCACCACTGACTTGCGCGGAAAGGTGTGTTTTTTCAAAAGGGACTAACTCACCATGGCTGGTTATCACCACTTTATGATCGGTAGGAAAAAGAGAAGAAGCCTGAACGGTAGGCTCTGTAATGGCATCTTTGGTTGACTCTTTTTCCGGAGCTGTCGCGGCGATTGCGGCATATCCTGCATAAGAGCCACCAACGACAACGAAAGGTAAAAGCCAACGTAATACGGGTTTTGCTAACATCGAAAATCCTTTTTTATTGTTGTTTTCATCACCATGCTTTTATTAAATCTTTGACTCCCTGTAAGCATGATGGTGAGGGAATTACATTTGAATAGACGTCAAAGCAGCGCGTACCTTGCTTTTTCGGTTGCTAACTACAGAGTTATTGCCAATTCAAAGTTAATAAAATTAACAAAAAATTAACCAACCTCGCAAGTTGCCCTGACTTAACTCTTCTTTTAAATAGCAAGGGACGTGCCAGACATTTATTTATTAAAATTCAAATAGTTATTATTACTCAACTATTTTAACCAGTGTGCTATTGGTCATAATCACCAGATATTAGTGATTATGACCAATTCAGACACAATCATAATTAAAATAAATGATTATCTGCGTTCAAAAAGGTGAACTTAATCCCGAGAACATGACAATTCATTGATTAATAGCCCGTTATCCAACCTTGTTGGATGCACGCTGCGGCAACTTAGGTCTATAATTTCTGATAAGTAACACTCTGTAAGACAAGGAAATGTACTTTGTTACATACACTCGCTAAGCTGCTCTTCCCTTCTTTATTCACAATTTTATCGGCATGTTCATCCGTGTCATTGAACGATCCCAGTGAAAAATCCACTAGCTTCCAACTTGGGTATCAAGGTGACTCTGTGCTTGCACAGTACTTTGAAGCTTACGGGAAAGACCCAAAGTCAATCACTGGCTTTTCTCCTTTAAATCAAGGACACGATGCCCTTCTTGCTCGCACCTCTCTAATCGAGTCCGCACAAAAAAGCCTTGATCTTCAATACTATATTTACCGTGGTGACGAAACGAGTCAGCTAATAACGTGGCGCTTGTATGAAGCTGCAAAGCGTGGAGTCCGAGTAAGGCTGTTGCTTGACGATATGCAAAAGCGAAACGATGACGTGATGGCTGCCCTCAATGCACATCCTAATATCGAAATCCGCTTATTCAATCCGCATCAGTATCGCGACTCCCGCTGGTTCGCACTTGCTAGCGATTTTGAACGTCTTAATCGTCGTATGCATAATAAGTCTTTGATTGCAGACAGTGTTTCTGCCATTGTCGGGGGTAGGAATATCGGCAATGAGTACTTTTCTTTTGAATCACAGGTCGAATTTGGTGATTTTGATCTACTGCTCTATGGTGAGGCGGTACAACAAACTGCAGATCAGTTCGACCTCTACTGGAATAGCGCCTATGCGATACCAATGGAATGGATAACACCGGACTCACAGCAAATTACAGACCTGGCGATTCAAAAGCAGGTCGACAAACTCCAGCTAGAGGAAAAGTTCTCAACCGGCCGTTATGACTTCACTAAACTGGATATGTACCAAGCTCTCAAACAAGGCAATCTCAAGCTCTACTGGGGAGAAGCAAAAGTATGGTTTGACTTACCCGATAAAGTTGCGACCCGAGAGAGCCAACTTATTGATAATTTAACAGAGCTGGTTAAAAGTGTTGAACATTCATTTGTTCTTATCTCCCCCTATTTCGTCCCAACCGAAGTCGGCACTCAAGCATTGAGTAACGCGGCCAAGCGAGGCGTTGATATCACGATAGTGACCAATAGTCTCGCCTCTAACGACGTGTTTGCCGTGCATGGTTGGTACGCAAAATATCGAACAGACCTACTCGAAGCTGGGGTCAAGCTATGGGAAGTAAAAGCGAGCGCGAAACTCAAAAGCAAGTGGAGCCTAACGGGGAGCAGCAGAGCAAGTTTACACGCAAAAGCAATGACGATTGATGACAAGACGCTGTTTGTTGGCTCGATGAACTGGGATCCACGTTCAGCCGCTTTGAATACCGAAATGGCCGTTGTTATCGAACAGCCAGAATATGTGCAAATGTTTCTAGAACAACTGCCGAATCAATTGTCGAATAACGCCTATGCCTTAACTCTACGCGACGGAGACATTGTCTGGACTGACATAAAAACAGGCAAAGAATATGATTCTGAACCAGAGGCCGGAGTATGGCGAAAAATGGGCGCTTGGTTCTCCGGCATATTGCCAATTGAAGATCAGCTATAACAATTGCCAATGTTTCAAAACCTCCCCGATAAAGCAATACAAGAATGGACACTAGATTTGGGGAAACACAATAATACAAGGAAGTTCAATGTCAGCACAGTGGAACGAGTACTATCAGAAAATTTTAAACCAACCTCACCGCCCAAACGTAGAAAATGCCGTAAACCTACTGAAACTCGAGAGCAAAGTCGCTCTTGATATTGGCTGCGGAATAGGTCGAGACAGTCATTTCCTCCTCGAACAGGGGTTTAACGTTCACGCATTTGATAGCCATGAAGATGCAGTAAAAACTTGTTTAACACGCTTTGAAGGCCAGAAGCGTTTCTCAATTTCACAGTGCTGTTTTACTGAGTTTAACTACCCTCAATGCAGCCTGGTTATCGCGAATGCCAGTTTGTTCTTTTGCCCGGACGAAGGCTTTGAGCAAGTTTGGACCAATATAGACAGTGCCTTACAACCTGGCGGTATCTTTTGCGGTGATTTCTTAGGAGTAAAAGACTCCTGGGTTGCATCAGAAATGCATCCGAACATTACCGCATTAACGAAAAAGGAAGTGGAAAGTTTATTCGCGGATTACGAACTCATTTCATTGAATGAAAGAGATGAAGACGGAACCACAGTAGTCGGAAGCCCAAAACACTGGCACATGTTTAGTGTGACCGCTCGCAAGCGCTAAAAGCGGTCTCTCAAGAAAGCAGCACTTCAAATCAGTGCTGCTATCAGCGATTAATTGACTGGATACACCACTTCAAAACGTTCCAAAACTAGCGTACGTTTCTCATGCCAATCTATGTTCAACTCATCGCATTCAGCTTTAAAAAATGCAGTATGCGCGTCACGCCACCAGTTTAAGGTTCTATCACCTTCGCCTTCTGCGTAGGCAAACTCTGCGGTTACATCCTCATATTTGCATGTGCTGACATCAGTAATTCGTATCACACAAACGGGGTCCCCGTTCCAATTCGTGACGACTTGTAAATGGCCCACTTGTGGCATGCTTTCGCCATGCTCTCGATACCAAAGCTCCATACTGCAAGAGGCGATTTTCTGTCCAATTCGAACCAAATCGGCGCATACGTTGGCGTTGTATTCATCGGCACAATAATAGTCAGCACTAACTGATGGTACGGCTGCTCTTTGTTCTGGTGATAATAATTTTAGATACTGCTCTAAGTAATCCTTAGCTCGCGCGTCCATGCTCACTCCATTAATCATAAATTCGCAAGGAGGATAAAAGATATCACGGCAAATAACCACCAGGAACAAACTGAAAAACAACAAGAATATGACTTTTACGTAGACGACAATTATTTCTTTTGTAATAACTTTGCTAAACGTTTGTGCTATTTGCTATTGTTGCATGGTCTATCTGTACTCTTCTCGTGAAAGGACGTTTTATGCGCTTATTTATTGGTATTTTTTTCTCGCTGATACTTGCCTTGCCGACAATGGCATCGGACGAAAAGTATTCAGAATCGGATCTGTTAGATAGACCATTAATGGAACGCTATATTTTAGATGAGCTAAAAGCACTGCGTCAGGACTATCAGAGCCTAGAAAAACGAATGATCACAGAGATCACCGACCGCGAGCTGACGGTTGCGGATAAATCGTTGAACTATGCCAACGTGACCGTAACCTACTTCTTCTACATCATCGCAGGTGTCGCATCGCTGATCGCCTTTGTAGGCTGGCAATCTCTGCGTGAGTTTAAACACAACACCAAAGAGATGGCGGATAAACGATTAGAAAAGATCGCCCAAGAATACGAGAAGAAATTTGTCGCCCTTGAGCGAGATTTAAAACGCAAAACTCGCATTATCAGTGAAAACAATAAAGAAATTGAGAAAATCAACGAGATCCATAACTTATGGTTGCGTGCGCAAAGCTCACAAACACCAGAGCAACGTATTGAAATCTATGATGAGATCTTGCTGATTCGCCCAGGTGATTTAGAAGCGTTGACTTACAAAGCAGACGCCGCGATGGAAATCAACGAATACCACTGGGCACTAAGCATCTGTAACCGCGTACTTGAAGTCGATTACACCAATGGTCCTGCACTGTATCAACGCGCTTGTGCATACTCTCGTCTTGGCATTGAAGAGCAAGCCATTGAAGACTTGGAACGCGCTATTGAATACAGCCCATCTATTCGTGACTTGCTTGCCGAAGAGCGAGACCTCGAATTGCTGCATGGTAACGAGCGCTTTGAAAAGCTCTTACACCTAGCAAACGAATAATGGAATGAGCAGCATGAGTAGTCACTTTAACTTAGAAGACGCCAGCCAAGTGTTGGTTGGCGCTTTTGCCCTCGCCGTCCCCATCTCTTTTTCTGAAGAGGCGTGGCGACTGGGTGAAAGCTTGCCAATGGCAAACCTGCTCATGCTGTTAAGCCTTTCTGTCATTTTCCTCAGTTTTTTCGCCTATCAAAGCGTGTTCCAAAGCCACATCAAAAATCGCGTATCCATTTTTATTTTTCGTGTGGTTATCGCGTACCTCATTGCGGCCGTTGTGGTGGCGTTAGTTCTTTTCTGTCTTGATAAGCTGCCACTAATGAATGAGCCTTTGGTTGCGATAAAACGGGTCATCGTCATCACAATGCCGGCGTCAATGGGCGCGATCGTGGTGGACAGTTTCGACAAAGAATAGGAATAACACCTACTCTTCTAACGTTAAGTTAGAACCCGAGTGGTCTTTGCCTAACACATCTTCTGGGTTTCGCAGCGCGCAGGTTTCTAACGACAAACACCCGCAGCCAATGCATCCACCCAAATCGTTTTGCAGGGCTTTGAGCTTTTGAATTTTTTGCTCCAACTGTTCATGCCAATGACTCGCCATGACTTCCCATTGCTGTTTGTTTGGCGCTTGATGTTTCGGCAGCTCATCTAGCGCATGTTTGATTTCTTCTAACGACAACCCCACTTGCTGTGCCGCTTTAATCACCGCAACACGGCGCAACACACTTCGATGATAGCGACGCTGATTCCCTTGATTTCTCCAGCTCGAAATTAGTCCTTTTTGCTCGTAAAAATGTAGGGCAGATACTTTCACTCCAGAACGTTTTGCCACTTCTCCTACGCTGATTTCCATCCTTGACTCCCTGTGTATCAATTTTGTTAAAAAAATACTTTACCTCAAGTTTACTTGAGGTTTTAAAGTTGCACCATCTTAATTAACGCTAAACCCCGGCGATCTCAAGATAATGTGTTCAGCGCGAACGACTTGGTTGTCAAACACAGAACAGTTGGACATCAACCTTTTGAAATCCATCGGGAGTTAGAGGCAAACATAATGAAAAATAAAACTCAGCCGTACTTAGCTGGCCGCTTATTCGACAGCATTTCCTCTGGCTTGTTCATGATGGCACTACCATGGGTCATGCTTTCCGAACCTAACATGGGTACATTCGTCGCTTTAGTTTCTCTGAGCTGCACCGCGATTTCTTTTCTAGCAACGCCTTTCTTTTCCACTTTAATTGACCGACATTCACGCAAAGTACTACTCGTGCTCAATCAATGGATTCAATCGGGTATGGCTTTGGTGGTGTTCATTGCTTATTGGTTAGGGTTTGAGTCACACTGGTTGCTGGCTTTTGCGCAATTGGTGTATTGGGTTTCGAGTAATTTTGCATGGACGACCAACAATGCCTTCACCCAAGAAAATTATCAGCACCATGAGTATGCGAAAATTTCGGGTCAGCAAGAAATTGTAATGCAATCCACGACCCTCGGAGCTGGCGCGTTGGGTATTGTTTTGCTTGAAATGTGGGGTATGAAAGAGTTTGCTTTGTTTGCGGCCAGCGCCTCTGCGTTAGCAGCGATGTTCTATATTCTGACGCCTTATACTCAACAATTAAGGGCATCAAAATCCGTTGCTTTCATCGCGCAACTCAAAGAGAGCAAACAAATATTCCGTCTCGAACCCCGATTTTATGGCTTTATTCTGCTCTCTTGCCTCTCTTATCCTGCATTGACGTATTTGAGCAAACTGGTGCCGATTTGGTTTTCTGAACAAGGCATCTCTGGCGATTGGTTTGCAGGGTTCAACATCAGTTTTGGCCTCGGCTCGTTGCTAACCGGCTTTATTGTCACCAAAGTGCTAAGCCGTGCCTCCCATAGCCACATTATGTTTGCTTCGATGGTCATGGTATCTCTGGCGTTTATCGGAATGAGTTTTGCGATAAGCCCGCTGACCATCTTATTGTTTACAGCTCTGTTTGGTGTGTTTAACGCGCTAAATCGCATTGCGAGAGTCAACTGGATGCATCACACCGTAGCGGTTCATCAACGTGGTCGTGTTGATGGCGGCATCAGCATGTTTTCCACCACCATTCAATCTCTCAGTTATGTATTAATCGCGATGTTGAGTCATTACGAGCTAACACAATACGGTTTTGCAATCGCAGCTGTTGTCATGGTATTAGCAGTGGTATTGATGGGATTACTCAGCCGAGACGTTGAGCCGTTTAACGATCTGCCCCTTCATGCAGCAGCAAAGTGAAGCATAGAAATTGAGAAGTTGAGAAATTGAAAAAGCGAGATAAGAAGGCAACCAACATCGTCTTACTATTTTTTACGCCAGCACTTTTGCCTCTATCGCTCATCAGCAAGGTTGGGTATTCTGAGGCGACCAACATGAGCAGAAGGAATTCGCAGTGAACTTAAGACAATTGGAAGTCTTTTACGCCATTATGCAAGCAGGAACGGTGTCTGGTGCTGCTCGCTTACTGCACGTTTCCCAACCTAATGTCACTCGAGTTCTCGCCCATACAGAACAACAACTGAGCTTCGCTTTATTTGAGCGTGTAAAGGGACGTCTCGTTCCCACTCAAGAAGCCAAAGCCTTATTGCCAGAGGCAGAAAAGGTCTATCAACAACTCGGACAATTTCGCTCTCTGACCAACAAAGTCAAACAGGGAACTCAACATTTACGAGTCGGTGCCCCGCCTGTTTTGGCTGCGCACTTGTTAGCGCCGACTGTCGCGTTGTTGTCGAAAGAGCACGGCATCTCCTTTGAGCTCTTAACGGCCAATCGCGATGAGCTGTGCTCCGGGTTGCTGAAACATGAATTGGATGTCGCCATCGCGTTCGGTGAAGAAACACCACCAGCGATCATGGGGCACGTGTTATTGAAAGAAAACTTAGCACTGATCGCTCCTAAAAGCGCAGCGATACCCGCAGAAAAAGTCGTTATTTTAGAAGAACTCATCAGTCACGATTTACCCATTATCGGTTTAGATAGCCGAGACCCTCTGGGCTTATTGCTGCATCAAACCTTGTCGGCGCGTGACGAGCATTATCAACATGCCATCACCGTACGCAGCTACTCCGCAGCGGCTGAACTGGTGAAACACCAAGCAGGATTCGCCATTGTCGATCCATGGACTGCAAAACAATATCGCCAAGATGATGCCGTCTCCGTGCATGCTTTGGAGCCAAACATGTCCTTCTCTGTCTCTATTTTATTCGCAGAGCACACTCCTCAATCCATTGCGACAAAGCAGTTTATCACCGCCCTAAAACAACAGATGGTTTAGAGGTATAACTTGAAGTTATACCTGCCCGACAAATAAGCATTCGGTTTCCTAAATCAGTCTGGCTACATTAATGAGCAATAACGATGACGAAGGGAACCATCATGCAAATTGCTCAACCTTACCTACTCTTTCTTGGCGATGTAGCCGATCCACTCGCAGCAAAAACCGCGCGTGGCATTTACCAATGGCGACCTGAGATTTGTCTTGGCCAAATCCGCCTGACGCCAGAAACCGTATCACTTGGTTTAACCGACATGACACTACAACAAGCGCAGCAGCAAGGAGCAAAAACGCTGGTGCTTGGCACAGCAAATCCGGGGGGAGTCATTCCCGAAGCTTGGCAAGCTACCTTACTTGAAGCGGCAGAAATGGGATTTGAAATTGCATCGGGCATGCACCAACGTTTGACGGAATTTGCTCCTCTTGCCGCTCTAGAACAACGCGGATTAACCAAACTGTATGATGTTCGCCATTATGATGTCCCGCTCAAGGTCGGTAATGGCAAAGCTCGCGCAGGCAAGCGAGTACTTACTGTAGGGACAGATTGCTCCGTGGGCAAAATGTACTCTGCTCTTGCCATTGAGCATGCATTAAAGCGTAAAAACTGTCGCGCAGAGTTCAAAGCAACGGGTCAAACCGGAATTCTCATCGCAGGCAGTGGCATTTCAATTGATGCCGTAGTTGCCGATTTTATCTCCGGCGCAGTAGAAGCGATCAGCCCCGACTTCACCGACCACGATTGGGACATCATCGAAGGGCAAGGTTCGTTATTTAACCCTTCGTTTGCTGGCGTAAGTTTGGGCTTACTTCACGGCGCACAAGCGGACGCTCTGATACTGTGCCATGAGATTGGTCGCCCGCACATCCGCAACTTACCACATGCGAGCTTGCCAACCATTGAACAAACGATAGAAGCGAATCTGGCCGCTGCTCGCCTGACAAATCCAAAAGCTCAATTAGTGGGTATTTGCTTAAACACTTCGGCGATCAGCGAAGAAGATGCTGCCCAGTTATGCCAGGATTGGAGCGACAAATATCGGGTGCCCGTCACCGACCCTGTGCGTTTTGGCGTTGATGCGGTTGCAGATAAGATCCTTACGATTTAGGAAACATTTACGGTTTAGAAAATAACTGCGGTTTAGGGAAAACTAGTGAGATGAAAATTCATGTAGAACCCGTCACGATTGCTATGGCGACACCATTTCGCATCTCTCGCGGCAGTCGGACAGAGTGCCACGTAGTCCGCGTGACAATTGAACACCGAGGCATGACAGCCCAAGGTGAATGCACGCCATACCCTCGTTATGGTGAATCGGTTGAATCGGTGATTAAGGCGATTTCTCACGCCGCGCATGAACTGCAAAGTTTGTACGCAAAAGGCGAAGCTGATGCGATGGCTCTCAAAAACCAGCTTCAATCGTTATTGCCTGCAGGGGCGGCAAGAAATGCATTGGATTGCGCCCTTTGGCATCTTCACGCGCTTTTGAGCTACAAGCAGCAGGTTCACGACCTCTTTACGTTACCAGAGGCGATTGTGACGGCGATGACGGTTTCTATCGACACGCCGCAAGCGATGGCAAAACAGGCGCAAGCCTACCTTAGCCAAGGCGCAAAACTGCTAAAGGTAAAACTGGATGGTGAAAACGTGATTGAGCGCGTTGCAGCAGTACGCGATGCCGCGCCGCACGTACAAATTGTCTTAGATGCGAATGAAGCGTGGCAAAACCTCGACCTCGCGACGGTATTTGATCAACTCGAACCGTTTAATATCATCATGATCGAGCAACCGTTGCCACAAGACTGCGACGACGCACTCGCCAGCATTCCGCACCCCATTCCACTTTGCGCCGATGAAAGTTGTCACACCAGAGAGCAATTGCATCAACTGCTTGGCAAATATGAAATGGTGAACATTAAGCTAGATAAAACGGGCGGGCTCAGTGAAGCATTATTGCTGGCCGACGATGCAAAAAAACTCGGTTTTAGCCTCATGTCCGGTTGTATGTTGGGGACGTCGCTGGCGATGCGTGCTGCGTTACCCATTGCTGCTCAGGCGAGCGTTGTCGATCTTGATGGCCCGGTGTTGCTCGGACAAGATATAACGCCGAGCTTAGTTTATCGCGACGGCGAAATCGTTCTTTCCAAATAGCCTAAACAATCCAGAGGTTTTGATCGAAAAGTCAGAACCTCTGAGTTTATGATCTCGATTAAAAAACAATCAGCCCCATCATGAAATAAGTCACATAAATTATACGGTTATTACGGCATGCTAAGATTACAGTAGTCCAAGAAGGTGGTCTTATGCATCGAGTCATCCGGAAAATGACATGGAAGACGAATAGGCGGTAATCCCGCCCTACTCCAATGCAGTGCGTGGGTTTCTCTAACAACCCACTTCCTAGCAATTCGTAGGTTTTTCACGCCATCTTGCAAGGAGGCTCTATGCCTATAAACAAAATACGCAATATCGCTTTCGTCGGCCAAACCGGGACCGGTAAAACCACGCTGATAGAAAAACTGCTCTTCACCTGCGATGCCACTCACCATTTAGGCAGCGTAGAAAAAGGCGATACCGTTACCGACTTCGACCCTCAATCCATCCAATATCAACACAGCATTGAAGCAACGCCAGTCGCACTGCGCTGGAATAAACATCGGCTCAATATCATCGACACTCCGGGACAAAACGAGTTACTTGGCCGTACGATCAGCGTCTTTCCTGCCGTTGAAACATCCGCCCTTGTCATCGCCCCTCAAACCCCACTAAACCAAACTTCCGATCGCTTATTCACCTTTGCTAAAGAGCAGCAAAAATGTCAGATGATCATCATCAATAAGCTCGATAACCACGGTAGTCAGTTAGAAAGATTGATGGAGAACATCGTTGAGCATTTTGGGGACCACTGCTTACCGATCAACTTACCTTCGGCTGACGGGGAATCTGTAGTTGACTGCTATTTCGAACCAGAATTGGGACGAGAAACCTTACTTGCGACGGTAGATGAAGCTCATGAGACCTTGATTGACCAAGTTATCGAAGTCGATGAAGAACTGATGGAACTGTATCTGGAACAAGGCTCCGAACTCACCGCAGAGCAACTGCATGATCCGTTTGAAGAAGCACTGAGAACTGGACATGTGATTCCGGTCTGTTTTGTCTCAGCACAAACCGGCGCGGGCGTCGAGCTTCTGCTGCGCACCTTGGCGGAGATCATGCCCATGCCAAACGAAGGTAACCCTCCTCTATTGGAAAAGAACGGCAAAAAAATCAAAGTAAATTGCGAAACCTTTGAGCACACCGTCGCACACGTGTACAAAGTCAGCGTCGACCCATATATGGGAAAACTTGCCTACTTACGTGTGTATCAGGGTGAAATCAATGCGGGCAGCCAGCTTTATATTGGCGAAAGCAACAAGGCATTTAAAGTTGGGCACTTATATCAACTGCAGGGCAAAGATAGAACCGAGATCCCTCGCGCGCTTGCCGGCGACTTCTGCGTTTTAGCCAAAGTGGATGATCTCGAATTCGATTCAATCGTTCATGACTCTCACGAAGAAGATGGTGTTCAACTCAAGACATTGGACCTTCCTGACTCCATGTATTCTTTGTGCTTGAAGCCTCTTAAGCGTGGAGATGAGCAAAAATTAGGCGATGTACTGAATAAAATCGCCAGCGAAGATCCTTCGCTGCGCATCGAACATCGCGCTCGCACCAACGAAACCATCATCAGCGGCCAAGGGGAGTTTCACCTCAAAGTCGCATTAGAAAAGATGGCGAACGTGTACAAGCTGGACGTCGAAACCTGCCAACCAAGCGTCGAATACTTTGAAACCATCACTAAACCTGCCGAAGGGCATTATCGACACAAAAAACAAAGTGGCGGTGCAGGCCAGTTTGGTGAAGTGCAATTGAAGGTTCGCCCACTCGAGCGTGGCGCCGGATTTAAGTTCATCAACAAAGTGGTGGGTGGCGCAATTCCAACCGCGCTCATTCCTGCTGTTGAAAAAGGTATTTTGCAAGCGTTAGAGGAAGGCGCGATTTCTGGCAACCCAATTAAGGATGTGGAAGTCACCGTTTATGACGGTAAATATCACTCCGTCGATTCGAAAGAAATAGCGTTTGTCATCGCAGGTAAGAAAGCCTTTTTAGATGCGATTAACAACGCAGATCCTATTGTGCTAGAACCCATTGTCCAGATGGAACTGCACATCCCAACCGCGAACGTTGGCGATGTTTCTGGTGATTTATCTGGAAACCGAGGCTTGATCGAAGGCACCGAGCCAATCGACAGCAGCTTCACCTTACTCAGAGCCAAGTCACCAGTAAATGAGCTACAAGATTACGCTCGTCGATTACGCTCCATCACTGGTGGTGAAGGCAGCTTTAGTATGACCTTAAGCCATTACGAGCCCGCGCCACCAGCAGTGCAAAAACAGGTCTGCCAAGGCAGTGCACAACAAGGTTAATTCCCTACGATTCAAATCAATCATACAAATAAAAAAGCGCCCTCATTTTGAGGGCGCTTTTAGGTAAAAGAAAAGTTATTTATCGAGAGACAAACCTATCTGACTGATTTTGCTTTCAAACTCTTCGATGCTGTTCGCTTTGTAAGTCGGAGCACCGTTAAAGTAACGCGGTTTCTCTGGCAGCATCGCATTTTTCAGCTCTTGTTCTTGATCGACATTGTCATGATAAACCGTTACACGATTTGGAATATCCTGCTTTATTACAGCCATAGTGGTTCTCCTTGTTTAAATCGAATATTAAGCGTAGAACGTGGTTAACGATGCGTAAAAGCCACTGTGCAAAATTTAGACACCAGCGACAATTTCATACTCAAACCATTGCATTGTTTTGTTTCAATGTTCTCTTTAAGTATTCTTGGCGCACACACCTTTCGCGTTTAAGGTAAGTGAAGATTCCACCATCAAAAGACAGGATGTCTTATGTCAAAGCAAGAGCTTAACCAGATGGGCAGTGCCAAAGTTTATCTGGTAGAAAAACAAGGCATTTCATTCATTGAAAAGCAGCAGGTAGAACAGGTTGAGGTCGCTTTTTATCAACACCAGGCTAAACCATTCAATGAACTTGGCATTCTTGTACCTGAGCTCATTGATTACGATCACCAACAAAATACGTTACGAATCGAGTATATCCCGCACTCTGTCAATCAAGAATTCCTGCTTGAAGAGCCGCGCGTGATAGAACAACTAGCTAAAATACATAGACTATCTCCGACATCAGACGGTGTTTATCATCCTCATCAGTGGACACAACCAGCCACTTCCCAAGCTCTAAACACGCTCAAACTAGACGCAAAAACAGAGCGGTTCTTTTATCAGCTACAAGAGCAATCCGGCCCGCTTTTCAACGCCAAAAATTTGATCTCTGGAGACACCAATGCCGGGAACTGGGGGCGACGAGATAATGGCGATTTGGTGCTGTTCGACTGGGAACGTTTTTCGACAGGGCATATCGCGATAGATTTAGCGCCACTAGTCAAAGGCATGGGCACATTCGAAGATTATCTTGGTGTGGCGCATACCTATACCAAGACGGCAAAGCAAGGCGATGCGAGTAATTTAGCAAGAACGATTGCAATAGCTAAAACGTGGATGGTGGTAGAAGTGGTGAATATACTGGTCTCGAGACAGAACCCGCAGACCAGTAAATACATTGACTGGTTTAAACAAACCTTACCGAAATGGGCAAAAGATCTTAGCGCTCAGATGACGAATTAGGTTCGGATATTTGATACAAACGTCTTTCAGGCTCTGCACAAGAGGTTTCACAATTGCACACCTTATCAACACCGACATTATTCAATCCGCCACAACTCCCTTGAATACGCTTGTTGTGGAAAATGACGCCAAGCGACATCAACAAAATGATTGCGAGAAAACCAAGAAAGGTAAATAACCAAACCATATTAACCTGCCTTATTAGCCATCGTCTTTAGCCTAAGTATAGCAGGGCGAGAAGTCACTTTAAGTAGCCCTGTTGGTGCTTTCGGTCTTGCCAGCAATGAGAGTTTGGATTTTTTGCCACCACAACCACAGGAACCGCAACCACCTTTTGGCTTGTGAGCATTTTTCTTATGATTGTTTGAGGGACGACCTTGAGACGGCTCAATGAGAGGCTCTCTTGGAACCGCAAGTACATCTTCCAATGAGCTACGGGTAGAAAGCCTGAATACTTGCGTGCCACTACGAAGTAATTTGGCTAGTGCGCGTTCACCGATATTTCGTACAAGTACAGCATCCACATTGTACTCTTGCAGAGACTGAATTAACTGAGACTTCGCATTGCAACCTGCTTGTGGCATCGAAGCAATGTTCGCTAAGTTTTTTAGCATACCGTCAGTATCAGAATAAATAGCAATATATGGTGCTTTAACAAAGTGGTTTGCCACCCGCTCACCATCATTAGGAATAGCATAAATCATAAGTTTGACTCCTCATCCGGAAAAACTAATGCATGACCTTCAACTAAACTTTTTGCGACTTTCAATCTTGCACTTTTTACTGTGTTACCAAAAGTTTGTCTAGAGACGCCCATCTGATCAGCAGCTTGCTGCTGGCTAAGCCCCTCTAAATCGGCCAAACGCAGTGCTTCTAGCTCTTCTGGTAATATGGCGACTTGCTCCAACTGATGAAATGGCACGCCATTGGGTTTGAAACAATGGTGTGCAGCACGTCCGCATATTCGTCTTTCTATCTTTGGTCTTGCCATCATTATCCCTCAAAAACACAGGATCAAATTACGCCTTAAGTTGGCATATGCCAACAACATTTTTAGCATATGCCAATAAACTAAGTTTGCAAAAATCGACACGATAAATACGTAAGACATCAGGATTAATTAGACATCTAAAAATTTACAAACTTTGGTGACAAACGAGCAAAAAGATCAATTCTAATTATCTAGATAATAAAAACGTTAGTTTGCGCAGACTTTTCATACAAATACGCGCTAATGTATTCATTTTATTGGAGAAGAAAAACTATAATCCGATCAAATCATTCATTTGAACACTAATGATTATTTTATTAAAAGGGTGTCTACCTAAGTAACTATAAAGTGCAGGTCGACCGCATTGAAATGAGCCTAAAGGGTAAAACAATAGATGGAGGACCTATCGAACCACCAATCATTACTTGGTCTACGATCCCAGCCATTCTTGCTGAATCACGTCTCTTGAGGGCACCTAGATATATCAGAAAAGGAAGTAAATATGTCTGACTCGAATTGGCTCAGCGAATTCCCAGAAATGGATCGCTCTGATCTTAGAGCGATTCGCAAAACACTCGATGGCGCCTACCGAGATTTCTCTCGTGAATATGGTGAACTTATCGAGTCTCTCTTTGATCCGCTCCTTTCATTTCTTGTCTGGTTTGAAAAACTGCTTATTTCAACACCTTGGGTCGTTGTTTTAGGCGTCTGCACCGCCCTCGTTTATGCCGCTAGTCGCTCTTGGAAACTGGCTATCGCATGTTTTGGCTCACTTATCCTGATTGGCTACTTCGGCATGTGGGAAGACACAATGCGCACGCTCAGTATTATCACGGTGTGTACCATGCTGGCAATCACACTCGGGATCCCTATCGGCATCGCCATGGCGCGCTCTAATCGTATTCAGTCTGTTGTGACGCCATTACTCGACGTCATGCAGACCATGCCGGCATTTGTGTACCTCATCCCCGTTGTGATGTTACTCGGGATCGGCAAAATTCCTGGCCTCATCGCAGTAGTGATCTACGCGATTCCACCTGTTATTCGTTTAACTAATTTGGGGATTCGTTTGGTGGATAAAGAAGTGTTGGAAGCCGCAACCGCATTTGGTGCCAGCAGTAAACAGCGGCTTTTTGGGGTCCAACTTCCGCTCGCAATGCCAACCATCATGGCGGGAATCAACCAAACGATCATGATGGCACTGTCGATGGTCGTCATCGCATCGATGATTGGGGTAAAAGGTTTGGGCCAGCCCGTTCTTAAGTCGATTACCAATCAATATTTCACTCTTGGTCTTTTAAATGGTCTAGCCATTGTCGCTCTAGCGATTCTTTTCGACCGCGCTTCACAAGCGTATGCGAAACGCACTCAAGCCCATCTAGGAGATTTAAAGCATGACTAGCCCACTTATCGAAATCAGCGGTCTGTATAAAATCTTCGGACCCAAACCCGACAGCGTGATTGAGCGCGTCAAGTTGGGACATAGTAAAGAACACGTGTTAGCGGAAACGGGGCACACGGTCGGGCTAAAAGACATCAACCTCCAAATTAAAAAGGGCGAGATTTTCGTCATCATGGGTTTATCCGGTTCAGGTAAGTCCACCATGATTCGCCACTTCAATCGCCTAATCGATCCAACCAAGGGACAGATTTTGGTGGAAGGGGTAGATGTCATGCAGCTTTCTAACAAGGAGTTAGAGCAGTTTCGTCGTCATAAGATGTCGATGGTGTTTCAACGTTTTGGCTTATTGCCTCATCGCACTGTTATCGACAACATCGCTTACGGTTTGGAAATTCAAGGAATAAGTAAAGAAGCGCGCTTAGAAAAAGCAAACGAATGGTTGGATACCGTTGGATTAACGGGTTATGAGAACCAATACCCCGCTCAGCTATCAGGTGGTCAGCAGCAACGCGTAGGCCTCGCGCGAGCATTGGCAACCAATGCCGAAATACTGTTAATGGACGAGGCATTTTCAGCGCTGGACCCACTGATTCGGAGCGAAATGCAGGATCAGTTAATAGAACTGCAACAGCAGTTACACAAAACGATTGTTTTTATTACTCACGACTTAGATGAAGCATTGCGCCTTGGCGATCGCATTGCGATCCTTAAAGACGGTGAGCTTGTCCAGCAAGGTTCACCAGACGAAATATTGCTGCATCCTGCCGATGAGTACGTTGAAGCCTTTGTAAAAGACGTCAATAGAGCGCGAGCATTGACGGTTGAGACTGTGATGCAGCCACCTTCATATCGCATTGCCGCTAAAACCATTGAAGAAGCGCTCAGTGAGATGAAACGTGTTAAACGTAATTATGCTTATCATGTGACCGATGCAGGCTATCAAGGCGTGATAACGCAACAAGGGTTACTAGACGCGACTAAGTTAGCTCAAACCCCAAGCTGGGATGATGATATCTATGAAGAAGTGCCTATCATCTCTCCCCATTCAGCCATTGAGCAAATATTGACTGAAACCATGTCGTGCGAATACTCACTGCCCGTTGTCGATGAGCATGGTCATTTGAAAGGTGAACTAGAGCGTCGTACTGTTGCTGATCTATTCGCTTATGAAGACAGCACAAAACGAAGCACCTCACGTTCAAACATCGATAAGGCCTCTTAACTGATTTAATAAAACAGCTCACAGCAATGTGGGCTGTTTTCACTATCTCTGCCCCCCCTCTAGATATTTATTTGTAGACTCAAGCTTGATATCCCAATCAACATTTACATTGTTCTGATTTTCCTGACAATTTTATGCTCATATTCGGTTTTATTGACATAGATAGATCATTCTATTGCTTTTTGATGACGCAAATACCTGATAAATGTCTACTATTACTCTCATACAAAATCTTGATTTAAAGAGGGATAAAATGAAAAAAACAATGTTGGCACTAACAGGCGCGGTAATCATTCTTGCAGGCTGTCAAGATGAGAAACCTGCCGAAACAAGCGCAGTTGAAGTACCTCAAGCGACGGAAACTGAAGTCACTACTAGCGCAGAAGTTACTACAGAGACAATTGACACGCTGCCAGTAGCAGAAGAACAAGTCATCACTGAAGAAACATTTGTAGACTCTGAGCATAACGCTCAAAATGCCCTTGACTGGAACGGCACATACAAAGGTACGCTTCCATGTGCGGATTGTTCAGGTATCGACATGACCATCACACTAAATCAAGATGGCACTTACGTACTTGAAGAAAGCTACCAAGACAAAGAAGACGGTCAGTCAAAGTCTGAAGGCCAATTCACTTGGGATGCAAACGGCAGCATCGTAACGTTGACAAACGAAGATGCGCCAAACCAATACTTTGTTGGTGAAAATGTACTTATGAAGCTAGACATGAATGGCGAAAAAGTAACAGGTGACCTAGCACCGTTATACAATTTAACGAAACAACAATAAGTTAGTATCGATACCTGATAAATAATCTAAATCCGAGCTACCCCAGCTCGGATTTTTCTTTCCATCGACGGCGGTTGCCTTTCTTATCTTCCTTCTATGATCTTACATTCCGCTTCTTATCCTGATGGTTCATTACATTTCCATACGCTTTGCTGATAGAGGCTTACAACTTCATTTTGTACAGTGTTCAAAACAAATCAGAACAACTCGGAAAAATGATGAAAAAGACATTAATTGCACTACTAACTCTGACTGCTGCTGCTTCAGCGGTTGCTGGTGATACTTATATTCGTAACGGTAACATCTACAACAATGAAGGTGGCTGGAACGCGGAAGTCGGAGTGGCTCATGGCAGCGATCTTTTCAAAGATCAAAAATACAATACAGCTCCAATTCTAAATGGCGGTTACCATGGTGACGACTTTAACGCCGATCTAAGTGGCATTAACTACCGCTTCTTCGGTAACACCAATGAATTAATCAACATGAGTGCTTACCTTGTTGGCAGTGGTGTCATGCGTGACGGTGATATTGCAAAGAGCCTGAAAGGCACGGATAAACGTCGCTTTGCTGTCGATTTAGGTTTGAACACTGACTTTACGTTAGATCAACACAATGTGATTTCAACATACCTTCAACATGATATCAGTGGTGCTTACAAAGGTTACTTAGCGGGCGCGACTTACTTCCACATTATGAACTTCGGTAGTGTTGATTTTGTTCCTTTTGCTAACCTAACTTATCAAAGTGAAGACTACGTAGATTACTACTTTGGCGTAAAACAACGCGAAGCAAATGCAAACCGCAAAGCGTACAAAGGTGATTCAACAGTAAGCTATGGTTTAGGCTACAAGCTAGTCATGCCAATCAACGATAACTGGCAAGTGAGCCAAATGACACAATACACTCGCCTAGGCAGCGGTATCAGCGATTCCTCGATTGTTGATAGTGCAAATCAATGGGTTGTTGGTGCGAGTGTGTCGTACAACTTCTAACTCTACATTCCACATAAAGCCATCATTGCGATGGCTTTATGTATTCATACTCTATGCTCACCGTATCGAAATATGCTAGTTAGAGTGAGCGATCCAGAGACGATGCAAATCGCTATAACCCGTATTTTTCACCTGAACACCGCGCACTTGCTGTGTTTTTGTCACCTCTTCATAGCCAACAAATAAAGGCAAATAAAGGTACTGCTCTCGTAACGCTTTTTCTACGCCTAAAAGAGATTGTAAAGATTGAGCATTTGTCATGGCTTCGCGAAGGTTTTCTCGATGGATCAACATCTGGCTTTGATCAAAACTAAAACGCAAACCTGTTGCTATCGATAGCCATTCAAATACGCCATACTCAAACGGCGCTTCCATGACTTCTTCAATTAGGAGCAAGTCCGCTCGATGTGATACGACTTCAGGAAAACTAATGTCATCAATAATGACGATCTCTAGCTCTAATCCCGTCGCCCGAATCACTCGGTGCAACCACTCAGAGTGACGAATTAAACTTGGTATCGTCCAGACTGGCTCAGCTAGCGCTACTTTACCTTGTAGCTTAGGCGTCACAATAGCCTCTGCTATTAGTAAATCTTGCCCTTGAGTCACTAACTGAATGCTGTCAACGGCACTTTGCGCCTCATAGATTCTCTTTTGCGCATTGATGTAATCGGCGAGTTGATGCCAGTCTTCTTTTGCGAGATTAGAGTCCGCGCGCTCCCGATAGGTCAAATATGAAAATGCGCTGATTTTTTCCACTTCAACGTGATCAGAAGTTTGGTTAAAACTCAACATATTCAAGGTCTTAACATCACCATGAGACAGCGTAATTTGGTCTAACAATGCGCGCGCTGAAAAATATTCTTTGTGTGCTTGAAGAAGCATACTCTCTTGGTTCCAACCACTGATTTTAAATGGTCCGGTGCCTATGTGGTAAGAATAACCAGAACCGAAAGAAACAACATCTCGACAAAGAATAGAAGCGTGAGGAGTGGCTAACATGTATGGAAAAAACATGTTCGGATGTTTCAATGTAATTTTTAAGCAGCTCGATGTTTCGGCAATCACACTGTCAATACACTGCCAGAGCTCGTGTACTGGTCCTTTTATTTCCTTAAGTCTTTCGATGCTCCAAACAACATCTTGTATGCTGAGAAGTTCGCCATCGTGACGATATATTCCAGGCCTCAACCATAACGTCATCACATTGCCTTCCATTTTCCACTCATGTGCTAGCGAAGGCTCAATGCCACCATTGGAATTTTGAGTCAGCAAAACATCATAAACACTTTTCGCCACATGCAGTTCAGTATGACGATAAGTATTCGCAGGATCGACCTTAGACACCCAAGGATAAGAGGAGATCAAAATAGCGTTATTTGACTCATTCAACTGGTTCACTTTTTCAGAGGCAATCGTCAGCGCCCTGACAGCACTTTGGCCGAACCAATCGATAAGTTTTGTTATCGAATTCATTCTTCCCCGACCAAGCTCCTCAACCAAAAATTCGGTCATCGCTTGTTGAAGGGAAATAGTAATATTCAGACGACTGGCGTTACTTCTGCCAATTGCAGGTTTCCAATCTACCCAACCGTAAGAGGCAAGCTTTTTCATCACAATAGAAACATTGCGCCTTGACGTACAAATTACCACTTCAAGATCAGACAGCGTAACGAAGTGATATTGATGAGGTTCAAAGTGCTTTAACAGTAGATCCAGATACCTAAGATTGACATCGTTCACAAAGATTCCTAAGAGTTATTCCAAAGCAAAAAAATAGCACAGGACGCTTAGCAACTAAACTTCCTGTGCTATATCTAAACATATTCAAAGCTTGGACTCAGCTCGACCAACAGAAGTCAAAAACGTGTACTAAGCCAAGAGGTAACTTGAATAAGTATTCTTAGAAACGGTAGCTCATACCTACAGAGAACACGTTGATATCTGCATCAACCGTTACTTTTTCATTGCCAAATTTCGCAATGTCTAGCTCAGGCATCATGTATTCCCATTCAACTTGTAGAGCAAAATTTTCTGTAATAGCGAACTCTGCGCCTAAACCGTACATGCCTGTCACAGTGCTGTCAGAAATGGTGGTATGGCCTGCGCTACCGTCAATCACAGAGTTGCTAATTTTGAATTCAGCATTGAAGTAAGAAAGACCAGCCTTAGCAAAAAGGTTGAAACGATCACCAATAGGTAGAGTCGCCTTTGGTTGAATCGATAGATACTTCATATCACCAACAGTAACAACTTTGCCGTCTAAAGCGTCGTAGCCACCAATGGCTGCTTCTAGAGAAATGTATTCGTTGAACTTGTAACCACCAAATACTTTACCTGAAAGGCTTGAGTCATCTTCAAGTTTAAGCTTAGTGCTAGCGTTGGTACCACCACCATTGATAGAGCCATTAACATCACCAAACGATGCTTGACCTACCGATGCGCCAACGTAAGGAGCTGCGTTTGCAACAGAACATGTTGCTAGAAGGGCTGTCATTAGCCATGTTTTTTTAAACATTGTATTTCACTGCCTGTTAATTATTGAGGTTGTGTTTTGCCCATCCTTAAGCACGTCATGCTATCCATTTCACTCGGTTTCAAAACCAAGTTGATGTTAATGAATAAAAACTCAATAAAACATGAAATATTTAAACACAACTTTGCTACTTTATTTCTTAATTATGACAATTTAGTCATTTTACAAGCACTGTTGCTTCAACCAATTGGTGAGTTTGATGATTTCCGCCTGCTTGGCTCGGCTCTTTTTATGAATAAAATAAAAGCTGTCCCCCGTCTCTAATCCATGAGAAGGGATATACACCAAATCATGCGCTTTATCTCTTTCATTGAGCATAAAATCATTCGCAAATGCGATGCCTTGGTCATAACGTGCAGCCTCAATTGCCAGCAACATATGACTAAAATGTTGAACATCGACATCTTTCGGCAAAGTGTAACCACCCGCTCTGCACCACTCTGCCCAGTCTTTTCCTCTCTCACGATAAATAGAGTCTGTTGACAAAATAGGATATCGCCAAAGCGCTTCTGGAATGGGTTGATCTTGTAACTCTTTCCAAATTTTATGGCTGCATACCGGATACAGCGTTTCCGCGTATAACTTCACCGACATATAGTTGCGCTTTGGCTTCTCTACCGTGATAAAACAATCACCAACGCTATCTGTCTGCTCAGGATCACCAACAACCATATTGAGTGTCAGATCGATTTCCGGATGTAACCGCTTAAAATCAGACAAACGCGGAATAAGCCACTTTACGGCAAGCGAGCTATAAATCGCTAAACGTATGCTGCCTTTGTCCCCTTCTCTCACCTTTTGGCTGGCCATCGCAATAGAGCTAATTGCCGGGCTAATATCCTCTAAATAACGAGCACCAGTATCCGATAAAGAGAGCTTTCTTCCTTGACGAATAAATAATGACTCGCCCAAATAATCTTCCAATAATCGTATCTGATGACTAACGGCACTTTGCGTCACATTGAGCTCTTCAGCCGCAAGCGAAAAGCTAGAGTTTCGAGCGACAGATTCAAAACAGTGAACCGCTCTGAGTGGTGGCAATTTCATTATCTAAAAATCTCATACTTAAACTAATAAATATCACTTCACTTCATCCTATGACATCACCTACTCTTTGGCAAAGAAAGAGGAGAGGAAATAAGTGAAAGTTACATCGGTCGGCGCAGCTATGCTGCTATTAATTGTTGGGAATCTCATTGCGGTGCTTTCAGACTCTTTAATTAAAAGTGTCGGAAATGAAGTGCCTATTTTTCAGTTTGTCTTTTTCCGACAAATTTCCGCAGTGCTTTTTCTACTGCCTGTCTGCTTGCTGACAAAAAAGACTCATTTTCTTGAAGGATTTAAATGGCATGCTGTCCGCGCTCACGTGTGGTTGCTTGGTGCTATATTTATGGTTTTGGCGATTTCATCTTTACCGCTCGCAACTGCGAACGCAATCTTCTACGCCGCGCCATTGATCATGTTGCCGCTTGCAGCAATCTTTTTTGGAGAACAGTTATCTAAGCAATCGGTCGCCGCTGCGATAATGGGCTTTGCCGGTGTATTGGTCATCATTCGTCCAGACCAAATCGATTGGGCAGCGATTTCAGCTTTAGTTGTTGCAATTACTTTAGCAATCAATAACTTGCTCATTCGAAAATTGCCAAAAAATCAGTCTGTGATGCAAACGTTATTGATGACAAACTTGGCAGGTATTCCAGTAGCCTTCTTGCTTGTTCTGATCGAAGCGGAACCTTGGGACTGGAGTGCTTTCCCTGTCGCTGCTGGCTCAAGTTTGTTCATCATGATTTATGCGGCAACATGTGTGATCGCTTACCGCTCGATTGATAGCAACAAAATTGCCAGCGCTGAATACAGTGGTTTAATTGGTGCCGTGTTTGTGGGATTAATCTGGTTTGGAGAAGTGCCAGACATATTTATGGCTATAGGAACAATAATGATTGTTGTGCCGCTGGTTTGGCTTTCTAAACGAGAACGTCGCAAGAAAAAGCTGCAAGCTCAGCAAGAGCGAGAACAAAAAGAGGCGCACGTTACTTAAAATCGCGCTCTATCTCAAAATCTCAAAGACTAAAAAAACCGAGTCGTAAGTACTCGGTTTTTTTATGTGGCTCTAATCCATTCTGATGTAAGCGACCACATGAGATAAAAACTGCCTTGCAAAACGATCATTAAACCGGATGCGATATTCATGATCGGCTTCCGATACTAAACGCCAACCTTCAGCAAAGTACTCTTTGATATCATCGACCGCTTCGTCTTCATTTTTGATGTGTTTCGCGTTCCACTGATAAGTGCAAGAGACAACCATCAGCCCGCCAACCTTGGTGGCTTCTTTTAGAGCGTTGATCACGCTAAGTGGCGACTCACATTGATCAACCACGTTCAAACATACGACTAAATCAAAGCTAGACTGGAGAGTATCGTGCTCAAAAGGTTGGTTAATCAGCGTCAAATCAACATGAGCACATTTCTGTACGATATCTCTATTCTCTACCTCTAAAGCGTTTAAGGTGTTCACATCGTGAAGATAAGTTAGCTCGACTCGTTGTTCTTCTATTAATAGTTGCTTCAAGCCATCCATCAACCTATTTGAAGGCTCCACAAGCGTCGCTTCTTTAAGGTTAGGTAAGCGTTGCACTAACTCATAATAGTTTCTTCCCAGCGCCGCGCCAACCTCAAGTAGGGAATACGGCTGAACGCCGCTCTCAAGTACCATCTGCGCAATAAAATCAGCAACTTGGGAGCAGTGAGGTGATGAAAAAAAAGAGAGTGGGACTTGTTTTGAGCGACTGTTTATCGTCTCAATCTGCTTATCTTCGATGAACTTGTCGAACCATTGCGCTTCGAAATAACCAGCTAAACCGCGATCGGTCAGGTAAAAATCTTCCATGTTTTTTCCGTTCGTACTTTTCGAAAAGTGATTGTATCGAACGCTGAAATTAGCTGGTAATTCTGGCTGCACATTCCCGCGGGAAAATAGATGAAAACACCGCTTATGTGAAAAAGCCCTTTCATCTCAAAGATAAAAGGGCTTGTTAATTACTTCGGTTGAGGAGCTAGTTATTGCGGAAGAACAACTTTGCCATCTTGAATTGGGAACGTTTTTGTCGCTGGCTTGCTCGCTAAGCGAACCGTCGTTGGCGCACCTGAAACTTCATAAGTGACATCGTAACCCACTACTTTTTCAGATGTTGTGTATTCTGTGTGGCACTGCTTTTTCGTCGTTGTCACTACATCGCCTTGTTGCACATTCTCCTGAATCTTACGACCCGTTAATGCACCAGCGATCGTACCAGCTGCAGTTGCAATCACTTTACCTGAGCCGCCACCGATTTGGTTACCCAATGCCGCGCCAGCTGCTGCGCCGCCGACCGTACCAATTATTTTATTATCATCCGTAGGAGCAACTTGCTCCGTTACTACCACGTCTTTACATACTTGGTGTGGATTTTTCACCGTTTCAGTCACCGCTTCAACCAAAGTAATGTTTGCTTGGGTTGGAGCTGGTGGCGTTTTGTCTTTACAGCCTGCTAGTACAGCAACAACTGCCGTTGCAATTGCGATAGATTTCATATTCATGATTTACATCCCAGTATGGTTTGCTTTGATGAGCGGTATAGTAAATCGCAATTAGGAAATCACATCAGGCGAAAACAAACCCTCTGTCATTAACGAGTAAAGAAACACTGTTTTATAAAAGGTACGTCAAGAAACACTCAACAGAATGTCAACTAAGCTAAAACCGTATCATTACTGATTATGGTTAGGCTTGATTAACCTATGAGGCTTATTTTTAAGCCAAGCTTAAAAACAGTTCGTCATCCGTTAAATACTTATGACGGTGACTCAGGTTACGCACGTGCATAAACATAAAGTCAGGAAAACCAGGAGCAATAATATTGTTTGGTTCCCAGCATACACCGCCAACAAACACATATCGCCCTTGCTTGTCATCTTCGTGAAGGGGGTTATTAAGAGGAGAAGAAAACTCTGCGCGACAACCTTCAATCACACAAACAATTTGTCCTTTAAAAAGGCCGATCACGCGCTTAACAAGATTTGCCTTGATGCCACATTTCCATGCTTGACGAGTGGCCATCTCATAGCCATATTTTCGGATCGCTTTCTTTTGCAAATGTACTACTAGGTTCATTTTGACTCCTGATTCAAGCAATTACGCGAAGCCCAAAGTCATAAAAGCAGATAGACGTCTATACCCGAGTGACCTCATGGTACATGGGAATAAACTACGTGATTAGACTGAGTTTAGTGTCTGATGAAAATACACCTTCCACGATGCTGTAACGTATCGATTTACACCAATCATAGGCACATAGCACATCAAAAAAACAACCTCATTTTCGAGTGCTTTCCTACGCTGTATCTGGTTACTTCTGCGTATTACTATAACGAAATCACCCTCTACGTTTGTCTATATAAATTTGTCGTAACGATAGAGGGTGCTTATCAAGAAGGAGGGATAACGCCTACGCGTCGATGAGATAGTTTTGACCTTCAGTTTCTAGACGATCAATCAGTTTACGACACTCATTTAAATCAAGAGGTTGCTCGAAGCGGCGCTTGAGGTTCATCAAAAAGAAGATATCTTCACACATGGCTTTCTCAGGTTCGTCACTGATTTTTGCGACTGGTGAACCATTGCACGTGACCATTTTGATCACGATAGAAAGTGGCTGGTAGGCTTCACCCGCTTTATTGACATAATCACCCATATCATTCGCAAGAAAAGTACCGATACCAAAACTCACCTGAATACGTCCTTGGAAGTACTCGCAAATATCTAACGCTTGTTCGAAGTTAAGTCCGTCTGTAAACACCAGCGTTTTTGTTAACGGGTCTATATTAAGCGACTGATAGTGTGCAATCATTTTTTCACCCCAGCTATAAGGGCAACCACTATCGTGACGTACACCGAAATACGCGTTACTTAGCTCTTCATCAAAGTCTTTAAGGAAGGCATCGATACCAATCGTGTCGGTAAGTGCAATACCTAGTGCACCGTTAAACATTTTTTGCCAACGTTGCAAAGCCACTTTTTGCGAATCTCGCACATTCACCAGAGCTTGATGGCCCATAAACCATTCATGAGCAACGGTACCGATAGGCGTTAAATTCAGTTCTTTTGCTAAGTGGTAGTTGCTTGTTCCTGTCAAACATTCCGGCACTTCCTGGCACAAATATTCCAACATGGTGCGCTGAGCTTGAAAGGAAAAACGTCGACGCGTCGACATATCAGAAAACTTAAAGTTAGTGATGTTACGACGTTTTAGCTCGGATTTTAGGTACCGAATTTTCTCTTCTAAGACGGTGGTAAATTGCGCTACAGGGATATCTGACCAACGCTGACGGCTACGAACTTCAGACACGATGCTCATGATGATCGTTTCGTACAAAATAGTATCTCGCCACAAACCATTGATAGTAATGCGTAACTGGCTTGAGCCATCAGCCATGGCTTTATTATGGAAAGAGACATCACTTTGTGGATTGAAACAGAAATGGCGCAGTGCATCAACAAAGTCAGGATTCAGGTAAGGCGCGACACGCTTAATATATTCGATTTCTTCTTGCGTAAATTGAATGTCTTGCAGTTTAAGAACTTCTGCTTTTACCTCTGGTAGCAGTTCAGAGAGATCTTCCTCGCTACGCACAATAAATTTGTATGACACCATCGCATCAGGGTAAAGCGCTGTTACTGCGCTCATCATATTGACTTTGTAGACATCAAAATCCAAAGCGCTTTGAATGATGCGGGAAGAAAATAGTTTGGTGGTCATTAGGTGCCCTTCTACACGCCCTTCCTGGGTATATAACTTTTTGTTACTAACTAATTTGCGTAAACAATAAACACCCATCTATAGTTTGTCAACTTTTGTTACTAACCACTCATTTTTATAAGGTTTTTCTGTCTAGAATTCGCACACAGATTGTGAATAAGTCAGATTAATTCGTAGATTTATACTCAAGGCGTACTATGAAGCACTACCAAAAACGTTTCGCACAACTCGTTACTTACCCATTGATTGACCACTTGTTATGCGCTAGATTACTTACAAATCAATATTAGGACCCAACCATGATCGTATCTGTCGACATTATTCCATTCAGGCTATCTGGCTGTGCCGATAAAGGACTGGAAGTGTTGTTGATTAAACGTTCAAATCCAAATCGGCCATACCATGGAGTCTGGGCACTACCGGGCGGATTTGTCTTTGATAAAGACTTAACCAGTGAAGGAGGACGCCCGGCCGATGAAAACTTTGAGGCGGCGCGTCGCCGAATTTGCCGCGAGAAAATCCATACCTACCCTCGTCATTTTAGCGAAGCGTTTATCGACGGTGATCCAAAGCGTGATCCAGAAGACTGGAGCTTAAACATTACGCACTACGCCTTGGTCGATCGTAACAATGTAGAGCAAATCAACAATGCTGGTGTACCAGAGTGCCAACTAAAATGGTTTTCGCTACAAGCTATACTCAATGGAGAAGAAACTCTCGCGTTTGACCATCAAAAAACCATTGAAAAAGCGTGGCAGAAGCTTCGTGCATCCATTGAATACACATCGGTTCTTTTGTTTGCATTAGACAAAGAGTTTTTGGTTGCGGACATCATTTCTGCTTATCAAGAGTTTGGTATTGATATTAGCCGAATGACGATTAAGCGCCGCTTGATAGATTCAGGCGTACTAAAACCTACCAATAAAGTCGCTTCTACCAACAAAGGCAAAGGTGGAAAACCCGCAATGGTATATACGCTGACTAGCGACGAAGTAACCTTTTTTCAAAACTGTTTGCGTGGATAAACGCAGGCAATCAGACAGACAAGGAGTCTGCCATGACTGTTCGAGTAAACTATCAAACTACAGCAGTGATCGACGTTGATCCAGAGAAAGGCTTTAGTGAGTTATGTCCAAATGAACTGCCCGTTGCAGGTGCGTTGGAAATCGTACCGGAGCTTCTGAGTAATCATGCCAAAGGCCGATTAAAACTGGTGAGCCGTGACTTGCACCCACCGAAAGCAAAATGGGATGCAGAAACACCAGCCAACATGCTTGAACCCGTCGGTCTACCCAATGTGGATATAAAATGGAACCGCCATTGTGTGCTTGGCACAACAGGTTCTGAACTGCTAGACGGTTTACCACCTGTTTTGGACTATGATTTTCAAGTTAATAAAGGCATGGATCCTGATGCGCATCCTTACGGTATTTTCTTCCATGATATTGCCGATACTAAAACGACAGGCGCACATGAATTTCTAAAATTCAACGGGATTGATACCCTAGTGATCGGCGGTCTCGCGCTAGATTTTTGTGTGAAGAAATCCGTCATGCAAGCACTGGATCTTGGCTACAATGTGGTGGTCAACCTTGCTTCAACTCGCGCAGTGCTGCCTGATAATGTTGAAAATGTGCTGACAGAGCTCAAGGATCAAGGCGCATTATTTGTCGAAAAAGCGGATGACATCATCGTAGAAAAATTCGCCTAGAGGCATGAAACAAATGGATAGGGATTTCACCATGCATCAACATGAAAAATTGAATTACGTTGAATTTGGTTCCACCAATATTAACGCTACAAAACAATTTTTTGAGCGTACCTTTGACTGGACCTTTATCGATTATGGTCCTGAATACTCTGCATTTTCAGGACAAGGGTTAGATGGCGGATTCTTCAAATCTGAGTTTGTAAACCAAACCGCAAATGGTGGCGCACTTTTAGTGTTTTATAGCTCAGATATTCAGGCCACGCAGATAAAAGTTGAGCAGCATGGTGGAAAAATTATCCGCCCTATTTTCGAATTTCCCGGCGGCTGTCGATTCCACTTCACCGAACCAAGTGGAAATGAATTCGCAGTATGGTCGGAGAGCCATTAGTACTTACCCCAACACCACTTCCACACCTAGCTTTTTGATTTGCTCAAGGTCGCTTTTCGGAGCGGCTTTGTCGGTTAACAACACCGATATTTCGTTGGTATTGCCAATTGAAGAAGGATAAATCTGTCCAAATTTACTGGAGTCCGTCAGTACGATGTTACGTCTATTCTTTGCCAGAATGGCCTCTGCGATGTCGGCACGCATCATGTCCCGGCTAGTAAAACCAGTGTCTTGGTGAAATCCGTCGATACCCAAGAAAGCCGTGCTGAAGTGAATGTTCTCAATACAGAGTTTGGTGAGCGGGCCAACGAGGCTCTCGCCTTGATGCTGATACACACCACCAAGCAAGATGATGTTGGCAGAGGTGTTACGGATGAGATGGGCGATGTACGCCGATGGGGTAATGATGGTCACATCGCCGCGTTCAGCTAAAGTGCGAGCCAAGAGCGCATTAGCACTGCCGCCCTCGATCAATACGGTTTCGTTTGGTGATACCAAGTCCGCCGCTTTATTTGCAAGTGATTGTTTAATATCGAAACGGACTTCTAATCGGGTATCAATATCATCACTTTGCAATGCGGTAGCTGCGCCGTGTACGCGCTTTAGATAGCCCTGTTGCTCCAGAAAATTCAAATCCTGCCTGATGGTCACGCCCGACACGCCTATAATGTCAGAAAGCTCCGTGACTTGAACGCGTTTACGATCATTCACTAATTGCAGGATTTCATTTTGTCTTGGGTTCACAGGCTCGCTCCTTATTAATGAGCTTGCAGTATACACCCGAATACTTTCATATGAAAGCAGCCTATGAACGATAGAAATAAGCTAAGTCGCGTTACACCGTAAGCTCAAGACGGTTGCCGTCCGGATCTAAGATGCAGCTTTCGTAGTAACCGTCACCTGTTTGTCTCGGACCGTCGATCCATTGGTAGCCATCATCTACTAAGGTTTTGGTTAATTGATCCACAGCCTGCTCTGATTCTAAAGCGAAGGCAAAGTGTGCTAATCCTGTTACCTGCATCGCATGAGATTTTTCACAAGCGGTCACGCCTTCCATCGACATTAACTCCAATCGTGCTCCACTTTCAAACGAAAGAAAGTAAGATGAAAACTGCTTAGTTGGGTTGTGGTATTTATCGTTAGACACCGCGCTAAAATATTTCTCATAGAAGGCTTTTAACTCTTCCAAACGCTCTGTCCAAATCGCGATATGTTCAATTTTCATTAGGATTCCCCTTAGCTCTTAACTGCGCTCAATCTAACGAGGAAAAGCAGCACAAAAAAGAGAGCAAATCATCACCGAGTTGTTCCTTTTTTATGTCCGAACTGCTCATCGATGAGTCATTAACTCTATGGTTGGAGTTGTGTTTGAGCGAAAGTGATGTCCATAATGGCGCAAAGTTTTACAGGATAAAATGATGGAAGAGATTTACTTCGCAGGCGGCTGCCTTTGGGGCGTTCAAGAATTTATGCGTCACCTTCCCGGCGTAATTAGCACCGAAGCAGGACGAGCAAATGGCACGACGGATAACACTCAATCCGAATACGATGGCTACGCAGAATGCGTGAAAACCCAATTCGACCCTGAACAAGTTTCGGTTGAAACTTTAATGGGGTATCTGTTTGAGATCATCGACCCGCACAGTGTTAACAAGCAAGGTGAAGACGTCGGTGAAAAGTACCGTACCGGTGTTTATAGCCAAAACGAGCAACACCTAACGATTGCTAAAGCGTTTATCGCAGCAAGACCGGATGCCGATAAAATCGCCGTAGAAGTGCTGCCACTCACAAACTACGTGCCAAGTGATGATGAGCACCAAGACCGACTCACGCGCTTTCCAAACGACTACTGCCATATCCCGTTAGATTTGCTGCATAAATATAGAAATTAATGGCCAGCTTTTATCACTGTTTCTATTATCTCAAAACTAAGAGGCGCAACGCCTCTTTTTGCATCCTAACCAGGGCTATTGATCCTCCTCCAGTTCATTTTCATGTCCAGTTATTTATTTCAAAATAACTGGAATATAAATCACATAATAAATTTTATAATATTCCGCATTATTAATGACGGCTATCACACTTAAGATTGAGTGATACAAAAGTATAGTTATTGGTTTTTTTTTACTATTTCCGAAAACCACTTCATTAATTAAATTTGACTCATTACTTCAGTACCAATGAGTCACAAAATGATTACAGAACTAACAAACGTCAATTTAATTAACGGCAACTTTCAAGCAAATAATAAAAAAGAAGTCTTTGAAGAGCTAGCACAGATGCTATTCGAAAATAATCGAATCAGTAGCAAAGAGGCTTTTTTAACCGACATCGAAGCACGTGAAGCATTAAGCGTGACTTCAATGGATGGCATCGCCTACCCACACGCAAAAAGCAAAGCGGTTACAGAGCCTGCAATCGCCGTTGGCGTAAAGCACGAAGGCATCGAGTATGGCGACGAAGAGGGAGTCAAACCAACCGTATTCTTCATGATTGCTTCACCTGATAACGGTACCGACCACCATATTTATGTTCTTCAAGAATTATTCGGAAAATTTAGCGAAGAGTTTATTGAAGATATTCATAACGCAAAAGACGAAAACCAAATACTAAATATTTTAATTAATTCATAAGGCGTGAAATTATGAGTACAATCACAGCTCAAGCTAGTAATAATAGCGATTTCAAAAAAATCCTAAGTACCATGAAAGGTCACCTTTTATTCGGTACTTCTCACATGCTTCCATTTATCGTTGCGGGTGGTGTACTACTGGCTCTGGCGGTAATGGCATCCGGTAAAGGTGCGGTTCCTGCAGACGGGTTATTGGCTGATATTTCTAATATCGGTATTAAAGGTCTGGTGTTGTTCCCAATTATTCTTGGTGGCTTCATCGGTTACTCAATTGCAGACAAACCAGCACTAGCGCCAGCGATGATCTCTTCTGGCATCATGGCTGACATGGGCGGCGGCTTCCTAGGTTGTATCGTCGCTGGTTTTATCGCTGGTGGTGTAGTTCTACAACTTAAGAAGATCCCTCTTTCTGCTAACATGACTGCGTTGGGCGCTTACTTCATCTACCCACTTGTTGGTACGCTTATCTCTGCAGGTATCGTTCTTTGGGGTATCGGTGAACCAATCAAGATCTTCATGGCGTCTATGAACGAATTCCTAGCTTCTATGGCTGGCGCTTCTAAAGTGGTTCTAGGTACGATTCTTGGTGGTATGACTGCATTCGATATGGGCGGTCCCATCAACAAAGTAGCAACGCTATTCGCTCAAACTCAAGTTGACACTCAACCATGGCTAATGGGTGGTGTTGGTATCGCAATCTGTACGCCTCCTCTAGGTATGGCACTAGCAACATTTCTATTCAAGAAGAAGTTCACTAAGCAAGAGCAAGAAGCAGGTAAAGCAGCAGCAATCATGGGTTCTATCGGTATCTCTGAAGGTGCTATCCCATTCGCAGCAAACGACCCTGTACGCGTTCTTCCTTCAATCGTTGCTGGTGGTATCGTTGGCTGTGTGTTCGGCTTCCTAACAGACGTACTGCTACACGCACCATGGGGCGGTCTAATCACAGCTCCTGTATCAAGCAACATCCCAATGTACGTTGTGGGTATCGCACTAGGCTCACTAACAACAGCAGTTATCGTTGGCTTCTGGAAACCAGTTGCTGAAGAAGAAGCAGAAGACGAAATCGTAGAAGCAGCACCTGCACAAGCTCAAGCGGCTCCAGCAGCAGGCGAAGGCGAGTACGACATCGTAGCAGTAACATGTTGCCCATCTGGCGTAGCACACACATTCATGGCAGCGAAAGCACTAGAGAAAGCAGGTGCAGCAGCGGGTCTGAAGATCAAAGTAGAAACTCAAGGTCAAAACGGTATCCAGAACCGCATCACTGACCTAGATGTAGCAAACGCGAAGCTGGTTATTCTAGCTCACGATATCCAAGTAAAAGACGCTCACCGCTTTGCAAAAGCAAACGTTGTTGAGTGTTCAACGAAAGAAGCGATGCGTAACGCAGCGACTCTTGTGAAAGCTTAAACCTTAAGCTCCTCCCCCTAAGAGCCCTTTCCCCCAAAGGGCTCTATTTCAAGTTTTTAAGTTTTAGTAATACCCCTGATTTTTTTAATTATACAACCCTACAATTTACAAGGCCTTAAAAATGAAATTCAAACCTTCCCTACTCGCTTGCGCAGTTCTCAGTGGTCTAGTCGGTCTGACAGGCTGTAACGACGACACAACCAACATTTATGAAGGCGGTGACACCAACCCTGCACTGCCGGATATTCCTGACGGCGGCAAGCCAGTATGTCCTCCAGTTGGCGATGGCGACTGTGATGACAAGCCAAACCCAGAAACACCTGAAATCGACATGGGCGTTCACATCCCAGTAGATTTCGCCGATATGGACGTAACACGCTACGTCAACCCATTCATCGGTACAGGTAACCTAGGCAACACCTACCCTGGTGCAACCACACCACACGGCATGGTGCAGCTTTCTCCTAACAACGGTTCTAACGGCTGGGAATACATTTCAGGCTACTACTACCACGACGCACGTACTTCCGGTTTCTCTCATACCCACCTTTCCGGAGCAGGTGCTGGCGACTTGAACGACATTCTCGTCATGCCAATCAACTCACGTTCGGATTTCATGATTGATGAAGGTTCGGCAACGCTAAACCTAGAAGCGTCTCGCTTCCAACATCGTGACGAGCAAGCGACAGCAGGCTACTACAAAGTCGATCTATTGGATTACGACATCAAAGCAGAATTAACGGCATCTGATCGCGTTGGTGTACACCGCTACACCTTCCCTCGTGATGAGAAGTCAGAAATCATCGTGAATACTGGCTTCAAAATTAACTGGGACTACACCTCAGATTCTTACTTGAAATGGGACAAAGACAACAACCGTCTTGAAGGTCACCGTTTCTCAGATGGCTGGGCACCAAGCCAAAAAGAATTCTTCGTAATGGAATTCGACCAACCAATCAAAAACGTTCGCTTTGCTTACTACGATAAAGAGCAAGGTCGTTACATGGACGTGCCAGAAGGCATTACGGAAATCGGTAACGAAACACGTGGCAAGTACCAATACGCGCGCGCTTACGTTGAATTCGACACATCCAAAGACGGCTTAACGGTTGAAGCGAAATTGGCGCTATCAAACGTTGAGATCGGCGAGAACGGCAAGTCAGGTGCTTCTCTTAACATGACAGAAGTTGCGGGCATGAACTTCGACCAAGTACGCGAAGCGGCAACGAAGAAATGGGAAGACGAACTCGGCAAGATCCAAGTCTCTGGCGACGAGGATTACAAACAGACATTCTACACCGCGATGTACCACTCGTACCTAGGTCAAACCATTCACTCTGACTTAGATGGTCGCTACCGCCAAGTTCACCAAGGTCGCAATGCATACCCAGATGGCAACACACCTTGGGGCGACAAGATCGATACGCTGAAAGAGTCAATCCGCACTGCCGATGCCAACAAAGATGGCAAAGCAGACTTCACGCGCTACGACACTTTCTCTTTGTGGGATACCTACCGCGCAGTTCAACCGCTGTCTTCGATTCTTGAACCTGACCGCCTAGCCGACGTGGTGCTGTCTATGCTGTCTTACGCTGAAGAAGAATGGGTGGACGACAAAGGCAACGTGCGCAAAGGTCGCCTGCCGGAGTGGACATTCAAAGGCAACGAAACCGGCATGATGATGGGCATGCACTCAACACCTGTGATTCATGATGTGTTGTCGAAAGGCTCACTAGAAAAACGCATGCTCGACCTTGGCTTCACAGAAGCGGAGCGCAAAGACGTTAAAGAACGTTTAGTTGAAGCGATGATCACAGACGCACGCGCCGCAACGAGCCAAGGCGTAGCATGGATCAAAGAGTACGAAGAACAAGGTTACGTGCCAGCGCAATTGCACGACACTCCACCAGATTCTTACGGCGGTCACTCACCATTTAAAGACTCTTGGACAGCATCTTACTCGCTTGAATACTCAATGAACGACTGGGCAATCGCACAATCGATCAAAGAAGTGTTCGGTGAAGAGGACCCACGCTACACCGAGTTCGCTAACCGTTCTAAAAACTGGCAAGCACAATTCGACTTCGGTGGTAAGCAATACCAAGGTTGGTTCAAAGCCCGTGACTACGATGGCGAGTTTATCGATGCTGGTTGGGTAGACCCAATCACTGGTCGCGCGGTGGGTAAAGACTGGCGTCCAGACATGTTCAACTGGTCATTCTCTGAATCGAACGGCTGGCAATACTCGTTCAGTGTTCAGCACGACATTCACGGCTTGATTGACCTGATGACACGCTTCGACAAAACACAAAACCCTGAAGCAGAACGCGGTGACTTGTTCGCAGCGCGCTTGGATGAGTACTGGTCAACCTACCCAGACCGCAACGCAGGCGACAACCAATTCCCAGTGTTCAACACAGGTAACGTTGGTCAGCACGTTCAAGGTAACGAACCAGATATCCACGTGCCGTACCTGTACAACTACGTAGGTCAACCTTGGAAAGGTCAGGCAGCCATCGCCGCAGCAACCAACATTTGCTACAAGAATACCGCTGACGGCATTTGTGGTAACGACGACTTCGGTACGCTCTCTGCGTGGTTCGTGTTCCGTGCACTTGGCTTCTACCCAGTGAACGCTTCTTCTGGCATCTACGAAATCGGTACTCCGCTGTTCGAAAGCGCGTCTATCGATGTCGGCAACAACCAGAAGTTCACCGTTACCGCGAAGAACGTTAGCCGCGAAAACATCTTCATTCAATCGGCTCGCTACAACGGCAAAGACTTCAACCGCACTTACCTAACTCATGACGAAATCATGTACGGCGGTGAGTTGGAGTTCGTGATGGGCGACAAACCAAATCAACGTTGGGGCTCTCTAGAGCAAGATCTTCCACCAGCACAAGGCATCGGTGAGTTCTTGCATGAAGACGAGATGCCAGCAGGTTCTCGTTAATCCCAATAGTGACAGCTCAGCCGGGGGAGCGCATCTCCCGGCTATCCCTACAAGCAAATTTTATAAGCAGTCCTTTAGAAACAGTCTCTTATAAACACTTTTTATATACGAATAACGACAAAACGGTATGCACATGTTTAAACGTAATCTTATCTCTTTGGCTATCCTGGTTGGTCTGACGGGTGGCTTGGCTGGCTGTAACAGCGACAACGATTCTTCCTCTTCACTGCCGGGCGATCCAATTGTTGATCTTGCGGTGTTGAAATACGTCGATCCTATGATCGGCACAGCGGCTTCTGGTCATACATTCCCGGGCGCGACGGTACCGGCAGGTATGGTTCAACTGTCTCCAGATACTTTCATCGGCTCTAACACTGATCACGAGTCAGGGCTTAACCCTTGGCACTCGGCATCTGGCTACTGGGATTCATCCAACTACGAAACTGGCGAAGTAGTTAACACTGACGTTCCGCTGTACGGCTTCTCCCATACTCACCTTTCAGGTACAGGCGCAACAGACTTAGGCGACATCTTGGTTCTGCCATACGCAGACATGGCGAACACACAACTGAACTCTTTCGACAAAGCCAATGAAGAAGCAAGCGCAGGCTACTACAAAACCAAGCTGAACCAAGGTCAAATCGAAGTAGAACTGAGTGCGACCAAACGCGTTGGTTTGCACAAATACACCTTTGCTGATGGCGCAGACCGTAACGTGAAGTTCGATTTAGGTCACACCCTAATGAACAACAACGGCAAGTCTTTGAAGAACAAAGTAGAAGTGGTGGACGAATACACCATTCGCGGTCGTAAAACCTCAACTGGTTGGTTCCAAGGGCAAGATCACCAAGGTCAAGACATCTTCTTCTACGCGAAATTCAACCAACCAATCGCCAAAGCACTGCTGGGCGAACAAGATCTAGAACCAACGCGCGAAATGCGTAATGGCGCGGTTTACTCAGGCGATGATCTTACCGCTTACCTAAACTTCGGCACAGGCGAAGAGCCAATTGAAATCCGCGTGGGTATCTCTCCTGTTAACTGGCAAGGCGCACAGAAAAACTTAGAAGCGGAAGCGCCAAGTTTCGACCTAGCAAAAGTAAAAGAAGACGCAGAGTACGCGTGGGCTGAGAAGCTCGCGAAAATCAAAGTAGAAGGTGGCACAGATGCAGAGAAAATCAACTTCTACACTGGCATGTACCACATGATGATCGCACCAATCGAGTTTTACGATGTGGATGGTCAATACGTGGATATGCTTGGCACGGTGCGCACACTGAAAGATGGCGACACACCAAACTACTCGATTTACTCAACGTGGGATACGTTCCGCGCCGTTCACCCAATGTGGACCATCATCGACCCAGACCAAGCCACGCTATACGTGAAAGACTTGATTCGTAAATCCAACGACGAGTTTGGTCTATTGCCGAAATGGGAAGGTCACGGCTCAGAGACCGGCACCATGATCGGCTACCCATCGGCAGCGATTCTTGGCGATGCGGTGACCAAAGGCTTGATTGATGCAGAGCAGGCTTACACGGCGTCGGTGAAATCAGCTCGATACAAACCGCATGAGTACCCACAGATTCATGACGACATCCTAAGCTCACTCATGGCAGGTCAGCTGAATTACCACGAGAAAGAACAGTGTGTTCGTTACCCGAACTGGAACTCAGTGTCGTACTCGTTAGAATTCTCATTCTACGATTGGACGATCGCAGAAATGGCAAAAGCCGCTGGCGATATGGACGCGTATGAAGAGTTCAAAGCTCGTTCTTACAACTCTTTGAAACACTGGGATGCAAAAGCAGGTAACGCAGATGGCACAGGCTTCTTCGTACCAACAGAGCTGAAAGAAGGCGACCCATGTGCACTGAAATACGCTTCAACTGACTTCGACCCTTACAAATCTGACGCGTTCTACTACACAGAAGGTAACGCGTGGCAGTGGCAATGGGCGTTCATGCAAGACTTAGACAAGCTGACTGAAATCATGGGCGGCACGCAAGGTCTGAACGACAAGCTGAACAACCTATTTACTGCCGATCCAAATGGCGGCGAAGCGCACCAAGACATGACAGGCTACATCGGTCAGTACATTCACGGTAACGAGCCTTCGCACCACGTCATCTACTTGTACAACCGTACTGAAGAGTCTTACAAGGCGCAGGAATATCTAGACCAAGTTTACGACCAGTTCTACAAGCCGACGCCAGACGGCATCATCGGTAACGAAGACGTAGGTCAAATGTCGGCGTGGTACTTGATGTCAGCACTGGGCTTCTACCAAATCTCGCCAACCGATCCAACCTACAGCATCGGCCGCCCAATCTTCGACAAAGCGACGGTAGACATTGGCTCTGGCACCTTCACGGTAACGGCTGAGAACAACGGTCCAGACAACATGTACATCAAAGAAGTAACCATCAACGGTAAGCCTCTGGATGTGTACAACACCTTCCAGCACAGCGAATTCAAAGCAGGCGGCGAACTGCACTTCGTGATGACGGCTGACAAGTCTGAAGCAATGCAAGCCAACCTAGGCGAATAATGATTTTGAGGGGACCTCGTGTCCCCTTTTCTCGTGGAATAAAAACAATGAAACTAAAAAGAACCCTACTCTCTACCGCAGTGTTAACCGCCATGCTTGGTCTTGCTGGTTGTGGCAGCGACTCTGATCCGGAAACTCCGGTTATCTCTACCCCTACTTTGGATTTCGTTGATACCTTGATCGGCACTAAAGGTCTTGGCAACGTTAACCCATCTCCAGTGATGCCAGAAGGTATGATTCAACCGTCACCAGATAACTTCGATCCAAACGGTTGGAATGGGAAAGGCTCGCCTGTTGAATACGATCCTGTGCACAGCCTGCTTTCTGGCTTCTCAATGACCCACATTTCCGGCGCAGGTAAAGGCGACCTAAACGACTTCGCATTCTTGCCATACACAGGCTTTAATACCGATGCCGTGACCATGGATAAAAGCTCGGAAGTGGCAGAAGTTGGTTACTACTCGGTTGACCTTGTTGAAACAGGTGTAAAAGCAGAACTGTCGGCAACCGACCGCGTGGCGTTCCAACGTTATACCTTCAAACCGGGTGAAGACCGCAAAGTACGTATCGATCTTCAACACGAACTGTTGGAACAATATGGTAACCACTCTCGCAGCATCTACTACAAACGCGTTAACGATAACACCGTTGTAGGCGCGCGTACCTCAAACGAATGGGGTCAATGGCAAACCGTGTTCTTCGCGGCAGAATTCTCTGATCCAATCATTGAAGAAAACCTGTACACCAAGCTTGCTTCTGAAAGCAAACTGACTCCAACTGACGCTACCGAAGTCGGCTTGGAAGATTACCGTGGTTACGCAGAGCACAAACCAATGCCGGGCGAACCAGAACCTGATCCAGAACGTTTGGCAAAACGCGCAAACGATGTCCTGACGCATTTGAACTTTGGCAAGAGCGATGAGCCATTGGTGGTCAAAGTAGCGATTTCTGGCACTGGCGTTGACGGCGCACTGAAAAACCTAGAAGCAGACACCAACGGCTGGGACTTCGACAACGTCGTACAACAAAACCGCGTGGCTTGGGAAAACATCCTTGGCGAGTTTGAACTGGAAGGTGGCAACAATGCCGACAAAACCATGTTCTACACCTCGCTCTACCGTACGTTCGTTGCTCCATTCCTATACCAAGATGTGGATGGCAAATACCGTGGCATGGATGGCAAAGTGCACCAAGCAGAAGACGGCTTAGTGAACTACTCAGTGTACTCAATGTGGGATACTTTCCGCGCCGCACACCCACTGAAAACCATCATCGACAAAGACCGCGCGATTGAACACGCACGCGATCTATTGAACAAATACCAAACGGGCGGCGTGCTGCCAAAATGGGAACTGCACTCGGATTACACCGGTGAAATGGTCGGTCATCCAGCGGTCTCGGTTATTGCCGATATCATGGTCAAACACCCAGAAGCCTTTACCGCAGCTGAGTTTGATTTGGCGTTGAAAGCCGCTGACGAAACGGTCAACTTCAACCTTGATAAAACTGAAAGCTGGGTGCCTTACCAAGACGCTTGGAACGGTGACAAACGCTTCACGGTCATGACGCGTCATAACGACTACCAAGAAGACGTCGGCTTTATTCCAGCTAACACCAAATGGGCGCCGGATTCTGGCGACAAACCGGGTTACGTGGAAGGCTTAAAAGTCGATAAATACGACGAGCTTGTGAACGAATCGGTGTCTTACGGTCTTGAGAACGCTTACTACGACTGGTGTATCGCTCAGATCGCTAAACTTGCAGGCAACGACCAACAGTACGACCGCTACATGGCACGTTCTGAATCGTTCAAGAACTACTTCGATTACAACCCAGAACAATACGGCAAACTGCAAGACACCAAAGGCAACGCATTGGGTGCAACGGGCTTTATGCGTCCGGCTTACATGAACAGCGGCAGCAAGGTTTGGGCAAACAACCTGAAAGCCGAATGTTTGGACGAGAACATGGCGCTGTCTATCCCAGACGGTATGGACTACAACACCTGTAAAGACCGCAAAGCACTCAACGAAAGTGACGTGTTCTGGCCTTACCGCGCCGAGCACCGTGGTGAAGACTTCACCGAAGGCAATACATGGCAATGGACATGGTTTGCACCGCACAACTTGAACGGTCTAGCTAACGTGATGGGTGGCGAGCACATCGACCGCACTGACTTCTCTCTTCCTGAAGACGTAACCGAACAAGGCAAAGCGGCATTCTTAGCCAACTTGAATGCGCTGTTTAATGCGGACTCCAACGCCGATACGAGCCAATCACACGACATGTCTGGCTACATCGGTCAATTCGTGATGGGTAACGAGCCTGATCACCACGTTCCTTACCTATACAACTGGACGGCGGAACCTTGGAAGACACAAGAAATTGTCGACCAAGCGATGAACGAGTTCTACCACCCAACGCATGAAGGTCTGATCGGTAACGAAGACGTCGGTCAGATGTCGGCGTGGTACGTGATGTCTGCATTGGGCTTCTACCAAGTCACACCGGGCGAAGCAAGTTACACCATCGGTCGTCCTTTGTTCGACAAAGCCGTGATTCCAGTCGCGGACGGTAAATTCACTATCACCTCAGAAAATAACAGCCAAGAGAGCATCTACGTGAAGTCGGTGACCATCAACGGCAAACAATTGAGTGACAACTTCAGCTTCGCGCACAGCGATTTGAAAGACGGTGGTGAGCTGCATTTCGTCATGACTTCAGACAAATCTGAAGCGATGAAAGCGCAGTAGTCGAGACCTATCCAAATAACGAAAGGGGGCATCTAGCCCCCTAAAAAACTTCACTTCAGTGGAACCATAAAAATGAAACTAAAAAGAACCCTTATCTCTACCGCTATACTCGCTGCCATGTTTGGTCTTGCTGGTTGTAACAGTGATGACGACAACAGCAAATCTGGTACACCATCCCTCGATACCACACTAACTCAATACGTCAATCCATTGATTGGTACAGGTGCAGATGGTCACACCTTCCCTGGGGCGGTTGTGCCTTACGGTTTGGTACAACTTTCTCCTGATACCGAAATGGAAGGCTGGGGCTCTGCTGCAGGTTACTTCGACCACGGTAAGCTGACTGAAATCCCAGTGTATGGTTTCTCCCACACTCACCTTTCTGGCACAGGCATTACCGACCTTGGTGATATCTTAGTTCTGCCTTTCACCAAGAAAGAAAACGCCGTTTTCAACACCTTCGATAAAGACAACGAAACCGCAGAAGCGGGTTACTACGCGGTTGAACTGAACAAAGGCGAAATCAAAGCTGAGCTAACTACCACGCAACGTGTTGGCTTCCACCGCTACACCTTCAAAGAAGGCACCACGCCACACATCAAGTTCGATTTAGACCACACCCTCAACAAAGGTCACTTCAACAACCGCACCATGAAGGGTGATTTAGAGTTCATCGACGCTTACACCATTCGCGGTTTACGTAGCTCGAACGGTTGGGCGAACAACCAGCACGTGTACTTCTACGCCACCTTCAACCAACCTATCGTCAAAGCCATCGCTTTGGTTGACGGCGCAGAAACGGAAATCGATGTAAACAACGACAACATCGACGCAGTGAAAACCATTGCTTACCTAGAATTCGCCCCATCATCAACACCGCTAGAAATCCAAGTAGGCTTGTCACCAACAGGCACAGAAGGTGCGGAGAAAAACCTAGAAGCAGAAGCAAAAGACGTGTCATTTGATACTGCGCGCGCTCAAGCCAACGACGCATGGCACCAAGAGCTTAGCCGCATGATGGTATCTGGCGGCACAGAAGATCAAAAAGAAATCTTCTACACCGCGCTTTACCACGCTTCTATCGCGCCAATGATTTTCCAAGATGTCGACGGTCAATACCCTGCGATGCGTACTCGCATTCAAAAAGACGCGGGCGACACACCAAACTACTCTGTGTACTCCATGTGGGATACCTTCCGTGCAGCGCATCCACTGAAAACCATTATCGATCCAGAACGTGCCGAAGAGTTTGCCAACGACTTGATTCGTAAATACGAAGATGGTGGCATCTTGCCGAAATGGGAACTGCACAGCCATTACACTGGCACTATGATCGGCTTCCCTGCGGTCTCTATCATTGCTGACGCGATGGCGAAAGGTTTGGACATCGACCCACAACTGGCCAAAGAAGCGGCTGAGTTTACGGTGCGTTACCACGAGGCATCTGAATTCCCAGATTGGACGGAAGACAACAACATCGGCGCAGCAAACGTTGTGCAAGTGAAGGTGTACGAAGAAAACGGCTTTGTTCATCACGGCTACTGGAACAGTGCATCTTACACGCTTGAGTTTGCATATGGCGACTGGGCAATGGCAGAAATCGCGCGCATGGCTGGCGATGTAAAACTGCAAGAAGAGTTTATGACTCGTGCCGACAACTGGCTTAACCATTGGGATGCAGAGACAGGCTTCTTACGTCCGAAAAACCACCCGCTGAGCTCATCACCAAACAAACCGCCTTTGGAGTTCAACCAACCAATTGATGAAGAGCGTTTGGATGAGTGTGAAATGGTTGAATGGCCTGAAGGCTCAGGTGTGATGAAAGAGAAATGCCCACTGCTACCATTCGACCCTTACTACGTGGACGAGTTTGCCTACACCGAAGGGAACGCGTGGCAATGGAAGTTCCAACCAATGCACGATTTCAACCGTCTGAAACAAGAAATCTACCAAGCAGACTTGGCACAAGGCAAAGACACCACGCCAGAGAAAGCCTTCCGTGAAGACTTGGACGAGCTATTCAATGCGCGTTCTTCAAACACAGGTGAAGAGCTGCCAGATCTAACGGGTTACATCGGTCAGTACATGCACGGTAACGAGCCATCGCACCACATTCCTTACCTATACGCGCTAACGGATGAGCCATGGAAAGCGCAAGAGTACCTAGACCGCATCATGTCAGAGATGTACACCAGCGAACCAACTGGTTTGATTGGTAACGAAGACGTAGGTCAAATGAGCTCTTGGTACTTGATGTCGGCCATGGGCTTCTACCAAGTGACGCCTGCGGATCCGGTCTACACCATCGGTCGTCCTATGTTTGATGAAATCACCATTCCAGTGGAAGGCGGCGAATTCACAGTCATCGCAGACAACAACAGTCCACACAACAAGTACGTGAAGTCCGTAACCATCAACGGCAAACCGCTGGATGCCAACTTCACCTTCAAACACAGCGAAATCAAAGTGGGTGGCGAGCTTCACTTCGTCATGACGGGTGACAAGCAAGAAGCGCTTCAAGCTCAGTAACGTTTTATTTAATTCGTGTTTAAAGAATAAACAGATAGATTAACTCAGAGGCAGGACGTAACTCGCTTCCTGCCTAAGGAATCAAGATTATGAACTTTACGAAAACCGCTATCGCCACCGCAGTGATTGCAAGTGTTATTGGTTTGGCTGGCTGCAACGATGACGACGATAACACCTCACCAAGCGTCGATACTTCCAACCTAAAATACGTCGACCCATTCATTGGAACCGGCTTTAACGGACACACCTTCCCGGGGCCTGTTGTGCCAGAAGGCATGGTGCAACTGTCTCCAGATACCGAGCTGATCGGCTGGCACTCTTCATCAGGTTACCACTTCGATAAAAAGACCCTATTTGGCTTCTCCCACACTCACCTATCTGGCACGGGTATGGGCGGCTTAGGTGACATTCTGTTCCTGCCGTTTACCGAAGATAAAGCTAAATACATCGAAGACAGCGACGACTACCGCGAAGCGATTTCGGTCAAGATGGACAAAACCTCTGAAGTGGCAGAAGCAGGTTACTACTCTGTGAAGATTGCAGAAAACGGCATCAAAGCTGAGCTTACAGCTTCTGAACGTGTCGGCTTCCATCGTTACACCTATCCGCAAGGTCAACCACAACGTCTGAAGATAGACCTCAACTCCATCCTTAACAGCGACTGGGGTTCGACCTCTCTGCGCAACAAACTGACGGTGAGCGAAGACGGTCATACCATCACGGGCGAGCGCGATGCAGCGCACTTCTCTGGCTGGGCGAAAAACCAAAAAATCTTCTTCTATGCGACTTTCGATAAGAAGATCAAAGACGTCTACATCCTTGCTAATGGTAAGCCTGTTGACGGCCTAACGGCAGAGCACGTTTCTGAATTGATTTACGATGACCAAGGTAATCCAGTTAAGCGTGTCAAAGCGGACGTCACTGCCTACATCGAATTTGAAGATGAAGGCTCACAAGAATTGAATGCGCAAGTGGCGTTATCTGCGGTTGACCCACAAGGCGCAGAAAACAACTACGATGCCGAAGCGAATGTCTCTTTCGATACTGCGCGTAACAACGCACGTGAGAAATGGGCAAAAGCACTCAACTTCTCAATTGAAGGGGGCACGGAAGATCAAAAAGAGATCTTCTACACTGCGCTTTACCACACCAAGATTGCGCCTATGGTGCATCAAGATGTAGACGGTCGATTCCGTGGCATGGGCAAAGGCTCAATTCGTGAAGGCGAAGGGGAATACTCCATCGCTTACGGTCAAGCAACAGAAGAACAGCCAAACTTCTCGGTTTACTCTCTATGGGATACCCAACGCGCATTACACCCACTAAAAACCATCACAGAGCCAACCCGCGCGGTGCAATACGCGAAGAACCTAGTTCAGAAGTACACTGAAAGCGGCTTGCTGCCGAAATGGGAGCACTTAGGTGACGAAACCGGCACCATGGTAGGCTACCCAGCGGTAGCAGTGATTGCGGATGCAATCACCAAATTCCCAGAAGAGTTTACTCAACAAGAGAAAGAGCTGGCACTGAAAGCCGCAATCGACTCTTCGACTTACGACAACTACCCAGCACTGCAAGCCGATTGGGATCAGGGCGTATTGGATCGCACTTTAACCAAGCACATCGACTACATTGAGAAAAACGGCTTCACGCCAGCTATCCAACGTGTCGATGGTGAGCCAGTATTTGAAGACTACACGGTTGAGTCTGTTTCTTACGGTCTGGAAAACGCATTCTACGATTGGGCTATCGCACAAATCGCCAAAGCGGCCGGTGATACTCAAGCAGAAGAGCAATACCTTGAACGCTCGAAAGGCTACAAGAAGTACTTCGATTACAACCCAACGGAATACGCAGAACATGGCGTGACGGGCTTTATGCGCCCAGTGATGATTGATGAAACCTTCATGACGCCATTCGACCCATACGGTACGGAACACGAGACAGGCAACTACACCGAAGGTAACGCGTGGCAGTGGACTTGGTTTGTACCGCATGACATCGCAGGCTTAAAAACCATCATGGGTGGCGATGCTGAGTTCCAGAAGAACCTAGAAGCCACCTTCACCGCAGAAAGCCAAGGCACAGAAACACCGGATATGTCTGGTTTGATTGGTCAAGTTGCGTTTGGTAACGAGCCTTCACACCACATTCCTTACCTATTCAACTGGACCGCAGAACCATGGAAGACACAACAAGTCGTCGACCACATTCTGGATGACATGTATTTCGCTGCGCCAGAAGGCGTCATTGGTAACGAAGACGTGGGCGCAATGTCCGCTTGGTATGTGATGTCTGCATTAGGCTTCTACCAAGTGAACGCAGCAGAACCGATTTACACTGTGGGTCGTCCGCTATTCGACAAAGCGGTGATTCCGGTTAAAGACGGTACGTTCACCATCACCACAGAGAATAACGCCGATGACAACATGTACATCAAGTCTGTCACCATCAATGGTAAAGCGTTGGATAACGGTTTCTTCTTCGACCATTCCGAGTTCAAACCGGGTGGTGAGTTGCACTTCGTGATGACGGGCGACCAATCTGAAGCGATGAAAGCGCCTCAATAACCTTCACTTGAAATGTGTTCCTCAGGCCAAATTAGTCTGAGGAACATAAGCTCAAATCAATCCCTTCCACTAATGACAGTGTCATTTCTGCTGCCGAAACTTCTTTGCAACCCGACGAATTTTGTCCGCACCACAACGGCGTAAATTCATCTCGGTTTTGCTTCTCCATAAGCGCTCTTAACTGGGTCATTTCAATGGAAGCATATGGGAATTTCGGCGCAGACTCACAGATGTAGCCTAGCTCCGACATCGCGCGATTCACAATGCCTCGTGCAGGCCGGCCCGAAAAAACATTGGTCACCGCCGTATGCTGCGCACGCTCACTGGCAATCGCATATCGATGTAAAGACGATGTTTTCGCCTCATCACACAACAAGTAGGCGCTGCCAACTTGAACAGCACTTGCCCCTAACTTCAGCGCGGCTTCTACACCATTTCTATCGGCAATTCCTCCTGCTGCAATAACAGGCAAATTCACGCGCTTGACGATTTGCGGTAACAACGCCATCAAGCCTAATTGAGTAGATAAATCATCCGATAAAAACATGCCTCGGTGTCCACCAGCCTCCAAGCCTTGGGCGATAATGCCGTCAACGCCTTTTGCTTCCAGCCATAGTGCTTCATCCACCGTGGTCGCTGACGAAAGGATCTTCCCGCCCCACCCTCTAATTCGAGCTAACAGCTCATCGTCTGGCAAACCAAAGTGGAAACTAATCACTGGCGGTGCAAATGGTTCAATCGCGTCAGCAATATCATGATTGAAAGGCATTCTTGTCGGAGCGTTTGGCTGAGCCTGTACGGTTGCACCAACTTCAGAAAAATACGGTTGCAGCGTTTTTTGCCACTCTTCGTGCTTGTTGGCGTCATATTCCGGCATTTCATGGCAAAAGAAGTTGAGGTTGAACGGTCGGTTGGTTGCCTGTTTGATAAGTTGAAGTTCTTTTACGATGGCGTCTTTGTTCAGCATTCCACAAGGTAACGAGCCAAGCCCGCCAACATTACTGACAGCTATGGTCATTTGGCTGTCTTGCACGCCGGCCATTGGCGCTTGAATAATCGGTAACTCTGTTCCCAAAAGTGTATTAAATACCTTGTTTATCATGATCTTTCCTTGAAAACTTAACCTTTACCTGTGATGGCTCTGCGCCATAGTTATCCAGACTAGACTTTCACATGATTAACCACTTATAAAGTTAAAGTGATGCATTTGTGCGCTATGCACTTTTGATAGAAATGACAAAGGGAGCCTATGGCTCCCTTGATGTAGTGGCGAACAAGAATTGAAATGGCTATCGTGCTACATCTGATTCAAGCTCTAATTCTGCAACAGAAAGCATGGCAAACTCTTCCTCGGCGGTTGCTGCAACCAATTTGTTGCGGCTGTACAACCCATAATAAACACCACCGATAAGAAACAATCCCATTGTCATGAAAAAGGCTGAGGGATCAAAAGCATAAACACCTGTCATTGCGATCAAAGAAAGCACCAGAGAAATACTCGAAGTAATTATCCCGCCAGGCGTTTTATATGGGCGAGCTAACTCCGGCTGTTTAATTCGCAATAAAATATGGCTCAAGGACATTAATGCGTACGATACAGTCGCACCGACAACAGCCATCGCCAAGATTAAGTCCCCCTCCCCCGTAAGAGAAACCAAGAACCCAAAAACGCCCGGAACCAAAAGCGCACGAGAAGGCACTTTTTTGTCACTGGTTAATGACAAAGTTTGCGGCAAATAACCCGCGCGGGAAAGCGCAAACACCAAGCGACTGTAACCATAAATGATAGAGAAGAAAGAAGCGATAAGACCAGCCAATCCAAGTAAGTTCACGGCCATTGCTATCGTTGAATTGCCTGTAAGCTTCAGCGCGTCAACTAATGGCACCGCGCTATCGCCTATGACCTTTGAACCAACCGCACCAGCCAAAAGAACGACTACTAGAGTTGCGGTTAGTAATAAAAACAACATCGCACCAATGATGCCTTTTGGAACATCTTTTGCCGGATTTTTTGCTTCCTCTGCCGCTAAAGGTACACCTTCAACCGCAAGAAACAACCACATTGCAAATGGCAACGCCGCCCATACGCCATACCACCCAAACGGCAAGATTTCTGTTGCCTGAGCCGTCGCCGGAGCAATATCGAATAAGTTATTAACATCAAAGTGACCAATAAGCACAGCAGCAGTGATTAGAATAGCTAGCACAGCCAAACCGCTGATGACCATCATTACTTTGAGAGCTTCGCCAACACCTGCCATGTGAATAGCGATAAAGACGGCGTAGAAAAGTGCGTAAACAACAGGGCCATCGATACCAACCAATTCATTCACTGCTGAGCCAATAAAAATTACTATCGCAGCAGGCGCGAGCGCATATTCAATCAAAACTGATAAGCCAGTGAAAAAGCCACCTGTCGGCCCCATCGCCTGCCTTGCGAAGCTGTAACCACCACCCGCAGCAGGAATAGCCGCAGACATTTCAGCTAAAGACAATACTAGCGTGAAATACATTACTGCCATCGCGATAGCAGCAATAAGAAAGCCTCCCCATCCTGCTTGAGCGATGCCAAAGTTCCAACCGGCGAAGTCACCAGATATAACATACGAGACACCTAAGCCAGCAAGTAAAATCCAACCTGCGGTGCCTCTTTTTAGCTGCCTTTTGGCCAAGTACTCCTGATGTTTAGACATATTAAATCCTTCTACTTTGATGAAATTAAAAAGTTGTCACTGTGTTTATCTTCAACGCTTGCGCCACCTGGCTCATTGATGTCGGAGCGATCTTTCAGGTTCACTCCTGACAGTTGTAATTTTCGAGCCTCCTTGAGCAAGTAAAATGCGCGTTCACAGGCATCGTCATAATTGAGCCCCTGAGGGCGCACATTGGAAATGCAGTTTCTTTGGGAATCTTTAGAGCCTCGTTTAGCCCCCCAAGTGAGATACATACCCATGCTATCCGGAGAAGTTAGACCTGGCCTCTCTCCAATTAAAACCAGCACGACCTTAGCGTTAAAACATTCACCAACATCATCCCCTACCGCTACTCTTCCTTGCTTTACGATTGTGATAGGTGCGAATTTCCATTGATGTTCATCATCAGCGCTTAAAAGAGAAATCAATCGCGTAACAACAGGCACGGCATGGTTTTGAATTGCGACGGAAGAAAGTCCATCAGCAATAACAATCGCAAGATCAATGTCAGTGTTATGCTCATTTGCTATCGAGTTGAGCGTTTTCCAAGAAGATTCATCGAGCTGCCGTCCTAAATCGGGCCTTTGCAAGTACATAAGCCGATCACTCACTTGGCTGCTCACTACCACTGGAGGCTCTAAGGTATTTTCAAGAATCGAGTAAGAGTCCGACAAACCAGCAACGAGAGACTCAATATTCAAACTGCAATGCACTGCATCCATAGCTTGGGCATGATCCAGCTGAAATGAGAGTAACTCGTTGGTTGGTACACTGTTTCCGCTGCGACCCAGAGCGATCCGAGCAGAGGTGAAGTCGCGTAACTTGCCCCAAGGGTTGTGTGTGACAACTTCAGACTCGTCTTGTGTGGACTGAGAAATGGTGATCACTTTACCCATGAGAATACCCCTTATTCAGTTGATTAATTGCTCCCGAAAACGAGCGAGAGATTTGCTCACTTAACCGAACGTCTTGCACGCTCTCGAAAATCTGCATCTCCATTAACCATTGTTCAAACTCTGGTGCGGGCTTCAGACCGAGTACTTTTCTTGCGTAAAGGGCATCGTGAAATGAGGTAGTTTGATAGTTGAGCATGATGTCATCAGACCCTGGAATACCCATGATGAAAGAGCACTCGGCCACGCCTAACAGTGTCAGCAAATTATCCATGTCATTCTGATCGGCATAGGCATGATTGGTGTAACAGATGTCGCAACCCATGGGTAAACCAAGCAGCTTCCCACAAAAATGATCTTCAAGCCCAGCACGAATGATCTGTTTGCCATCAAACAGGTACTCTGGGCCAATAAACCCAACAACTGTATTAACCAACAAAGGATCGAACTGTTTCGCGACAGCATAAGCACGAGCTTCGCAAGTCTGTTGATCGACCCCATGAAATGCATTCGCAGACAACGCTGTACCTTGTCCGGTTTCAAAATACATCACATTGTTTCCTACACTACCTCGATTCAAAGACAACGCGGCTTCATGGGCCTCTTTCAAAATTGATAAGTCTATTCCGAAGGTATCGTTCGTTCCTTGCGTGCCGCCTATCGACTGAAAAACGAGATCGACTGGTGCACCCATTTCAATGGCTTCGATCGTGTTCGTTACATGAGTTAACACACAAGACTGAGTCGGTATTTGATAGTGTTGAATCACCTCATCCATTAAGTTCATTAACTTGATAGCTTGAGGCACATTATCTGTTGCCGGATTGATACCGATAACCGCATCGCCATTTCCGTACATCAGACCATCAAAAATGGTCGCTGCGATACCGTTGAGAGAATCAGTGGGGTGATTCGGCTGTAAGCGAGTAGACAGGCGACTCGGCAAACCAATCGTATTCCGAAAAGCCGTGACAACTTGGCATTTTTTAGCAACGAGAATCAAATCCTGGTTGCGCATAATCTTACTGACTGCGGCCACCATTTCTGGTGTTAAACCTTGACGAATTTTAGCCAACGTTTCACCATCGGCTTCTTCACTCAGCAGCCAATTTCGAAAATCTCCGACCGTCAAGTGCTCAATCGGTTTAAAGGCTTCAAGGTCATGCGTATCGATAATTAGGCGAGTGATATCGTCGCTTTCGTATGGAATAACCGCCTCGTTAAGAAACGTTTTAAGTGGTAACTCAGACAGCGCCATTTGTGCGACTACACGTTCTGCCGCTGACTGAGCACAAACCCCAGCTAACGCATCGCCTGATCGCTCCGGTGTCGCTTTCGCCATCAAGTCAGCTAATGACTTAAAGGTATAGACTTTACTTCCTTGTTGCCGACGATAAGTTGCCGTCATTGCTCTTCCTCTTCACTATTTGGTTCGCTTTTTGCTGAACTATCAATAAGCTTTAAGAAAGTATTGCCAAATGTGTTCCGTAGCGTTATCAAAAACTGGCAACATTTATAAAACACTAATAAACAATGAGTTACATAAAAACTGCTCCAACATGACTCACAAAAAAGGAATGAGCATCACAAGGATGAGTGACCAAACACCCCAAACCGCACCAATGCTGTGCATCCATCACACAAAGGATGCAAACCAACAAGCTGCAAGCCTAATAAACTGGCAACAGGAATACGATCAACTCAGCGATGGCCGATTTTTAGGTCAAATTCGAGAACGACGATTTCCCAATTTCCATGTATTTCGTGAAGACAGTAACCGCTCACTAAGACAGCAATGCAGGGTTGAAGAGGGAGGAATTTGGTTGGGCTTGAGTGCGGAAAATAAGCCGCTACACCTAAATCACAGTCAGTTTAATGCAAGCCAGCTTTTGCTTAGACAAGGTGGCGCTGATTTTGAGTTAATGACACCGGAGCAGTTTTCTATCTATGGAATAGTACTCGACAGAAAACTGGTTCAAATCATAGAAAAACAGCTTGAGCTTGGGAGTATCCAAAACAACACATTGCACTTAACGGGTTTGACGGAAAAACACATTCAACAACTTAAATACTACTTAGGCACGTTACTTGGTTCCGCCGAGCCAAGATGGTCTGAAACCACACATCAAGCAATCTTAAAAGATATTGTGCTGGAGTTGTTCTCACTCAGTTCACTGCACACGAGCCATCCGATATCAATCTCTCATCGTCAACACGTGATGCACCGTATAAAACAACAGCTACAGGATCTAGACTACCGTACACCGATAACCGTCAGTGAACTGTGTGACGCAGTACACGTCAGTCGTCGCACACTACAGTACACCTTTGAACATTGCTGTAATACTTCCCCAAAGCAATTCATACACCGAATTCGGCTGAATCAAGTACGTAGAGTGCTACAAAGCCCTGAAGATAATCGAACAATTGCAGAAATCGCTTTTGACTTTGGTTTTTTCCATCTCGGGCAGTTCAGTCAAAGCTACAAGCGGCTATTTGGTGAGACGCCAACTGAAACGAGAAAATGGGAGTCCAGCAAATAAAATGACAGGCAGTATATTCTTTCAGATCCTGCGTTGGGGCCATGTTATGCAGTCGCAATGATTTGCTGAAACTTAGCATGAAGCTCTTCAAGTGCCGCTTCAACATCCGGTTCTGCACGGCTCAAGTGCGAGATTAACGTCATAAAATAGCAGTCAAAAATCAGCGGTATTTTTCCCTCAAGGACGGAGCTTCCGTTTACAGATTGAAACAAAGCTTGGTTAAACGACTGATAATAATCCAAATCCCAAATCACTTCTTTCAACAAAGCTCGGCTCAACTCGACGTTCGCAAAATAGTAGCGATAGTATTTCTCCGTCAGCGCCAAACCAATGTCGATAGCTGTCTTACCTTCCACACTGACTAGCGTCTCTTGGCTGATCTGTTGCAGTTGCGTCAGCATCCCTTCGCGCAAAATCGACAGTTTGGTCGGGAAGTGGCTGAACACCGTACCATCGGCGACTCCTGCTTCTCTCGCAATCTGCCTTGTGGTCGTCATGTCATAGCCATTCTGAGCAAAAGATGCCCACGCGGCTTTTAGGATTTTGTCTCTGGTTTGTTGTCGCTTCGTCATTGATGTATCTGCTTAATGAGCCTGAAAGGATCATACCTTGAGCGGCTGACATTGACAAATTGAGCGCGCTCAATTATAAAAATGAGCAAGCTCAATTTTATATAAAAACAAAAGGAATCGCTCATGTACGTATTAAACAAACTAGGCCAAGGATTGATTTTCTTGCCGACCATATTCTGCTTTTCTTATATTTTAAGACCAATATTGATGGTGATTCTCATCCCAGGTGGGATCGCACTTTTGGCGTTAATCGGTGGGGCAGAAGTCAGAGCAGAACTCAAAGCCATGCTGCTTGAGGAGCTTTTTGGGGTCAGTCCATCGCACACCACCTCGAAAAAGGCGTGAGTGCGCGAGAAACGTTGGCAAGGTTAAGCAAAAAACAAAACGCGCAGGTATCGAGATATCAATACCTGCGCGATATAGATGTTCTGAAAAGAGGACTGGCGTTAGTCAGTATTCATGTTCTGACCGATTCGCCATAAAACGCCACTAGGGTCAAACAAACAACATTCGCGCATGCCCCAAGGTTGCTCGACCAGCTCAGTCAAACGCGAGCCAAATTCCTCATGGCCCACTTTGGATAAGTGCTGATGCCAGCTTTCTGCGTCTTCTACGAGCAAGTGCATCATGAAGTTGTTGCCGTGTTCTGGCTCATAAAAATTCTGTAAAAGGAACGCGCAGCTGCCTTGAGAGAAGTACGCCACATCACCGAAGTCTGACGCCATATCAAAGCCTATCGCCTCATAAAAACGTTTTGAGAGCGCGTAATCTTTCGCTGGAACAAATGATTTGATTTCAACAATATTGAGGTTTTCCATTTCCAATTTCCTAAGCCCTTTTCCATCAAACTGACTGACGTAATCACGCTCTACGCCTTCTATTCGCCTTGCGTATTTTGCTGCGATGGTAGTGGTACACACTCTACCATTTGCGTTTGTAACCACGTGATGAATTTATGTTCGAGTTCTGTACGCTTTTTATCTTGGCTCAATAAAACATAATTGCAACCTGATAGCACAAAACCAAATGGCGCGACCAAATTACCGCGCTTAATATCGTCCATAACAAAAGGATACGATCCCATCGCCGCGCCTAAGCCATCCACCGCGGCTTGTATGCAAAAATAAAAATGCGCAAATGATTGCTAAGTGCTGCCGTTGAAGGTTTCACAACGTGTTGATTGCTGCCAATCCGCCCAAGCATGTGGTGCGGGATTGGTCATTTTCGGCGCGATGCTGGGCTTAAAGACTTAATGCGCTTGCGATCAGATTTCGACCATAAAAAATGCGGCTACTAGAGCCGCATTACAATCCACAAACCTTCGGTCTGATAAGTGAAACGTTTATTGAGTGATAACGGTTAGCGTATCCCAATCAATCGTGAAGCGAATTTGTGCCTCAGTGTAGTGGCTTGTTGTACCTTGATCGTACCAGTTGCACGCATTGCGAGAGAAACCTTCTTCAACTTCTTTCATGCCAGCTCGTGCGATCATCTCCGTTTTTGGCTCTTCTCCGCGCTCAAATTCTGGTGTGAACACGTACTGGAATTTCGGTTTGAAACCGTAGATCAAACGCGGCAAGTTCTCTTCTGGTAATAGGTTTTCGTTTGAACAACCAGTGTAGTGGTAAACGCCCGCCCATTTACCGTAGTACTGGTAGTCGTTGGTGTAAATTTGGCTAAGAGAGGTGGTCCACTTAACGCCCATACCGCGTTCCATGGAAGCCTTTGGTTTGGCTGCGGTGACGTAATCCTTACTTGAGTAGCGAGACGTATAAGCCACACCGAGATCGGTCGTCAACGAGCCAGAAAAACTTGGTGCTGAGCCCGGTGTTGCAGTCGCGGTTAAGCCGATAGACGGAGCAACCGTGGTTGTCGATACGGAAACATCATTGGCTTCGTTTTGCGGTGAGTAATCCTCACTAAATACCGGCGTGCCACCAGCTTGATAGATACTGTAGTCGAACGCGACTGGATAGTTTTGAGTAAAACGGTCCACAATCGCAGCATCGTAAGTGTGTTTTACACCCGGATTACCTGGTACATAACCATTCCCTAGAGTGATCACGCGAGCCGCTTTTTTGTCGTTCTTTGAATTATGGAATAACTCAACCAGTAACTTCATTTGCACACGGCTACCACGAAACGCGTACGGGAAAAGCTCAGGCTCGCTTTGCATCACGACCTCATAGCTTTTCTTCACGTAACCTTCTAGCGCGATGTCATCAATCAAGACACTTTCTACAACCTTGTTATCAGAAGCAGCGGCAGTAGCGGAAATCCCTAACATTAAGGGAAGCAGTATTTTCTTATTCATTATTTTATTACCTTACTTGGGAACAGTCCCAATTTAAGCTAACACATTGAACAAGTAGCGACAATCAAACGAAAACGATTCACATTATCAATAATTTGACCTACACCCAGAAATGAAAAAAAACAGCCAACTTACGCTGGCTGTTTCGATGCAGTTAATGAATGACCCGTGCGTCCCCTTTAAATAACTGAGACAAATCGATAGTGAATATTGTCACTGTCGGACGTTTAGGCAGAGCATTTTCGATCGAAAACTCTGGCCCAGCTGGAACGAGGGGGAAGTGAATAGCCGTCGGCCACGTTGACGAAGCTTCATTACCGCTCGGCTCAGATATTGAGAAAGAAAACGCAGGTAAACGGGTCATAACACTTACCTCAAATGACTGATTCGCGGGCTCAAGCGAGCCCGCTTAGGTTTTGCAATGTTATTGTTGTTTTAACACTTACTTAATCACTAACGATTGGTAACGTTAGATATCAAGTTCTTTGTCTTCAACGTGGTTGGTGATCATCGCTTCAGTGGTGATCATCAAGCCAGCAACAGACGCTGCGAATTGAAGCGCTGAGCGTGTTACTTTCGCAGGGTCCAAGATACCCATTTCGATCATGCTGCCGTATTCACCTGTTGCAGCGTTGTAACCGTAATCGGCATCACCCGCTTTGACAGCATTCGCCACAACTGAAGCTTCGTCACCTGCGTTGGTTGCGATTTGACGAAGAGGCTCTTCCATTGCACGTAGCGCAACTCGGATACCCACGTTTTGGTCATCATTGTCACCTTTTAGATCCGCCAGTTCTTTCGCGATCTTAGTTAGGGCAACACCACCACCAGCAACAATACCTTCTTCAACCGCTGCGCGAGTAGCGTGTAGCGCATCGTCCACGCGGTCTTTCTTCTCTTTCATCTCAACTTCGGTTGCAGCGCCGATCTTGATCACCGCTACGCCGCCAGAAAGCTTCGCAACACGTTGTTGAAGCTTGTCTTTATCGTATTGAGAGGTGGTTGTTTCGATTTGTTTTTCAATCGAAGCCACACGATCAGCAATCGCGCTTGCTTCTGCTGCGCCACCCACGATGGTTGTTGTGTCTTTGGTGATGGTCACTTTCTTCGCACTACCTAGTTGCTCTAGCGTTGCTTTTTCAAGCTCTAGGCCGATTTCTTCAGAGATGACCGTACCTGCGGTTAGTACCGCAATGTCTTCCATCATCGCTTTACGGTTGTCACCAAAACCAGGTGCTTTCACCGCCGTCGCACGCACGATGCCGCGCATGTTGTTCACAACCAATGTCGCTAGCGCTTCACCTTCGATGTCTTCAGCAATGATCAATAGCGAGCGAGAAGATTTCGCCACTTCTTCTAGCACTGGCAATAGCTCGCGGATGCTGCTGACTTTTTTGTCCACCAATAGGATGTAAGGGTTGTCTAGCTCTACGCTGCCATTTTCTTGGTTAGTGATGAAGTATGGCGACAAGTAACCGCGGTCGAATTGCATACCTTCAACCACAGACAATTCGTTGTCTAGACCTTGGCCTTCTTCCACCGTAATCACGCCATTGCGACCCACTTTTTCCATCGCTTCTGCAATGATTTCACCGATCGCGCGATCGCTGTTTGCAGAAATGCTACCCACTTGGGTGATGGATTCTTTGTCGCTGCATGGCTTAGACATTTCACGTAGTTTCTCAACCGCCGCTTCAGTGGCTTTGTCGATACCACGTTTTAGGTCCATTGGGTTCATGCCAGAAGCTACCGCTTTAAGACCTTCGTTGATGAAAGATTGCGCCAGTACAGTAGCCGTCGTTGTACCGTCACCCGCTTCATCATTCGCTTTGGACGCCACTTGTTTCACCATTTGTGCGCCCATGTTTTCGAACTTGTCTTTCAGTTCGATTTCTTTCGCTACCGACACACCATCTTTGGTAATGGTTGGCGCGCCGTAAGATTTATCAAGCACAACGTTGCGGCCTTTCGGGCCTAGTGTTACTTTTACTGCGTCCGCCAGTAAGTTCACACCTTTCAGCATTTTTTGACGTGCGTCATTAGCAAATAATACGTCTTTTGCAGCCATAATTATCTCCTCAAAAACTACTACAAAAATAATTACTCAACGATTGCTAACACATCAGATTCGGACAGAATCAAGTATTCTGCGCCGTCAATTTTCTCGGTTTTCACGCCGTAACCGTCATTGAAAATGATTTGGTCGCCCACTTTGACTTCCATCGCAGCGCGTTCGCCATTTTCGAGGCGTTTACCTAAACCAACAGCAATGACTTTCCCGCGGTTTGATTTTTTCACCGACTGAGAAGTTAAAACGATTCCCCCTTCAGATTTATTTTCCACCTCTTGTCTTTCAACAATTAGCTTGTCATTTAAAGGACGAATTTTCATTTTTAAGTGCCTCCTACTTGGAACCAAAAATAAAAGACAGAATAAACATCAAGATGGATTTGCGAGTCGACCGCTCGCTTTCGATGAGAATAATAAGGTCGAAAAATTGGAGTTCAAGAGGTGGATTTCATAAAAATTTTTTATTGAATTGAATAAAATCTTCTATCGAAACTTTTGACATTCACGACCACTTAAAACCTCTTTATGATGGAAAATGTGTTCAATCAAATCTAGAGTGGTTACATACTCTTAAAAAGGATAATCAAACAATGAAAAAGGTCGTATCTCTGTTTCTTGCAACATTGTGCGTTGGCTTGCTTTCTTTCAGCGTTGCGGCTTCTGAGCGTGCTGAGCAAGGGTGGCAACTGATTGAGAAAGGCGCAATGATTGTCGATGTACGCACGCCGCAAGAATTCTCTGAGGGGCATTTAGACAATGCGGTCAATTTCCCTTTATCTGATCTTGATAAACATTTCCAAGACGTCGATAAAGATCAAGCGATCGTGTTGTACTGCCGCAGTGGTAACCGCTCTGGTAAAGCGTATCAATATTTGCAATCGCAAGGGTTCACGAATCTGCACAATGCAGGTGGCTTAGAAGAACTGCAAGACGCAAAATAATCATCTCTGTTCTAATTTCAAAAATAAAAGTGCAGAGGGCGTTGCAGACTTATTGCAACGCCCTCTGTTACTAAATAATTCTCTTCCGCTACTACTCTATTTGGGCCCGGCCTCAAACTGAGTCAGGTTATCCGATATCTCAAGCCACGGCGCTTTGGACGCGACAAAAATATGGAAATTTGGCTTGTGGGATGGAGCATCATCCAAGACACCTAGGCGAATATTGACAATCCCATTGTTCTTTTTCGAATACAGGCTCGATCCACAATGGCGACAAAAACATAACATGGTATTTTCGCTTTTCTGATAAGTTTGAATATCCTCTTTTCCTTGAGTAATGAGCAACTTATCCAAAGCAATACCGCCCGCCGATGAATAGTCAGAGCCAGTAAATTTTCGACATTCCGAGCAATGGCAATTTCCCATGTACTTGAATTCATCTGCCACTTCCAATTTCACCTTACCACACAGACATGAGCCTTTGAGTACTTCCATTTGAGTCCCTTTTTGTTATGAATCTAATTGAATTAGACGAATACACCGACACCATGCCACTGCAATGCGAAAAATTAAAGGCAGGTAATACAGGTTTTCAAAAATGAAACGAAAATGTAAAACACTCTACTCAGAGGAAAGATAGGTGTGCTCAGAACGTGAAAGCCCAAGCTATTGTCGATACAAAAACACCAAGCAAGACGCTTGGTGTTTTCTTAATATTTTGTCTAACACAGTCATCGCTCTTAATAAGAGACGCCGTGTTGAGAAAGTGTAGTGCTTAGAAAATGCAGTGCTTAGTAAAGCTGGTGGCTTCGTTTGCACTCCAGTCACCTTTTGGCTTATCTTTCAAGTTCTCACACCATTGCTCGCTGCCCACACCATCTTGAAGAACACAGTGCTTCGCAAAGTCTACTGCATTGTCTGCTGTCCATTCTGTTTTTGGCTTATCGCGCATGTCGTTACACCAGCCTTCAGTGCCCACTTCATCACTACAAGCGGTTAAAGCAGAAGCCGCCAACATCAGCATGACTAGTTTTTTCATAAATTTAAGGTTCCAGTTGCAAACAATATTAAAATAAAACTCAATCGCTTCAACAAATGCCCATTCAACGGTCTGAACTAAGCAGTCACTTGTTGAAGTGACTTTTGTATCAACTATAACGAAATTATCAGTCTACGTGTTAAGACACCGAAAAATTATTGAGCCAAGCTGCGTAAATGACACCATAAACACCTATAGGCAGCGCGCTTGCGTTAATGCGCTGATCTTAGAAGACCCCGTGCCAAAACATGATAAACGTAACTCTAACGCCATTTGCTCAAAGTGCTCGACCACCGCTTGAGTGCTTATGGTAGCCGCTTTCAAAACTGCGCCCGCTTGCCCAACGAGATTGGCGCCCAAATGTATGGCTTTCGCCGCTTCAAGTCCGTTATGCACACCACCTGAGGCGATCAAAGGTAATGTAGGATACTGTGCTCGTATTTGAGTCAAACATTTTGCCGTTGGGATGCCCCAATCGCGGAAAAGTTCGGCTGCACGCTGCATTTTCGGGTTATCTTGGCAATAGCCTTCAACCGCGCTCCAACTTGTGCCACCCGCGCCCGCTACGTCAATGGCATCCACACCGGCGTCAACCAATCGCTGCGCAACGTGACCACTAATACCAAAACCGACTTCTTTAATAATGATCGGAACATTCACGCGAGATTTAAGCTGCTCGATAGCGTGTAAGACCCCAATCCAATTATGGTCGCCATTTTTCTGAAACGCTTCCTGCATTGGGTTTACGTGTACAAACAACGCATCCGCTTGAATGGATTCAACCGCACGCTGCGCATTATCAAGTTTACCTTTGTCGCGCAATTGAGCGGCTCCAAGGTTAGAATAAAGCGGCACATCTTTGGCTAAATCACGAATGGTTTTGCCTAGACCTGCGTGTTGGCGATCTTCTAAGCTAATACGCTGCGAACCCACGCCCATCGCAATGCCTAATTCACTGGCAGCTTCAGCCAAACGACAATTGATCACTTCAGCGTCTTTCGCTCCACCTGTCATTGAGCTAATCAAAAACGGCAGCGCCAGTCGGTGGCCAAGAAACTCTGTCGATAGGTCGATCGCCTGAAAGTCACATTCTGGCAGCGCGCAGTGTTCAAACTCGACAGACTCAAAGCCCGCCGTTTTATGCTTCATGCTCATGTCATGATGTAAAACAGCGTCTAGATGTAAATCTTTTCGGTTAGTTTGCGGAGCCATAATGTCACCCTAAAGTAAAACAGTCGCGCAGTATTGCGATCCTTATCAGTAACGTCAATGCGAATTTTCTGAATTCACGAGATTACTTTTCCGAAACCAGTAATGAATCACGACTTACTCTGACATTATAGGAAGAGAAACTCGCCTTCCGTTTTAAACAAGCAGGCGAGTGTTTCACGAAGTTGAAGTAATCAGCGTGCGAGACACTACGATAAAAATGGGCCGCATACTTCTCTAATTTACTTTGCGCTTTCTGACAGAATCAGAGACACAACGGTGCTTGTGGTGGTTGGAGTAAACTGCTCAGGATCATCACAGAATTGAATTTTCCCTTTTTCTTCAACGTGAAACAACGGTACTACCGAGTTCCCTTTGTGGTGCGCTAAATAGTCTTGATACGTAAAGTTGTCGCTCAATTTCGTGTGTTTTATCTCTGCACCGCGGCTCAACAAACTGGCCAGCTGGGTATAGCTTACGTTACCGCCCATCAGCAATTTACCGTGGTACTCCTGAGCCACGGAGTGCTTCTCGCTACCATTGCCGTTGGTTTTCACTTTTTGCAAGCAGTGAACTTTATCTTCACCAAACTCGTCGACAAATTGCATGCAAGCCATAATGTTGAAATGCTGGTCAGGCGTTAATGCAACGACTTGTCCCACCCCTATCAGGTTCAAATTGTCATCTGCGTGACTAGAAATCGGATTCCCGTAGTAGTAATCCAGCCCCAACATACGAACTTGACTGATGTACTCCCAGTTAGAATCGGTCATCAATATGCGGCGGTCATAGCGTGCCAACGCTTGACCAATTTCTCTGGCTACTCGGTTAGCACCAATCAACAAGAAGCCGCGTGGCGCTGGCTCCGCGACGCCCAACATCAATGCGACAGGACGTGCCGTTGCACTTTGTAAAACAACCGTTCCGATGATCACCATGAAGGTCATAGGTACCAGTAAAATCGCTTCATCAATACCGTATTCGGTCAATTTGATCGCGAAAAGAGAAGAAATAGAGGCAGCGACAATACCGCGCGGTGCAACCCAAGACAGAAACAGTTTATCTTTAAGTCTCAAGTTACTGCGGATGGTTGAGAGGAAAATCGACAACGGGCGCGACACCAACTGCATAAATACAAACAGCAATAACGCGCCACTACCCAGCGCAGCAAAATCATCCAAGCTAATGCGTGCAGCAAGGAAAATAAATAGGCCGGTGATCAGCAATATGGTCAAGTGCTCTTTAAAGTGCAGAATTTGTTGAATATTGATGCCCTTTGCGTTGGCAAGCCACATACCCATTACAGTAACCGTGAGTAATCCGGCTTCAGACTCAATATGGTTGGAGACGGAAAATACGCCGAGCACGATCATCAAAACCGCAAATGGCTGCAAGTATTCCGGTAGCCACGCACGGCGCATAATCGTTGCGACTGCTGCGCCGGAGGCCGCACCAAGAATGACGCCCACGGCAATGAGCGTCCCGAACACTTCGACGCTATTTATCGCGCTGTGCGATACGATGAACTCATAAACCATCACAACAAAAAGCGCACCGAGTGGATCAATCAAGATCCCCTCCCAACGCAAAATATTAGCAAGCGTACTGTTAGGCCTTACCGTCCGAAGAAGTGGCACGATCACCGTCGGACCTGTTACCACGGTTAAGCTGCCGAACAACATGGCGAGCTCCCAAGTAAAACCGAGGAAATAGTGCGTCGCAATACTGGTTGCTGCCCACGAAATGATGGCCCCGATGGAAACGATACTCCAGACTGAGCCACTCACACCGCGAATTTCTTTAAAGTTTAGGGTCAAGCTGCCTTCGAAAAGAATCACCGCAACCGCCAATGAAACCAACGGAAAGAGCAAATTCCCTAAAATCTCATCTGGATTTAACCACTGCATAAATGGCCCGACAATCAACCCAGCTAGCAGCAAAAATAAAATCGCTGGTAAGCGCAATCGCCATGCCAACCACTGACAACCTAAACCAATGACCCCAACCGCTGATAGAACCAGCGCTTCATTACCCACTTGCATTAATAATTTACCTGTTTTGTCTTTTTTCGCGTGAATGCGCTATACCCAAATAACCTCGGGCGTGCGGTTCAATAAGCATGACTTAGCATGCAGACTAAACGGCTTACCTTCGACTCTTCGACAGCATGCCTCTGAAATACACATTTTTGAGGTCACTTGGGTATCGCATCAGAATTATGAATATAGTTGAACCCCAATGACTTAACGACTCATTTCTGTTCATCAGGTCTTAAAGTGACATACAAGTATGTCGCTTCGTCGAATTCATCATTACGCATTGAGTTTCATTATGTAGAATGATTCTTAAAGAAAGCGCGGAACCTAGCACTATATGAAGCTAAGGCAAAGCGCTTGGACTAAGCTTTAGCGTACGTGCTCAAAGTTAAGAATCGTGTGTCACGCGACGTACGCAAGGAGAAATGGATTGTACGTAATACTAGCACTATTCATGGCATTGCTCGCCATCCTCATCGGAGTGAAAGCCGCCAACCGAGCAGCACTTTTAGAAAAAGAGCTAACCAAACTTCGTGAAGAGGTAACATCACTGCGAGTCAGTCTAAATAAGGACTCGAACCAACCAACGCGCCAACAATCCAGTGTTGAAGAGGTAACAAAAGAGGCAAACTCCTCATCCTCTAAGGAGCATGACCCGATTACCGACCGAGCATCTTATCCAAACGCAACACATCAAGCTCAATACCAGACAAGCGAAGTTCAACTGGACGTTTTTAGTCAAGAACAAGAGTCTATATTGCCAAGTAGAGTGCAGAGTCTGTTTAGCAACATTCAAGAAAACTGGTTGGTTTGGGTGGGCGCGCTGGCAATGCTAATTGGTGGGGGGTATCTCGTACAGGTTATTGGTAGTCACATTGAGTTTTCGCCACTTATGCGTGTGTCCTTTGCGTTTGTACTCTCGTTACTTATGGTGCTTGTTGGCGAATGGTTCCACCGCAAAGAACAACAAAATCCTCAACGAGCAACACGAGCCCAAGGCTTTACTTATGTGCCTGCCGCCGTTACCGGAACCGGGCTAACTGGCATTTACTGCACGGTTATCTTTGCGTTTGTTGTTTATCAAATGCTGACGCCTAGTGTCTCGCTTATCATCTTAGCCGCTGCTGCATTTTGTAGCTTGGCTCTATCTTTACAGCAAGGACCATTGATGGCGGTGCTTGGTCTGATTGGTGGATATACCGCACCGTTATGGATTGGTGGAAGCGAGCCTAATTACTTCTTATTAGCTGGGTATATCAGCGCGATCTCGGTCGCGGCAACATTGCTAATGCAAAAAGTGCGTAGTGCATGGATTTCTCCAAGCATCGCGCTTCCACATGTTGTTTGGATGCTGTTGCTCATTGAAAGCATGCCGCTTGAGACGCTTTTTTCTTGGCTGGCTATTTATCTCTCAATTACTCTTTATCTTATTTTCGCCGTTCCAAGACTGGGTTGGACACTCAATCCTCGTTCTCATCACTGCCAGAATAAGTGGACAAATCCGCCGACCGCTACCTCTCTCGCGATTGCGTTATTGACCTTTTCGGCTGTCACTAGAATGCCAGAATTGGACACACTGCACATGGTGTACTGTTATGCGCTGCTCGTTGCGACAGTATGGCTCCCAGCGGTTCGCACAGGTTGGTCATTGCGCGTATTTTTGCCTTCCATATTGGTCTCTGCGACCGCACTTGTTATCCTCACTGTCGCGTTTGACGCTTTGTATATGCCAGAACATGGTGCCAGTATCTTACTCGCATTGGCCACCAGTATTGCACTGATCTGCTGTCGAACTTATTGCCAGTCACTCAGTGACCGATCGCAACTCAGTGGCGTGCTTCTGTTGGTACTGGCTCCAGCAATGAGTTTGATTACGTTGTTTTATGTCGACGAATTTATGCAAGGCTACCTGTGGCACTGGACTGCATTCTGCGCATTGGTGACCGTTTATTACGTTGTACTTGGTCAGCGCTTACATTCGCTAGCATTGGAATGTTCTGCCGTCATGCACGCTTTAATCGTAGGCATCGCCTTTGTTTGGTTAAGCGATACCTGGTTGACGACAGCAATCTCGATACAAGTTGCGGTAATGGCGTTGCAGACGCAATCAGGGTTATTTCGCCCCGCAAGTTGGGCGATTAAAGTGGCGATGGGGATACTGGTCATCCGCCTCACACTTTTACCCTTCATCCCTGAATGGCAACCCGTAGAAGCAGGACATTGGGCTTGGGTTATTGTGAGTTACCTACCGTCTCTCATCATCCTGCTCTATGCTCGAGCCACGCTAAAGCAAGTGGACCTCGAACTGACCAACTGGTTTGAAGGCGCATTTTTGCATGTATTCTTAATGGCGCTATTCACCCAAACCAACTACTGGTTAACTGGGCAGTACGGCTATTTGGGACACCTTGATTTCACAAGCGCCATCGTTTTTGCTAACCAAGCGTTGGTTATGGGTTTGGTGTACAGATACCGTAGCCAATTTGCACAACGCTTAAGCCGCATCTATGAAGCCTACAGCTACCTGCTTTGGTGTGCCTTCGCATTGCTGATAATTTTGCTTAATACGGCAGAGTCGCCATTGGTGACTGACAACGTCTCAGCCCAAGCTCTTCCCGTCATTAATATGCTAAGCGTCGGCTGGTTGCTGCCAGCTTGCATCCTACTTATCGCAACCTTTAGAGACTGGAATACGTTACAGGTTCATCGATTTGCGGTTGCTAGCCTAGGCTTTGCACTTGCTGCTATTTGGTTAGGTATGTCTATCCGTCAATTCTGGCAAACCACATCCATGATGTTGTACCAACCGACCAGCATGGCAGAACTGTTCAGTTATTCAGTAGCAGGTTTGCTCGTGGGTGGATTGCTTACTTGGCGCGGTGTGACACACAGAGGGTTGATGATGCAGCGCGTGGGTCTAGTGGTTTTAGCTTTTGTCGCACTCAAAGTATTCTTATGGGATGTTAGTTCTCTGGATGGGTTCTGGAGAGCAATCAGCTTCTTAGGTTTAGGAGCATCTTTAATCGCGCTTGGGTGGTTATTCCAGAAATTGAATCGCTCGGTGGCAAAAGCACTCGAACCATAAACGAATTAAAGAGAGATTCCCGACAATGCACCGTTCTCGTTATTGGGGGGCGATAGCGATGCAAAGCCGGGAATCATTGGAGTGTTCGTTATTTTAGCAACGCAACAACCGTATGACGACGCACGTTTGCTTGTGCATTCAACGCTTGAAAAGTCGAGGTAAACTCACCAGACTTCTGCACAAAACCATCCAGTTTTGCATTCACATCATCCACAGAAAGCTGCGCGGTTTTATTTTGAATTGAGCGCATTTGAGTATTCAACTCTCCATGAAATGCTTTCGCTTCCTGCAAGCTCGTTTGCACTTGTCTTAGGTGCTGGTTCACTTTGGCAATCGTCTGTTTCATGCCATCGCGTGATGCCAAATCAAACCCAAGTTCTGCAATACCATCTGGCTCTGACTTTAGATTCAGAACGTTCGGCTGGCCCGCAGGAAAACGGTGCCCTTCGCCCGTGACCATCACTTTCTGCTGCATTTGCTGATAAGCGTTGTCTCTGGCTTCAAATAAAATGCTGCCATCGTCAGCTAATGAGGCACGCATCCCTAAAGCAATCAAGCTTCGGTCAAGCATTTTGACAGTTCGAGCACCATCGGCTTGTCCATCGAACTGAATCATTACCGCTTGACCCTGAGGGAAATCCAAACGAATTTGCTCAGCCTTGTCACTTAAGCGATGCACGTTCAAGCCAGGAATAGAAAAGCGACGAATGTCTGCTTTATCTAGCTTTAAATGCAGTTCGTTGTTGAGCACTTTCTGGCCGTCGAAACGAGCATGCTCCACAACGTTCTGAATGGTGGCTTTAGAACGAACCAATGTATCCTGCAAGCCAGGTACATTTTGCACGCCTTGATTCACCGCTTGCGTCAAACCACGTTTAATTTGAGTCAGCTCTTTGCCAATCACCTGCAACGATTTCGATGCGATCTGCACTGCCGTCGCTTGCTGCTGACCTTGGGTCAGTTGAATCCCAGAGACAGAGTAGGCTGACGCAGTGTCAGCCTGAACTTGCGCCGGGCGCGGTTTAATTGCAGTACTTGAGTCTGCAGAACGGGTCGGCATGATAGAGGCTTGTTCTTGCCCACCCAAGCGTATGCTATGGGGTCTAACCTCTACTGTACTCATTACCATAAAAGAACTTCCTAACCTTATAGACGGTCAAACAACGATAGATCATTGATCTTTACATAGCTCGCTTGCGTTGCTTGCAAAGCCGCCATGTAATTGCTCAAGCGTACCGATGCTTCACCGTAATCCAGAGCTGAGAGGTCACCTGATACTTTATCGACGAACAGTTTATTCTCACCATGAGCACCGCCAACCAAATCTAGGTTATTGTGTCGGCCACCAATCTCCGTCATCGTGCCAAGTACGCTTGCCAACGTATCATCAATGGCACTCAGGCTTGCGTCCACTTCAGCTTGGAAATTCGGACTCGGGTTCTCAAATTCCGTAATTAGATTATTAATTTGATCCAGTACGTTTTTGCCGCCACCAAGGTCCAAAATATCCTTTGCCGTCATGTTGGAATCCATCGTTACGCCTTTCGCAATCGTCACGACACGTTTATCGCTGTTGCCCTCGATGACATAACTACCGCTTGCACTGTTTATAGCAGGGGTGTCAGTTTTGGTGCCTGAAAATAGGTAGTGCCCTTCTTCATCCTGAGCATTGAAAGACGACTCAATTGAATCACGATAGCTCTTTAGCTCCGTGATCATACCGGTACGGTCTTGATCAGTCAGTGAGCCATTCGCGCCCCATAATGCAATATCACGCATGCTCATCAGGCTCTCTTTCACTGAATCTAAATGTGTTTCTTGACTCGAAAGCGTGGTTTTGACGTTTGCGATATTGTTTTGATATTGGGCGATGGCGCTGTTTTCACGATCCAAATTAAGCAGCTTAATCGATGCCATTGGATCGTCAGATAGTTTAGTTAGACGCTCACCTGTCGTCATTTGTTGTAGCACGTGCCCCAGACCTGCATTGTTACCTTGCAGGCTTTGCAGCATCATTTGGCTAAATTGATTGTCACTGATTCGCATCTGGGTTTCCTTTAGAATAACTGCAATACAGAATCGAACAGCTGATTCGCTGTGCTGATCACTTTCATGTTGGCATTGTGTGCATTAGCAAACGTCATTAAGTTAGCCGCTTCTTCATCACTGTTAACGGCACTCACATTGTCACGAGCCGCATGTGCTTGCTTGTTCATGGCTAACTTAGCTTGGTAATCAGCGTCTGCTTGGCGTGCTTTAATCGCGGTTTGACCCACCATAGAACTGAATGCGTCATTCAAGCTCACTGAGCCATAGCCAGTCACAGAAACAGGCTTGTTGCTTAAATTAATCAACGACTGCAATACATCCGCATTACCTGGCGTACCATCACTTGAAAACGCAAGCTCACCTGGAGTCAACTCAGTGATATCCAAACTTGCCGCTGGGTTGGCAGGGTCGTAACTGAACAATGGTTTACCTGGGTTACCATTTAAATCTTGTCCAGTAGCGAGCACAGCGTTGTATTCATCCGCTAATGCTTTCGCCATGTCATTCAAAGCCAATTGGTTTGGTTTTAATACATCGGTTTGATAATCGTTAATCGCACCTAATTTGCCACCAAGAGAGTCACCAATCGCAAAACTTTGGCTTGAGAATGTTACGTGTAAGTCTGCTACGTAAGGGTCACTAGGGTCTGGAACGGCTGCGAGTTTGCCATGGTCCGTGCCCATCACAAGTGGCTGACCAGAGGTCAACGTTACCTGAACACTGCCGTCAGGCTGTTCTGTTGTTCTGATTTCGATGGTTTGAGATAACTCGCCGATCAATTTATCTCGTTCATCCATAAGTTGCGATGGGTTGCCGCCTGTTCCTTGCATTTCAACCAGCTGCTTGTTTACCTTCGCGATGTTTTCCATGAGGCTATTCGCGTGGTTAAGTGCCGCATTACGCTGATCGCTCATATCTTTATGTTGATTGTGCAAAGACTCGGTCAGCGTATTAAAGCGGCGTGCCAACGCTTCAGATTCGTTGATGATTTGTTGACGGTAAGGGATCGACTCAGGCTTAACCGTAGCATCGTTAAGCGCAGCGTTTAGAGAGTCCAAACCAGCAGAAATACTGAAGCCATCGGCCCCTAGCGTATTTTCCAATTGGCTCATGTTGCTAGTGTAACCAGAAGCGTACGCCGCCATACTGTTAGTTGACCACGTTTGCTTAATCAGAAATTGGTCTGTAACGCGGCGAATGCTGGTGACCTCTACCCCTAAACCAGGGCTTAAGCGGTTGGCTTTTCCGTCATCAACTGATGCCATCAACGCTTGTTGACGACTGTAGCCCACAGTATTCACGTTCGCCACGTTTTGTGCCGTTACGTCTAAGGCCACGCGGTTCGCGCCTAAACCTGAAAGGGCAATATTAACTAGGTTCATTTACAGCTCCATTTTCCTGATCAACGGCTGAGAAAACGCGGTAGTCATACCGGCCTCACCGAGCACCTGTTTTACAGAGGCGACGGCTTGAGAGGCGGTATTAAATAAGCTTGAGTTCCCCTCAATCTCGTTAGCATCAAGCTGTGAGATAGATTCAGAATTCGCACCTTTACCATCGTTTGCAGATGAGATGTTACGCGCAGCATCAAAGGCGACTTCGCGCATAGAGGGGCTAAGTTGCTGGATGAGCATATTGGCAATGCCGGAGCTCTGCTTTTTTGCCAGTTCCATTGCCAGTTGCCCATCGTACATATCGCGGAAAACACCTTGCTGCTGGCTTGCAAACGGGCTGTCTTTATCCGCTAGAACATCGCTGCTGCTGCGCATTTGACGCAGCACCATTTGTAAAAACATCGCCTCAAATTGACCCGCCACTACTTCAAGCGCGCCTTCCTGATCTCGACTCTGCTTGATGTTGGCAAGTGCGCTGTTGTCGTGATACAGCATCGAATTCAGTTGAGTTTGTTCATTGGTACTGTCTAGTTTCATCCTTAACTCCTTAAATCACGACCAATTCAGCGTTCAATGCACCCGCTTCGCTCAGTGCTTGCAGGATAGACATCAAGTCAGTAGGTGTGGCACCTAAGCTGTTTACCGCAGTCACAATAGTGTTGAGCTCCGTGCCTGGAGGCCAAATTACCATTTGAGCTAAATCTTCGTTCACATCAAGATCCGTTTGGTTAACGACTTTCGTATCGCCATTTGCAAACGCATTTGGCTGACTGACTTGTTGTGATTCAGAAATTCGCACGGTTAAGTTGCCATGGCTCACTGCTGCCTCACTCACTTTGACACTCTTACCGATCACGACCGTTCCCGTACGAGAGTTAAAGACAATTCGAGCCGGCTTGCGGCCTTCCACGACGCTCATTTCTTCAAGCATCGACATCATCACTACGCGCTGTTGGGTATCTTTTGGTGCACGCATATCAATGCGCGCTTTATTGATCGCAACAGCAACGTTAGGCCCAAAAGTGTTGTTGATTTCACGCGCGATATTTTTTGCCGTTGTGAAACTTGGTTTACGCAGGTTTAAGGTGACTTCATCACGCTGGTTGAAATCAGTTTTGATTTCTCTCTCTAACGTCGCACCATTCGGGACGCGACCTGCCGTTGGTGTATTAACTTCGACTTTGGAGCCACTTCGCCCTTCTGCTGATAAACCGCCCACCACGACGTTTCCTTGTGCAATGGCATACACTTCACCATCAATACCGCGTAAAGGCGTCAACAATAGCGTACCGCCACGGAGGCTTTTCGCGTCACCAATTGAAGACACGACCACGTCCAAAGTTTGTCCAGGGCCCGCCATTGGATCAACGGTTGCTGTCACGCTCACAGAAGCCACATTTCGTAGCTTAGGGTTCATACTGTCATCAATTTGAACCCCAAACTGACGAAGCATGTTGGTAATAGATTGAGAAGTAAATTTCACTTGGTTTCGGTCACCCTGGCCAGCTAAGCCAACCACCAAACCATAACCAACCAATTGGTTTTCTCGAATGCCGCGTACATCGACCAAGTCCATGATCGGAATTTCCACTTCAGCATGTGAAGTGGTTGGTAATCCCAAGGTCAACACCAATAGGAAAGACGTAAAGAAAGATTGCATTGTCTTCATTAGAAAGGTACCCATGGGCTGTTGAAGAATTGAGTTAGCCATCCGGCTGCGTTGCTGTCAGCCAAAGCTCCGCGACCCGCGTAGGTAATTCGTGCATCAGCAATTCGTTGAGAAGAAACTTGATTGCTGCGATTAATATCATCCACACGAACAATGCCAGTGAGACGAATAAACTCATCTCCCTGGTTAAGGCGCAGCCATTTTTCGCCACTGATACGCAATACACCATTAGGTAACACCTCGTGTACCGTTACGGTGATAGCACCTTGCAGCTTGTTACCCTGTGAGCTTGAAGCGCTGCCATCAAAGTTGCGGCTGCCATCGACACTAACCCCTAACTCATCGAACGTTTTCGTTCCTATGGTCGGCGCCGCGAAATTAACCGCTGAGCTTTTGCCAAACTTCGTACCCGCTTTTTTGCTCGATGAGGTTTCTTCTGATAGTTGAACCGTTAACACATCGCCAACTCGGTAAGCACGACGATCCTGAAACAGGGTCATCGTGTATTGGTGACGATAAAGGCTACCAGACTGGGTTTCCGGCAACGTGTAATCGAGCGTTGGTGGTGCGTATTCCTCGGCATTTGGCTCAGGCGGAATAAATTCCTGACGGCCGGCACATCCCACCAGCAACACGGCGGCTACTGCCCAACTCTTAGAAAGCCATTTCATTGCTTTTTCCTTCATCATCACCAATTTCATACTTACATTGATTGCGAAACAAACTTCAGCATGTCATCTGCAGCAGAGACCACTTTCGCATTCATCTCATACGCACGTTGAGTCGTGATCATGTCGACCATCTCTTCCACTACTTGTACGTTTGAACCTTCCAATGCACCTTGCTTGATGAGGCCTGCGCCATCTTCACCAGCAATCAGTTCATCTGCCGGGCCGCTGGCTTCCGTTTCACGGAACAAGTTACCACCCACGGCCTCTAAGCCTGCTGGGTTAATGAATTTTGCGAGCGTGATTTGACCAAGCTGCTGTGGCGTTGGATCGTCCGCCGTCGTTGTTGTTACCGTGCCATCAACACCAACAGAGAATGAAGAGGCATTATCTGGGATCTGAATTTGTGGCTCTAACGGCAAGCCTTGGCTATTAACCATCAAGCCTTCAGAGTTGACATGGAACTGACCATTACGTGTGTACATGATCTGTCCATCCGAGTTTTCGATTTGAAAGAAACCCTGTCCCATAACGGCAAGGTCCAACTCTTGTGTTGTATTTTGAGTGTTACCTTGCGTAAACACTTTTTGCGTGCCGACTACGCGAACACCGCTACCTAGCTGAATACCACTTGGCAATTCGTTAACTTGATCTACTTGAGCACCAGGTTGACGCTGAATGCTGTAGAAAAGGTCTTCGAATACAACTCGGTCACGCTTAAAGCCAACTGTATTTACGTTCGCTAGGTTGTTAGAAATGGCAGTCATCTTCGTGTCCTGCGCTGCCATGCCTGTTTTACTTACCCATAATGCTGAATGCATTTTTTATTACTCCTTGCGGGGCGAGACTTATCTCGCCGCCATTAATTTATTACCAGCTTGTGCCAACGTCTCGGCCGTTTTCATCATGCGAACTTGCATCTCGAAGTTACGCGTTAACGACATCACGCTAATCAACTCATCAATGGCAGATACGTTACTGCCCTCAATGTGCTCAGGAGAAAGTTGCACCGTTTCATCGGCAGCGAATGGCACGCCATCTACACTGTGCAGTAGGCTGTCACTCTCTTTTTGAAGTTGGTTCATTTCTGGTTTAACCAACTTCAACGTTCCCGCGACGATTTCTGCGCCACCACCTGGCGGAATCACGGATACTTGACCACGCTCGCTGATTTCAATCTTTTGATAATCAGGCACAACCAAAGGCCCATTTTCACCAAGAACAGGGAAACCATTGATGGTCATGGCACCAAAAGTGTCGACTTGGATATTGCCCGCTCGCGTGTACGCTTCGTTACCCGCAGGGGTTTCAACAGCAAGATAACCCTCACCCATGATGGCGACATCCAACGGGCGTCCCGTTTTCATAATGTCGCCAGAATCAAAGCGCGTTGAGGCAGAGTTGGTCACAACCATAGTGCGACCATCAAAACCTGGGCCTTGCATTTCTACACTGCGCACGCGCTCCATATCCGCTCGAAAGCCAGCAGTATCAGCGTTTGATAAGTTGTTTGAACGCACGTGCTGAGCCTTAAGAACTCGACTCGCACCTGACGTTGCAGTAAATAACAAGCTATCCATGCAAAACTCCCATTACACCGCGTTAAACAAAGCTTGAGTTAGCTTGTCGCTGGTAGAGATGGTTTTCGCGTTTGCTTGGTAGTTACGCTGTGCGGTCATAAGCGCCACAAGCTCACTGGTTAGGTCAACGTTAGAACCTTCTAGCGCACCTGGAGTTAAATCACCCAACGTACCTGAACCAGGGACACCCGTGATTGGCGCACCAGAGCTGAAGCTTTGAGTCCACGCCGTACCACTCACTTTTGCTAAACCTTGTGTGTTGGCGAAGTCTGCAAGTACAACTTGACCTTGCAGCTGTGATTGGCCGTTAGTGTAGGTCGCGTAAACCATGCCATTACCTTCAACGCGTACACCTGCAAGCTCACCGGATGTGTAACCGTTCGGGCTGTTAGTACTTACGCCGAATTTAGCACCAAACTGCGTGCTGCCTTTCAAGTTAATGTCGACACTCATCGCGTTTGCGCCTGCCGCAGGGAATGAAACATTAAACGGAGCCGTCGGTGAAGAAAGCGAACCGTCTTTGTCAAACGTTACTGGTACCGTTGTCACTGGTGTTGCGCCACCATCCACTTGAACATTCACTTCCCAAGAGTTAGAAGCGGTCTTAGTGAAGTACTGGGTTACCGTGTGCGAGTTACCCAGCGAGTCATAGACTTTTGTGGTGTAAGACGAATTGAATGAGTTTGGATCGTCCGGATTAAACGGCGTTACCGTTTTATCAATGGCAGACGCACTTGCATCAAAGTTTGCAACAAAATCAAGACCGTCTGTCGCTTTTGCATTCAGTGATGACGTAGATACTTGGATATTGCCCACAGAGCCTGTCATCAGGTTGTTGTTGCTATCCACACTGTAACCTTGCAGTTTTGCGCCACTGTTAGCGGTAACAAAGTTATCTTTATCTGTCGCGAATACACCTGAACGCGTGTATAGCGTTTGACCCATATTGTCTTTAGTGACAAAGAATCCGCCACCGTTGATCGCCAAGTCCATCGCACGGCCAGTTCCTGAGATACTGCCGTCTTTGTCGAAGTTCTGTGAAATTGACGCGACTTCTACACCACCAGGTTGCATGCCGTTGTATACTGCGGAGAATTCTGTGCGGCCACCTTTAAAACCATACGTTGATGCGTTGGCAATGTTGTGACTGATTGTGTTTAGCTCTGCGTTGGTCGCGTCCAGACCACTTAGTGCGATGTTAAAACTCATAAAAAGACCTCTGATTTCCCTATTTGGTTAAGCACCAAACTGAGTGATTTGATAGAAAGGAACGTTGCCAACGCCATGGACATTGACTAATGCTGCGCCGCCAGTATTTGGAATACGCACTTGCTCAACAGTGCCAGCCATGAGCACATTTGGACTTGCTTGCCCTTCTTGCACTTCTACTGCCACTGAGTATTTGCCTGGTTTAAGACCAAGTTCTTCAGGATTAATTGAAAAGTCGACGTCACCTTTGCCGTGAGCACCTAATGGCACTTTAGTAGATTGACCAAACTCATCTTTCACAACTAACGTCACTTGGTTTGAGCTATGAGCGAGTTCGATTTTTCCGTTCTGTACGCCTTCACCAAGCTCAAATTCTTTGGAGTTGACGTAAACAGTTTGTCCGACTAGCCCCGCTGTCGATAGCACTTGCATGTTGTCTAGGAGAATCATGCTCTGTTGCATTGTCTTGGACATATTCTCGGTACTTTGAACTTGAGAGAATTGAGCCAACTGACCAACGTATTCCGTGCCATCAAGTGGGTTAAGTGGATCTTGGTTTTGGATCTGCGCCACCATCAAAGAAATGAATTCGTTCTCTAATGAAGAAGCACTGTTCATATCTTTAGGATTTGGTGCAATGCCATTGTTCTCTTTTGCTTTAGTGCTCACCGGAGCATCAGACGATAAAGGTGTATATTGTGCGAGACTCATTAACTGCCCTGCCCTAATCTAAGCAGACCTTGCTGCATACTTTTCACATTTGATAACACTTCAACATTGGTTTCGAAGCTACGTGTCGCTGACATCATGTCTGCCATTTCAGCCACGACATCGATATCTGGGTAATACACATAACCTTCACCATTGGCCAACGGGTTGTTTGGCTCAAAGCGTTTCTCAGCTTCTCCCGCATTTTTCACAACGTCAACAATGCGAACTTCAGCATTGGGATAAACCCCGTTTTCCGTTGTCAGCTGCGCTTTTTGGTACACAGTCGCGAATACGGGCTTCAGCGCTTTATAAGCGTCATCTGGATTTGCAGACACCGCGTCCGCGTTAGCTAAGTTACTGGCGACCGTGTTAAGACGCACAGTTTGTGCCGTCATCGCGGATCCAGTGATCGAGTAAATATCAGTGAATGACATAATTAACGTCCCTCAATCGCTTTCGTTAAGCCATTAAATTTCATGTTGAGAAACGTCAGGCTAGTTTGAAAGTCCATGTTGTTTTGCGTGAATTTCGCTTGTTCAACACCCAGTTCTACAGTGTTGCCATCTTTGCTGTTCTGGTAAGGCACCGAGTATTGGGCCTGAACCTGAAACTTAGGCACTGGTTTGTTCACACCGCCTGCAGCCACCTGGTTCATTACGGTGGTGAAACTTAGGTCTTTCGCCAAATACCCAGGGGTGTCAACATTTGCTAGGTTACTGGCAAGGACTTTGGTACGCTGAACGCGAAAATTAAGTGCCTCTGGATGTACACCTAAAGCATTTTCAAATGTGATCGCCATGCATCTTCCTTACAGTTGGCTCGAATACGCCAACATACAAACAAGATGCGTGCCATAAAAAATAGTTATATATATCAATGATTTACAAACAAGGATGGAAGCCAAACTTCCGGCTCACGGAAAGCATTAAAAGCAAGGGGAAAGTGCTTACTTCCTCAACATTAATGCTAACTCTGCTTGCTCTAATACCAGGACAAACTTTCGCCAACACCTCTGGCAAAACCCTAAGCGTTGAGGAGATAAAATCTGTTGTAGCAGAGCATTTCAAACAAGAAGTGGCCCAAAATGCTCACTCTAACCAGTGGGGAGAATACCAACTGGATTTCGACATGTGGGTACCAGGCTCGGCGAATCACCTACCTGAGTGTGAATCGCCTCTGGTCATCACTGGTCGCGACAATCAAGCGTTGCCAGTTGGAAACCTTAAGCGCTCAGTAAGTTGCGATGACATCGCTTCACCCTGGCGAATTAACGTCACGATAAAATCTTCTCTGACACTGCCTGTCTTGGTTGCCACAACCACGGTCGGTCGAAATGAAGTTGTGACTGCCAAGCACGTTAAACTGGAAACGCGCACCATCTCGCGACAAGACGATTTTTATACTCGCCCAGGACAAGCAATAGGCTTAGAAACCTCTCGCCGTTTACGTGCAGGGCAAGTGGTCAACCCATCCAATTTATCGGCTCCACCTTTAATCGAAAAAGGCAATGAAGTCATAGTGATTGCGAGCAAAAATGGATTTAGCGCCAGCACGAAAGGAGTCGCCTTAGAAGATGGTGCGAAAGGGCAACAAATTGAAGTAGAAAACCTAAGTTCAGGCAAGGTCATTAGAGCTGTCGTAACCGGGTTAAACCAGGTTCATACTCAATTTTGATTTTGGACTCAGAGTAACATTTTTTAATTTTGGCTCTCGTCAGTAACGCTGAATTTCGAGTACAAAAAAAATATTTAATGTTTATCACATCCTAACCGCCTACTTAATTTAGAACATGATGATGAGGACCACAGCATGAAAATCGACAAAGTCGCGGGCGGTCATGTCCCACAAACAAAATTACAGCAAGCAAGCAAACAGCCTGTCGACGTCGTCGAACAGAGCAAAGTACACGAGCCTGCATTTCAAGCGAATACCGTAGCGATAGATCGCGCTCAAGCTGAAATGGCATCACTACCTGATGTTGATATGGAAAAAGTAGAACAAGTACGTAACGCATTAGCGCGTGGCGAACTTAGCTTAGATACCAAAGCACTATCAAAGGCGATCATGCAATTCCATACAGGTCACGAGTAATAACACACTAGGAAGAGATCATGGCAAGCGCAGTATCGCAGCGAATTCAACAATTTATTCGCTCAATACCTGAGGATATCAAGCTCTATCAACAACTTATCCCTTTGCTTCAACAGCAAAAAACGTTGTACTTAAAGTTTGATGGTGAGGCACTGAGCAACAATGTTCAGAAACAAATGCCAATACTCAATAAACTTAGCCGCTCAGCCAGTGATAGAAGCCAGTGTATGCGAGAGCTGGGGTTAGCGTGTAATGACGCCAGCGTAAAACGAATTTTCAATGCTTTGCCTGCCCAAATAGGTATGCAAGCTAGAAAACAATGGGCGCTATTGGAAACGTTGGTAAGTCAGTGCCAACAATACAATCAGAGCAATGGCCACAGCTCTGCGGCGTTCCATGAGTTGGTCAGTCAACTCAAACAACCTGTGCAACACACTTATGAAGATAAATCGTTCTAAACGATGTTCGTCTTGCCTACAGATTCAGTCGCCATCTCGGCTGAGTACTGTAGGCCTTTTTATTTTTATCGCCTTACTATCCTGCCTTTCAATCACCTGTCAGGCGAAACCAAGCCCAGCTGATATTCAAACGCAATATCAAGTTTTAGCCCCATACAAGCCACAAATTGCCAAACGTCTCGATTCATCCAGCCTGGTAATTCATCACATTTTCAAACAACTGCAAAGCCACTCTTTACCAAAGAGTCTAGCCTTAGTGCCAATGTTGGAATCCTCTTACAACCCCAAAGCCGTTTCTCATGCCAACGCCGCCGGACTTTGGCAACTGATACCAGCAACAGCTCAACGATTCGGATTGACTGTAGATACAAAACAAGACGATCGTTTTGATACAGAAGCAAGCACAGCTGCAGCACTCAAGTATCTGACGTTTTTATACAACAAATTCGATCAAAACATGGCGCTGACATTAGCGGCCTACAATGCAGGTGAAGGGCGTGTCGCACGCGCTATTCAGCGAGCAGGCAGTAACGACTTCCAGAAGCTCACACTACCTAAAGAGACTCGCCAATACGTTAGTCGATTCTTCGCGCTGGAAAAGTTGATAGATATCGGTCAGTTACAATCCTCATCATTTCAACCTTTACTCTTATTTTCTTCAGATGCTCCGATGGTTTCGCAACCGCTGATCGACTTTAGTCCACTACCTCCGTTGGTCAATTTGTGATAAAAATCACGACAAAATCCAATGTCAGAAAAACGTAAAATTACAAGATCGTGTTCGGCCAATTTGAAAACTCGTGATCTCTATGCAAACGTGTGCAAAAAAGTTGAGGTAAGGTATCTCAAAGATAAGAAAGAGTAGTGGTTTATTAAAAGGTACCCAAATTGCGCTTGCCAATTGGGTAGATATGCGTCACATTGCGTTTGCAAAAAACATGAAAACCAATGGTTGGACCTAATAATTATTTACACACTAAATGTAAAACAGCTATTGTTTTCATAGTTCGAAACAAATTTAAAATATCAAGATGACGCTTCGCTTGCGCGTCTGGAATAAGTCCGGGTTCCGGGGGGGAGTCCGGACTTTTTTTATCGATTTAAAAGCTGACCTATCAACAGAACAATGAGTGGGTAAGTCACTATGAGGCGAGCTAAGTTATTTATAGTAATTCTTTAGAAATCAACTGAAGCAAAAACGTTTCGCGCTCGATGCTCATGCCTTTTTTTGGGCTTTCTGCCATGGTCTTTTCATTGTGCGCTATCGCTTCGTGGATGCTCATCCATACTGGACGCATTCCATTTTTAACTTCATAGTCTTCATAAGCCGTTTCGCCTAGCTCACGATCGATTTTACATGTATAGCAATACGACACCATGTGCATTACGTCAGCGTCGTCTTTGTACCAAGGACGAAATTCCTCAAAGATCCCGAAAGGCTTAATACCATGGATATTCTGCGCGCCGGTTTCTTCTTCTAGTTCACGAACTAGTCCAGCAATCACATCTTCACCATCATCAATACCACCGCCTGGCAAAGTGTAGTCATGGTAACGCTCTGTATAGAGCAACAACACATCTTCACCATCTAGTACGATGGCGCGTGCCGCATTGCGCTGGAAAATAATTTTGTCGTCCAAGTGCTCAATGTCCGGATGAACGGTCGATTTTAAGTGTCTCATCGAAAATACCACTGTCATGTTTTGCGCGCATATTACCGAACTTCACGCTTTAAATCATCGTTGTCGGTCCAAATGCGTTCAAGACATTGGTTTGAACGCAACGGTTCTAACCTTCGTAACAATCCGCAACAAATAGAAGTGTGACGTGATAACCAGTAAAAGATGAGAATATCTAAATTCTTATACGTCCCTCTTACTTTTAACATCGATAAGACAATAATCTCTGAAAGTTGCCTATAATCAATACAATACTCGCCCACCCCATGCGGAGATAAAGAATGAAAAAGACAAATTTAATGATGGCTATGGCTGCAACGTTGGTACTGGCTGGTTGTTCAACTTACGAAGGTGCCACTCGCTCGACTGAGTATACCTCCGTCGCAAATCCTGCAGCCGTTTACTGTGTTCAGCAAGGTGGTGAGTTGGATACCGTTTCGGAAAATGGCGAACGTGTGACTTACTGCGTGCTGTCTGACGATAACCGTGTCGAGCAATGGGAATACTATCGCGACAATCATAAAGAAAGTGAGAGTGGCGACTACTAAATTTTTTTGTCGACACGTCAGATTCCCTCTATCACTTAGGAGCCTTTAGGCTCCTTTTTTATTTGATTTATCAAAACTTTCTCACTTCATTTTTACATACCTCTGACTTTACCGCACATCGATACTATATCGAACAGTGTTCTATTCTTGACATTCCTCTGACATAACTTTCCACTTGGACAATAAAATCCCAAACACAGATCACACTAATTCACATTTCTTCCACATTTTCTGGAACAGGTGAGCAAGATGAAAACACAAATAGTAAAAGAAGCCGAGTCAGCCCCAAGCAACGTTGTTACTGAAGAGTCAAAGCGCATCATTTATAAATCGAGTTTAAGTGCATTGATGATTGTCGCTATCAGTATTCTCGTTAACCTCAGTCTTCGCCTTGATTATGTCGTGTTGGGTTCAAGCCTTGGTGAGCTTTCCATAACAGAAACACTCCAGCTTGTGATGCTCGCGATTGCGTCATGGTCATTTTTCAGCCTATCTAAACAACAGCCTCAGCTAAAGCATGCGGCCATTTTGATTGCCGGCTTTTTCGCGGTGCTCATTATTCGTGAAACAGACTATTGGACAGACATGATTCGTCATGGTTCTTGGGTTTTCCCTGCGCTCGCTGTAACCGCACTGGCTTGCGCCAAAGCTTACCAAGGTGGTAAAGGTACCATGAACGAAATGGCGACCATCTTAACGGTGCCCCACATGAAACTGTTAATTGGTGCCGTGATGCTATTGTTGGTCTTCTCTCGCTTGTATGGCATGGGCAGTTTTTGGCAACAAGTGATGGACGAGAACTACATCCGTGATGTTAAAAATATTTCAGAAGAAGGCATGGAACTCCTTTGCTACTGTTTGATCGCATTGAGCGCAGTCCGCACAAAACGCGAACTTAATGAATAGACTCAGGATCCAAGCGGCGGTTCAATGCAGTTAATATCGGATGAACGATCCTTAACGCTTGTTCCGCAGCTCCTACAGATTCATCCAAGGCCGTCATTTCGATGGCCTTTTTCATGTCTTCAATCTGTTGCAAACTATCTTTATCGAGTGGTAAAGCGAGCAATTGCTGAATGGCATGTCTCGCGATCATAAGCGGCTTCTTTCGGACAACCGATAAGTCTCGTAAAAATGCTCCCTGCTTGACCCCTTCTAAATAAACTCGGTAAGTCGTGAGTTCATCCAGTAATAAAAATGCCGCTGCCATAGGCCCTTTATGTGGGTATGGTACGCTGATATGTTTGTTGATATCCAATGGTAAGTTGAGAGTAACGCCCATGGATACGCACTCAGATTTTAGTACTCGTAATAATCCCTGCTCATCCATCAAGGTTTGGATTTCTATGATTCGCTCAAGGTGGTAGTCATTCGACAACAAGGTGACCTCAACCGAACGCGCTGACCATAACTGGAACAAACCACTATCACACAAAACGCGAGAAGCGTAACGCATGTTCTGGAACGTATTCAAAGATCGATTTTCTAAAAGTATTTGATGTTCAGGGAACGGATGCACAGCGGCCGCATTTAGAGATTTAAAATAACTGTACATTGCATCTGCTTCAGAAATGCATTGGCCTTGCGTTAATCCACCACAAAAAATAATCGCCGTTCGCTCTGTGGGCAATGACGCAATCGCATTAGATAAGGCTTCGACTCTTGTTACCCCCTCAACGGTCAATCTGCTATTGACGAGGCGTTTACCTAAAACGATGACCACATTGTCTAACTTCATTTCAAAATCTCGCGCTTAGTTGGCAGTGTTACAAAAATCTTCTTTCACTCCCGGCCTACAGGCTTTAACATCTAGTTAACAACACTGTTCTAGAGACCTTTATAAAGGTTCACTGCTAAAGGAAGTCAATTATGCTGTCGATTTTCGATATATTTAAGATTGGTGTCGGGCCTTCTAGCTCCCACACTAATGGTCCTATGCTTGCCGGATTCCATTTCACTCAACTAGTTAGCGACTCTATGGCGAAAGTGCATCGGGTGCAAGTGGACCTTTATGGCTCATTATCGCTCACTGGGAGAGGGCACCACACAGACCGAGCCACTGTCCTTGGTTTGATGGGAAATAAACCCGATACCATTAAAATGAGTAGCGCTAAAAGTGCGCTACAAAATACGATAGACAACAACACGCTGCTGCTCGCTGGTACGCACCAGATTGAGTTTAGCTACGACCATGACATCGTCTTTCATAGTGACAACCTTCCCCTGCATGAAAACGGAATGACGATTACTGCACTAGACGCTGCGGGAGACCAAGTGGCGTTTGAAATTTATTATTCCATCGGAGGTGGGTTCATCGCCACCGCTGACGAACTAGAAAACGGCACGCAACAAGATGAAGTCGCGGTACCATTTCCTTTCACATCAGCGGATGAGATGCTGGAAAAAGCCGAGACTAACGGTTTTAGTTTGGGAGGTATGATTCTACAAAACGAACTGGCATTCCGCTCAGATGAAGAAATTAGCCAAAGAGCAGAACAAATTTGGAAAGTGATGTCGCTCTGCATGCAACGTGGTTTCGATACGGAAGGGATTTTAGAAGGTGGTCTCAATGTCACTCGTCGTGCACCAAACCTTTTGAAGAAGCTCGAAGCCAACGCTGCAGTTGAGAATGATCCAATGGAGATCATGGATTGGATTAACCTCTTTGCCTTTGCGGTTAGCGAAGAAAATGCAGCTGGCGGACAAGTCGTTACTTCTCCAACTAATGGCGCTGCGGGGGTGATTCCGGCGGTATTGATGTACTACCATCGCTTCATCAAAGAGCTTGATATTAAACAACTGAAAGACTTTCTCGCAGTCGCTGGCGCTATCGGCATCTTATACAAAACTAACGCGTCAATTTCCGGCGCCGAAGTGGGTTGTCAGGGAGAGGTCGGGGTTTCTTCATCCATGGCAGCCGCTGGTTTAACGGCACTCAGAGGCGGCAGTAACGAGCAGATTTGTATTGCTGCGGAAATTGCGATGGAGCATTCATTAGGAATGACTTGTGATCCGATCGGCGGCTTGGTTCAAGTGCCTTGCATTGAAAGAAATGCCATGGGCGCAATGAAAGCCATTAATGCCTCACGTATGGCATTAAAGCGCACGAGCAAATGCCTTATTTCATTAGATAAAGTTATCGAAACCATGTATCAAACTGGTAAAGATATGAACAAAAAATACCGTGAAACTTCCTTAGGTGGCTTGGCCGTCATTCATATGGCACCGCCATGCGAATAGTCAAATAAGCCCGCTATATCATTGCTGGCGATGCACTTCGTCAGCAATTTCCTTTCTCGCAAGACCTCTTTTTATTTGCCGTAATCCTATAAAACCCCATTAGCTCCAATCAGTAACAAATACAAAAAAATTAAACAAAAATAGAATTAAGCACTGCTTTATTCAAATTGATCTAGAACAACACATTAGCATTTAGCCACCTAAGCATTAGAAAATATAGTGCAGCATTTCCACGTTATGCGACAATTATTTCAATACTCAATCTTTCGTTTCATTACTATTTAATAGAAATAACAATACCTACCTTTCTCCGCTAATGTGAGTACAAAATTATGTGGAATAAACTCAATAAATCCATGATGTTCTGCCAAATGATGTTTGGCTTATCATTTTACGGTGTATTAGTAAGTCTAACTCGATTTTTTCTAGAGGATCTAAATTACAACGAAGCCGATACGATGATGATCGTTGGTGCTTTTTCGGCGATCGGGCCACTTTTCGCGATCGCGGGCGGCTTTATTGCAGATAAGTTTTTAGGCGCTTATCGCTCACTTTCTATCGCATATTTCGCTTTTGCATCCGGTTACGTATTACTCGTGTTGGGGGCTTCTGCTTCTAACGTTCCACTTTCAATGTGTGGTATTGCGCTCGCCAGTTATGGCCGCGGCCTGATGTCACCCTCTTACCCTAGCCTCTATAAACGAACGTTCAAATCACAAGAAGATTTTGAAAAAGGATACCCAATCAATTATTCAGTGAATAATGTTGGCGCCTTTTTAGGTCAATATTTGTTCCCAATGATTGTCCTTGTGATCGGCTTTAATGGCGGTTTTACCATCTCTGCTGTTATGGCAGCAGCGGCATTGATCATGCTATTGGTATTCCGCAAAGATCTTGTTGGCGTAGCCTCTGAGCTTGATCAAAAAACCGTAAGTTTAAAAAACTGGGTACTTTTTGCATTGATTTCATTGGCAATGATCGCGTTGGTATTTTTCATGTTTTCAAACATGGATATTGGCCAAAATATCGTATACGCCATCGGAGGGGCGGCGATCGCATACTTCATATCTCTGATGCTTAAAGCAAGCAAAGCTGAGTCTTTGAAGATGGGGACCATCTTAATTGTGACCTTGCTGACAACCTGTTTCTTTGTTTACTACGGACAAATGATGACCTCGATGAACATGGTTGCTATCAACACATTAAAAGGCTCTCTATTTGGTTTTATTCCGCTCGAACCAGAAGCAGCAATGGCAATGAACCCGCTTTGGTGTATGGTTGGTGGCCCTATCGTAGCTGGCTTTTTTGGGTTGCTGGAAAAGCGTGATATCTACCTCTCTACCGCGACAAAAATCGCCTTGGCATTTGTACTGACCGCGATAGCGTTTGGTATCTTGACGTTTGCCGTGACTACCGTGGGTGAAGATGTCGTGATCATGCCAGAAATCTTTCTCGCTATTCACTTCTTCCAGGCGATTGCAGAAGTCATCGTGGGTTCGATGGTCGTAGCGTTTATTCTTTCCGTCGCGCCGAAGCACATCGAAAACTTCTCTGTGAGCCTATTTTCTGTGGCAATCGCATTAAGCGGTATTATTGGTGCTGCATTCTCAACCTCTATCGCGTTAGAGAAAGGACAGACCATCACACAAGACATTGTACAAAACGTATATGGTGATTATTTCCAATTACTCACTGTCCTTGCTGTTGTGATGGTCGCTATCGCAATGGCAGCGTCACTCATTATTCGCAAGATGCTTGATGCGGCGAAAGAAAGCAATACTCAAGCGCAACCAGTCGAGATCGAAGCTGGGGTTGAAGTTCAAAGCTGAGTTTGATGATTTACCTATCTCAAAATATAAAAAATGCCGCGATATTCGCGGCATTTTCTTAACAACATGTTCGATTAATCACGTCGACCACGAAGTTCAATTTTTTGTGTAGCAGCATCCGTTTGGATGATTACCCCGCCATAGGCCGTTTCATTTCGACCTTTCAGCGTCAGTTGAGAATCTGCGCGCTCGACGTCGACCTGATTTTTCGTAGCCATCGTCATATCAATCGTGCCCGTGTATGACCCATCGCCAGCTAATGCTATGTTTGTTGAGCAAACCATCAAACCAAGTGCGATTAATTTTTTCATACGTCACCTCTGTTTTTGTTCTTACTTTCTTTCGATGAAAAAACTGTAACAACAGAAACATGTTCATACGAGGAAAGTCATCATTTACCAAATGGAAATCCAAACCACTAAATTGATATGACCAAGCATATTTGCTGTCCACCGTCGCCTTCAATAAACCATAAGATACGACAGCATGCTTAAATTGACCGAACGTTGTCTTTTATTCAGAAATTCAGAGATATGATTTCTCGGCAGAAGATAAATGAGACGATGTATGAGCATTAATCTGGACATTCAAAACATATTGGTACTAAAACTGATGTATGAGTTACGTAGCGTCCGATTGGTGGCAGATTCACTCGGAAAGACATCAGGATCAATCAGCAAAAACCTGACAAAAATGAAAGCGCAGCTCGATGACCCTTTGTTCATTCAGACTAAAAATGGCTTTGAACCGACCACTTTTGTCGAGGCGAACATGCCACATTTTGAACAAATCCTCACCAGTATTGATTCCATCAAACCACAGAGTTTTTCACCCGCTAATTTTGACGGCTCGATCACTATTTATGCGAACACATTGTTTTGGGATTACTTTGGTGACAAGTTTTACTTAGAATTACTAAAACACGCCCCAAAAGCAAAGTTCTCTTGTTTACGTTGGGGGAGCGACGCGAAAAAGCGATTAACTGAGGGTGAAAACGCTATTGCGATTCATTATTTTGATGAGGATCTTCCGCAGTCAATTATTCAAAACGAACTAGGTCGAGGAAAAGCCGTATTTTTTGTTCGAGATGAGCATCCCGCTCAACATTTCCAAGAGCTAGAAAACTACCCCTTTTTACTTTTCAAAACGCCGGGATGGAACGACTACCGATACCCGTTGTTGGAAAGGCTCAACCATATGGGGTTCAGAACCACACCTAAGGTAGAAATTGAACACCCTGCGATGATTCAAAAAGTGCTCCTACAAACGGATCATTTTGGTATAACCATGAGTGGACATGTGCCTAAGGGCTGCCGAAGTATCGCGCTTCCTGGCGGGTTAGAGCTTGATGTTCGCTACGTGATGAGCTGTCGTCGATCACAACAGCAAGCCCCGATAAACCAGTGGTTATTCAATGTCATTAAAGATATCACCCAGCCCTAACCTAAAAGTCCTAGGGTGATGACTTGTCTATGTTTTCTTAGGTACTCGATATCGTTGAGGTAAGCGGTATGATGGCAATCTTCTAGGTTCGCTTGAAACCTATCATCACCTTGAGCTGCGACCCCTCTCATATAATCAACTAACGCGGAGGGTCGATGTGTCATCACCTCCACCAGCTCTTCCCGTTCCAATCTCGAACACCCATAAGCGTCACAGAAAAGTTTTGCACGCTGAATTTGTTGCTCCAAACAGCCCATTTTATCGCGCTCATCGGTTTTAAATGGTGCCCAACCATAGACCGAAAAAGCGACGTCCCAAACTCTTGGCGCCGGATGCGCCGTATCAAAATCAAACACACCAACGACAAACTCTCCACGGAGTGCCACGTTATATGGCATGAAATCACCATGACAAATCACCTCTTGTGGTGTTCGTGGTGGCAGCATCCAGTGCAGCGTTTCATTTTGATATTGCTTAAGGAAACTCTCAGATGCATCGTGCATATCGCGTAACATTTTTGCCGCAGATTGGAGCGCGGAAACAGAAGCAATGTTGCCAATCAATGGATAGTTGTAAGTCTCTCCTTCGACATAGCTAACCCACTCTTTTCCTTTTTCAATACCAACCGCTTTAGGGCATGCCGTAAAGCCTCGTGAATGAAGATAGGTAAGTAGCAGATGGACAGTCATCGTCCAATAACTGGCAGGACGAGATATCAAATTCCCTTTTCGATAGATGGCATTTTCTCTACCGCCTTGCATTGTTTCCATAACAGTATCCTGTGTGGATTAAGCGCGCATCAGATAACGTAAAGCTAGATCATCATACACTCAAAGCTTTTAGAGAAGGTTGACTGACCCTATAAGAAACCGCGCATTTTGTTAGGTAAATCGCAAGAATAAGTACCGCTGTAAAAATAGACCGTAAAACATCAAAGGCTTTGTATTAACCATTGGGCAAAGGTGTTTACGTCTGACTTTTCTGATGCTCTAACCATCATATAGTGTGCGCCGGAGCTGGGCATGCCCCAATCTCCGATTTGCACTAATATCCCTTTTTGCAACTCATCCTCAACAAGAAAGTCTCTCACCAGCAAGACACCAAGTTGATTGGTTGCAGCTTGAATAGCAAGCAATGAATGTTCAAATTCTGCTATCACTTTGCTCACCTTGCCTTGATAACCTTGGTACGCAAACCATACCTGCCAAGATTCATGATAACCGCCGGTGCAGATTTTAGGTGTTTGAGACAGCTTCGTGAGGTCATCAATCGGATTTAACTGAATAAAGCCGGGGCTTGCTACAACGATCCAGTTTTCTTGGGTAAGCTGAATAGCTTGTTGTTCTTGCCAATCGCCATCTCCGTTAATAATTTCTATATCTGCAATCGCACTGGCGTTTGGAACCGTATTCGCGGTTGTCGAGATCTTAAAGGAAACATCTGGAAATTGACGCTGAAAATCGGCCAGCCTTGGCATTAGCCATTGCGAGCAAAAACTGTGGGCGACATGTAAGGTAATTTGCTTGTTCTGTGGGCGAGTAAATAAATGATGGGTCGATGTTGATAAGGTTTGAAGCACATGGTTAACCACCGGCCAGTATTCTTTTGCTGAGCTGGTCAGCGTAAGGTGCGTACCCTTGCGCTCGAATAATGTTGCATTTAACTGCAGTTCTAGCGATTTCACCTGCTGACTGACGGCCGCACGGGTCACATTTAGCTCCTCTGCGGCTTTAGTGAAGCTCTGTAATCGCGCCGTGGCTTCAAACGCTCGGAGCAAATTAAGCGGCGGTAAACTTTGCATAACACTCTCCCAAATACTCAGTAGCCATGGTATGAACTGGTGATGACAAATTGATGAAAGTGCTGAGTTTGTTAAGCGGGATCAAAAAAGCCAGCGTGATACACGCTGGCTTTTGGAACTGTCTCTTAAGCAGGAATTATTCTGCTTTCTCAGTGGTTTGGTATTCAAACGCAGGGACAACTACTTCAACACGACGGTTCATTTGACGACCTTGACGTGTTTCGTTGCTTGCTACTGGGTTAGCTTCACCCATGCCTTTCACTGTCATACGCTCAGCCGCAATACCTTTTGCTTGGAACTCGTCAGCAACGGCTTTCGCGCGTTTTTCTGTAAGTTGCTGGTTGTACGCAGCAGAACCCGTCGTATCACTGTAACCCGTGATCTCAACTTGAGCTTGTGGGTAAGTGTTCATCAGATCAACGGTACCAGAAAGGGTCGATGCATCTTTCACTTCTGCACTTTCTAGGTCGAATTGTACTGTCGCTGTTGTTTGAGCAGGGTAAACATGCTCAACAATGCGTGTTGCAGGGCGTGTTTCTACTACTTCCTCAACCACTTCTTCTTGAACTACTGGTTCAGAGCCGAACTTGTAGTTAAAACCAATACCGAAGAAATCTGAATCCATATCTTCAATCACGTCATCAGACATATCTTGGTAACGTTGGTATTCAGCACGTAGGCTCCAGTTGTAGTTGATTTTGTACTCAGCACCTAGAGAGCCTGTTGGTACGAAATCTTTTTCGTCACCCGCCATCATGTATGCAGCACCAACTTTCGCGAATAGATTCCAAGAATCCGTTAGCGGTAGGTTGAATTTAGGAGCAAGAGTCAACGCCCAAAGATCACCGTCAACGGTGTTTAGGCCCGGCTTTTTGAAGTTTGCAGTGAAGTCACCAAGGTAATCAACACCGTACTCTGCTGCAACGTACTCGTTGAAGCTGTAGCCCAGGTGCATAGATGCTGAAAAACTGTCGTCGTCACAAGGTTCGTTTAGGTAACACGCATCATTTAGAGAGTTGTAACCTACTTTACCGCCCATGTAAGTGTCAGCAAGTGCAACGTTTGAGATCACACCACCAGCAAGTACAGTAGCCACTGCTATAGCGATTTTTTTCATTATTCTTTTCCTTTTTCTTGTACACAAAGCAACACATCGAGGCAGCATACTGCCGTAAAATATGAAGCCGTAACTTTCTCTTTTCTTCGAACAGAAATAGCTAAATAGCGTAGGAAAGAATCAAAAAATGATATTCAAACGCCAATGACGTAAAACGGAGAAAGATAACCTCAAGACCATCTATTCATGAGCTTCATCCGCATACCCAACCGAGAAATAAAGTCTCGTTGCGTTGGTTTAGCCATAGTCAATTCGTTGCGGAGAATATCACAAAATAGCCAGTTTTCTGTGACGCAAATCACCATAAAAACCCATATTCTCAAATTTAAGAATCGACATTTAAGCCTGTGAATGGCAACAAATTTTTACAGGAGAGAATGGATACCGAAGGCATAAAAAAACAGCTCATTTAAAATGAGCTGTTTTCGAAATAATGAACAGACGTTAAGTTATCGAACTAGATTTTATCCGCCACGGTAAGCGTTGCAGCTAAGACATCTTGCCCAAATAATACACTGCGTTCTGGTGACCAACCATAAAGCGGATCTGGGTGATTGTTGTTATCTTTAAATGGCATCTCGATCGTGTACGACAGGCATTTGAACTGCTCCGCGACCCAGTTTGAGCCTACCGTCAAATTCGCTTTACCCGGCTCATCTTTATCATAACCAATCTCATCTTGGAACTCAGGTGTAATAGTCAGTAACGCTTGCTTAAATGATGCCTCTAAAGTGGCAAGATTTTCATCGTAAGAAGGAATACCTTCTGAGCCAGCGACGAAGTTGTAAGGAATTGCTTCATCACCATGGATATCTAAAAACATGTCAACACCCGTTTCCAGCATACGTTGACGCACAAGGTAGACTTCTGGACTTTTCTCCATAGACGGAGTTTGCCATTCACGGTTCAAGTTCACGCCTACCGCGTTCGTACGCAAGTGGCCGCGAATACCACCGTCTGGGTTCATGTTTGGTACCACGTAAAGCACTGCTTTTTCCAGTAATGCACGCGCAACAGTGTCATTTTCATCCAGTAAACGTTGGATCATGCCTTCCATGAACCATTCAGCCATGGTTTCACCCGGATGTTGGCGTGCAATCATCCAGATTTTCTTTTTGCCTTCTTCCGGCTCACCAAACGTTAGCAAGCTCATGTCATTGCCGTCTAATGTGTGGCCTAATGTTTCTAGTTGGCAGTGGTGCGCACTTTGTGCCATGTGTAACAAGTCTAAATGACGATCGTATGTGTAAGGCGCAAAGTACGCGAAGTAAATTGAGCTACGCTCAGGGATAACAGTGAAAGTCAGCGTGTCGCCATCGAACTCTGCTGGTATACGGAACCATTCTTCACGGTCGTAAGACGCCGCGACATCGTAACCTTGCCACCCTTCTGGATAAGCCGACTTAGCCAAATCAAGCAGTTTGATCGTGTGCGACTGCTCGGCTTCGGTTTCTAGACGGAAATGGAACCACTGGTAGAATTCCGACATATTGTCATTAGGGATTTTAAGTTGGATGTCATTTTTGTCGTCCGCTTTCACTACGTGAATGCTGCCGCTATCGAAGTTGCTGAATACTTTCATTATATTACTCACCTTTTAAATCTGAGCTTGAAAGACAGAGGCTAACACAAGGCTACATCGCCCCCCAATGACTTTCACTGCAAACTGTCTCGTTTGTGGCTAAAGTCTTCAGTTTAGTCGAGCTTATCCGCTTTGCCTGCTGGTCCTGCGAGTTTCGCTAGCCATTTATCCCAAACAAACGGATGTTTCTCATTGTCTTCCGCTTCCTCTTTTCGGCGAACAGCATTTCGTACCATCATTGCTCCCAGCCAACGTATTGGTTCTGGTGGAAAATACCCAAGCGGTCCTTGCGCTAAACCACTTCGCGTCCATTCGTTATCTAGCCCTAACACCAACGACGATAAAATTTTTCCACCCATTCGAGTTTGGGCAACGCCATTACCTGAATAACCAAACCCGTAAAAGACATTACTTTGCTCATCCAATTGGCCAAAAAAAGGAAAACCAGTTGCGGAACGATCCGAACCGCCAGTCCAAGAGTACTCAAATTCAGCCCCTTTTAAGCGAGGAAAAAGGTTGTCGAATGATTTTTTTAGTAGCGTTTGATAACGCGTCGGCTTGTTAAACATCGCATCAACTTGGTTGTTGAAAGAGAACTGATTACCGCCTTTACCTAGCATCAAACGGCCATCTGGCGTATCTCGGTAATAATGTACGAAGATGCGTGAGTCCAAGACACTCGAACCTGCTTGCCAACCAGATTGAGACAACGTATCACCAAGCGGTTTGGTAATAACCATATCCGAAGACACCACAACAATACTGTTTTTGAACTGCTTAAATTGCTCAACCATCCATGCGTTCAATGCCAACACCACCTTATGTGCTTGAATTTTGCCTTCAGGAGTACAAACAGTCGCAGGTTCTCCATAATCTAGACGCGTCATTGGCGTGTTCTCATAAACTTCTACACCCAGATCAATAGCAACACGGCGTAACCCTCGCGCGAGTAAGGCGGGTTGTACGTTAGCAGCAACCGGAGAGTGATAGCCTTCAATATGGCGAGGTGAACCCGCATTGGCACGCAGTTCCTCCACCGAGCAACGACGCCAACTGTTCACATCTAGCCGTTGTAACTCGTCGACAACTGGTTGCATTCCACCTTTCTGAGCCTGATTGGTTGCGGTGTAATAAACCCCTTTTAACGATAATTGCGCATCGATATTGTATTGCTGACAAAAGTCGTCAATCTCCAACACCGCTTGTTCCGACTCTTTTACCAACCAAACAGCATGTTCTTCACCGAATAACCGTTTCAACGTCGGGAACTTGGTAGACCATGTCAGCATACAGCCACCATTCGCGCCAGATGCCCCACTGCCACACAAGCCCTTTTCGATAACAACCACCTGTTTTTCAGGAGATTGCTGCTTAATCATAATCGCTGTCCAAAGTCCGGTGTAGCCACCACCGACAATAGCAATATCGGTATCAATATTTTGATGTAATGGTTGCGGCGTTTCTGGCTGTTCAGCTTCAATGGCCTGCTTGAACCAGTATGAACTGTGTGTCATCGGATATCCTTGTTAGTGCGTTGCATCGTTTCTGTAAACACTTTACAAACGATGAGCACAATCAACGAGCAAGAATATCTAACGCTGAGCGATAGCAAATGTTGCGCTGAGAGAGTGGAAGTTTCCGCTATCAATGAATACAAAAAAGGGGAGCAGCGCTCCCCAAAACAAACAGCAAGGATATAAATTATCGGAAAATCGAGACCGTCTTACTGGTTAGTATTTACCGGTTTCACGCATGCGGTACTCGTATTGAACATTGAGAATAGGCTGGTATACAACTTGCCCGTCACTTTGCAAGAACTCATTCACCATGACTTTTGAGTCGGTGATAGAAAACGACTGGCGATCAACATACTCTGTAAGGCTTGTAAACTCGTCACGAAGCTGACCTGGTGATTTGCTTTGATAGTTCTGAATCATGTCACGACCCATTTCATAAGCCGCTTGTTTGCTATCCATAACATCACCATGGATCGTTTCGGTATCGTTTGTCCACTGATAGCCACCAGCAAAAACAACAGAAGGTGCAGCAGTCAGAGCAATCATACTTGCTAAAGTCATTAAGCGTTTCATAAACCTCTCCTTACTTACCTTTATATCGGGCCTAAATTGGCTCGATACTTATAAGGTACGTATAAAGACCAGAAACACGTCAAAATAATTTCAAATAACGTTCAATTATTGTTCAACTCATTTCACTTTAACTTAGCAACACGGCATCATACTCTGCCAACACGAGCATTTTTCTACCTCGTAATCACAACGTTCAAAGTGGCTTCCAAACTGACATTTCCTTACCAACCCGTACAATACCTAAGGTCAATTTTCTCTTAGAATCCCAACAAAAGAACAGTGTTCAAAACCTTATATAAACGTCGGGCACAGCAAAACCTCCCCTTTTAGTAGTGCTTTGCATTTCCCCCTTTTTCGGGTTCTTCGCTGCTCGTCCGTCGGTTCTTAATTGTGGCTGTTGAGCACACGTTAATCTGGAGTGAAAATGACCGCGAACAAATCCATTTTTTACCATAGCAAATCAATTTACTCAGATGATTATGCTGATGTCTATAAGCCAATTTGGACCTACAGAGCTAAGTTCATCTTGCGCGCACTTTACTACAAACGAGCGTTTAAGCACCTGTCAGATAATATTGAATCGTCATTGCTAGAGATACTTTGTGCACGTACGCACCGATTTTTAGAAAAACCGTTTCGTCCCTACATCATCAAAAATAACTCAGCGTTCGATCGTTCAAACCTAGTGGTTGATCACTACAAAACCATTTCAGAGCTGTTTTCTAAACAGACCATTGAAGAGATCTATACCGATTCGACTGGCTTAACATTAACATCATTTGAAATCGACGAGACATTGTACTCTGTGCGCTTGGTGTACGAAGCGCGTTACCAAAAAGAAGGCGACATGAGCCTAGTGCTACACAGCGCGGAGGATGGCAACTTCTATACGCTCTCATTTACTCTCGGCCACATAGAATCTGGACGCAGCATTATGATTGGCGGCTTGCAAGGGCCACGCAGCAGTGAAGAGAACAACGCGAAAATTAAAAAGTTAACTCGTAAACTTTACGGGCAAAGACCAAAAAGCTTGATGGTGAGTTTGCTCACTTTACTCGCGCAAATTTGGGAAGTGAATACGATTCTAGCGGTAAAAACACAATCCCATACTTATGCTGCACGACGCTACAGTAAAGGACGAATCAAAACGGATTACGATGCACTCTGGCAAGAGTTGGGCGGCACCGAATACAACCGTCATTTCTACTCACTCGATGTGAATGCCCCGCGTCGTGATATCGAAGGCATGTCGCGTTCTAAGCGTTCGATGTATCGACGTCGTTACGAATGGTTAGACAATACCAAAGCGGAGTTCATAACAAGGCTACGTTAACCCAACGCAGCACATGACGCTTTGTTTTTCATTTTATGATTCGGAGTTTTTATGTCTTACAAGTACGCCGTTGCATGCTTACTGTCCGCACTTTCCTTAACGGCTCATGCACAACCAACCCAACATGTTGTTGGAGCAAATTTAGGCTACGGTAATGTTAGTTACGATGTGAACAATAGCCATGATGAAGGTGACATGTTCCTTGGTGATGTATATTACCGTTACATGTTCGATCACAACTTTGGTATTGAAGCCGGCTATAAGGGCGCATTTAACGGCATTGGCTCCGTACTTATCAGTCCCTTAACAGAAATCACCGATGTCAGTTATGGCGGGCCTCGACTCAGCGGTTACGCAAGTTACCCTCTGGGAGCTGGCTTTGAGCTTTACGGGAAAGGTGGTATCACTTACTACACGTTAAGTTACACGCTTAAAAACAATGGTCAGAATAAAGAATATGACGAGTCTAGTCTTGGCGGAGAAGCCGCTGCTGGTGTCGCTTGGGCCTATAAACACTTTGGTTTGAACTTAGAGTACAACTACGCCAAGAATAGCGATTTTGATTCTGGCGGTGTGATGTTTGGTGCACAATTGCGATTTTAAAAATTTAGCTGTGCCAAGGCACCGAATCGACATCGGTGCCTTATACCTCAAGCAGAGCTCAATGACATAATGATTCCGCTCAGGATCAACAGCACCCCGACGCCTCGCGTGAAATACCATTTTTCAGCCAACAACCACACGCCCATTAATAAACCAAATACAATGCTGATTTGTCGCAAAGCCACAACAAGGCTGACGTTATCAGTCATAGTCATCGCAAACAGCACCAAGCCGTAGGTGGATGCCATCATGATGCCAGCCATGCTCGCACTTTTGCGAATCATCCAAGCGGTTTGTAGTTCTTGCTGACTCCCCGAAACAATACACCACAATAAAACCGGTACTCCCATAACCCAAAACTGCACGCCTAGATAAAAAATCGCGCTATAGTGGTCGTTAAGAATGGTCGATGTTTGTTGAGTTAGCAGATTCAGTGCTTGCTTGTCCACAACGGAGTAACCCGTCGTGCCAAACGCCGCAATCAAGGCCCAAAATACACCAACATTCAGGTACTCCCCAAGAGTAATTTGACGAAAACTGGTCACTGGAACTAGGACACAACCTAAAGTAATAAGCAGGAAACCCAACCACTGCTGAGCATTCAACTCATAACCTAAGGCGACGGTGAGTGCGCCCACCATCATTACAGGAAGTGCTCTCGCAATCGGATAAATCACTCCCACATCGGCGTGCTTGTAGGCCACGATCAAACCAACCAAATAGACGATTTGAGATAAACCACTGATAAACAGCATTCCCCAAAACACGCTGGGCAACGTCGCCCAGCCAATGTTAAAGAGATACCAAATAAGGTAGGGCGTGAGCAGAAGGCAAGCAGATAAACTTGCCGCCATCGTAAACGCGAGCCCTGAACCAGCGTTGCTTTTACCAAGAATATTCCAGCCAGCATGCATAACCGCAGACAATACAACGAGTGCTATTGCCAAGAGATCCATTCCGTTTTCCTGTTTATGATATTTAGATACCCTCATGGTGCTTGGGTACAACAAAGGCCCCAATATGGAGCCTTTGAATTTGAGATATAAACTGCTCGCCGCCAACTAGACAGATGACCAGCAAACAGAGATTAATTCAGCTCTGCGACAGACTCGATGCTGATGGCATCATGACGCCAGTATTCGATGTCACAGTCAATCAACTCACCATGTTGGTTGTAGTTGATACGTTCAACCACCATTGCAGGCGTACCAGAAGTCGCGCGCAATGCCTGTGCCACCTCACCCAACAAAGTACTAGTCGAAATGCGGTAACGAATTTTTTGATACGTCACACCGTAGTGTTCACGATAAATGTCGGTTAACGAGTTTGATAAATCATAAGACAATAAGTTGGGAAATATGTCTGGTCGAATGTAGTTCGTGACATAAACCACCGGACGCTCTTCTAGGTAACGAACGCGGTCGACACGAAATACGTCTGAAAACGGCTGAAGGTCCAACAAACGAGCGGCCAATTTATTAGCCAAGGTGCCTTTTGCGGCTATCACTTCTGTTTTTGGCACGCGATTTTGCGCTTTCGCCATGTTCGGGAAGTTTAGCGTTTGGGTAGGGTCGTAACGCAATGGCTCAGGTGAGATAAACCAACCTCGGCGATCTTCGCGATAGATTCGACCTTCCGCTTCGAGCAGTGATAAAGCTTCACGCAGAGTGACACGTGTAGTATCGAACGACTCCGCCAACTTACGCTCTGCTGGCAGTTTTTGACGCGGCGATAGCATGCCCGCTTCAATCTGTTCAACAATCGAATCTTTAATTTTTACGTATTGCACGAAGTGTCCTTATCTTTTGCGCCAAGCTTGTGTGCGATTCTCTAACAATTTACCCAAAGTCATCTGAACAATCTTCGCAATTGCGGCAGCAATCATGATCATCACAGCCATTGCCGCTGCAGCGCCAGTTTGACCTGCATCGTCCATATTCAGAATCGAGACCGAAGCCGGAATCGTATCGGTTGAGTAAAGGAATACTACCGCAGAAGTGGTGGTCAATGCATTAACAAACAAGTAAGTCGCAATGTCCAAAATCGCAGGTAAACACACAGGTAATGTCACTTTAAAGAACAACTTGTATTGAGGAAGCTTCACCGATGCTGCTGTGGCTTCAATCTCCGATGGCAACTGCTTTAGCGCTGTCAGTGCAGTCATGTGACCCACCGTGTAGTAATGCACTACCGTGTTAATTACCAAGAATGCCATGGTGCCATAAAGCACATTCAGAGGATTGTTCGCATCATTGAAGTAAAAGATGTAACCCAAGCCAAGCACCATACCCGGAACCGCCATTGGCACCACGCTAAGCATTTGCATCACCTGACGAATTGGACCGAACGCACGCCCTTTCTCAATACAGTAAGCACCGACAAATATGATGGCAGTACCGATCACTGCCGTCCAACCTGCCAGCGTTAGCGAGTTGAAGAATGGGCTCCAACCGTAAGTGCTCATTTCAGCAAAGTTGTAGTTGTTTAGCGTCAGCGCTTTGTTCCAAGGCCAGAACGTAACTAACGAGCCATACACCGCCATGCCAAGCACAGCCAACACTGCGATAGAAATGATGCTGCAGTAAACCAAACAAATGCTGTCGCGCGCTTTGTTAGGTTCTGGCTGGTAAGGCACTGAACGTGTGTCGAACAAGCTCTTCTGCTTTTTCTGTACCCAGCGGTCTGCGCCGAATGCCATTACCGCAGGGAATAACAACATAATGCTGGTCACTGCACCCATAGCAAAGTTTTGTTGTCCCACAACTTGTTTGAAGATGTCAGTCGCCAGAACGTTGTAGCTGCCACCAATCACTTTCGGCACACCAAAGTCCGTGATAACCAGTGTAAAGACCACGATAAGCGTACTGATCAAACCGTATTTCGCCGCAGGTAACGTCACCATAAAGAAGGTTTTGATGGGTGATGTTTTCAGTGCGCGGGCAGCTTCATACAAACGGGCATCAGAAGTACGCAGTGAAGTGGTCAAAATCATCAATGCATGAGGGAAGGTCCAGAAAATCAAACCCATCGAGATACCAATCACGCCGTAAACCGAGTTTCCTAACAGCATCTCTTTGGCAATGCCTTGATTACCGAAAAGGAAGATCAAACTGATCGCCGGCAACAACGAAGGCGCGAGAATCGGCGCAGTACCTAGGATTTGGAACAAACCTTTAAACGGCATACATGAACGAGTCAGCGCGTAGGCATAGCCAAACGCAAGCACACCCACTACCGAGGTCACTATCACGCCCAAAGTGAAGGTGTTACCCACCGACACCCACAAGCTTGAAGAAGAAAAGTACGTCGCAAAGTTTGCCAATCCGACAAATTCGCCATTGGCATTTTGTACACTCTTGGTCAACATTGCCCAAAGCGGCATTAAGATGAACAGCACCATCATGGTCGACAAACCAGCGAGCAAACCGAACAATACTAGGTTATCGCGGCTGACTCGTCCGAGTAGGGATTTTGCTTTGTCTTGTGTGGTCAGGCTATTCATCGTCATTGTCTTCGCATCCATGTTTACACCTACGCCGCTAGCGCTTTATCAACCGAGGGCACGGCGTAACCATGCAACCCTTCTTCAGCAAACTGGATGTAACGTACATCGCCCGCTTTGATATTGAGTTTTTGAACCGTTTCCACAGGCACATCCACTACGATGGTTTTCGTTGAGCTGTCGTTTTGCAATACACAATCAATGCGGAAAAACGCCCCAAGAAACTCGGTTGCGGTAACTCGCACAGGTAAAGAGTTGGTGTAGTTTTCAACGAATTTGATGCTTTCAGGACGCACCGCAAGGTCGAAGCGGTCACCACGTTGGATCTTACGATTGGTCAAGCTTGGCGTTGGCATTAGGGTTTCTGCAATGCGTACTTGGGAGTCCGTTGCGACTGAGGTTTCAATAAAGTTCATGCTACCGACAAACTCAGCGACAAAGCGCGTTGCTGGTTGTTGGTAGATCTCTTGAGGTGTGCCGACTTGCTCAATCACACCATGGTTCATTACCACAATACGATCCGCCATTGACAGCGCTTCGTCCTGATCGTGCGTAACCATGATGGTGGTGATGCCAAGCTTGCGTTGCAGCTTACAAATTTCGTCACGTAAGTGAACACGTACTTTTGCATCCAGCGCTGACAGCGGCTCATCCAATAACAGCAGACCCGGAGACAACGCTAATGCGCGAGCGAGTGCCACACGCTGCTGCTGACCACCAGAAAGTTGGTTAGGGAATTTCTCACCAGAGGTTGGAAGACCAATAGTTTCTAACCAATAATCTACTTTCTCTAACGCTTCTTTGGTCGACATGCCTTGGTTCTTCAAACCCACCGCAATATTCTCTTGCACAGTTAGGTTCGGAAACAAAGCATAAGATTGAAATACAATGCCGAAATCGCGCTTCTCTGGTGGCAGGAATGTGGTCTCTTGACCGTTTTGAAAAATCGCACCAGACGTTGGCAAGTCTAAACCTGCAATAGCACGTAATAGAGTGGTTTTACCGCAGCCAGAAGGGCCAAGAAAACAAACGAACTCGCCCTTTTCAATCGCTAGCGAGATTTTCTTTAATGCAGTGAACTGTCCGAATTGCTTCACTACATTTTCGATATTTAGGTAATGTTGGTTAGTTGACATAACACACGCTCCAAATGGTATATACCAACTTTAGTTTTGGAGTGTTACGTTCCAATGACAAATTTATAGCCAGAAGATGACAAATAGATGAAGGGAGATGAGGTTTGTTTAAGTGGTAATTAGAGATTCCCGACTCACTCCTTCGTCGCTCTCGAGAATGACGTTGTGAGTGTAGGTAGAAGCTCCCAACTTTCTTAAGTCCGTCATTCCAGCGAACCTAGGTGAGACTAGGAATCTACTTTCAACAAACTCTGAAATAAAAGAGAAAACAAAAAATCCACCTCAACCGAGGTGGATTTCAACATTCAACTCAAAGCAAATTCCATTAAGACTTTGGCTCTGACTTCGCATCAAATTTTTCAGACCATGCCGCTAGAATCTCTGCACGCTTGCTGCCCATTTGCGCAAAGTCCATCTTCGCCATGTTCTCTTGAACGTTCGGGAAGTTAGATACTGTCGCTTTCACTTCTTTATGTGCAACCACTGGGTACATTTCCACGTAAAGCTCGTTTGCTGCTTTAGAGATTGACCAGTCGACAACGCGCTTTGCTGCATCAGACTCTTTTACTAGACCAACGGCTTCTGATTCCCAGCCGATGCCTTTTGGCGTGATAACCGCTAGTGGTGCACCTTGTGTTTTCAGCTTCGCGCCGCGGCTCGCCATCGAAATACCGATAGCCACTTCACCCATACCCGCTTGAACACATGGCTTAGAGCCCGAGTGCGTGTAGTGTGCAATGTTCTTGTCTAAGTCACGCATGTAGTTCCATGCCTGATCTTCACCCATGTTTTGTAGCCAAGCAGAAACCTGCATGTAGCCAGTGCCTGAAGAAGCTGGGTTAGGCATTGCTATGTGACCTTTGTAAACCGGCTTTGTTAGGTCTTCCCAAGACGTTGGTTTAGGCAGATTAAGCTGTTTCGCTACCGCTTCGTTGAAACAAACTGCGTTAAAGAACGCATCGTTACCAAACCAAGCTTGGTTTGATTTAGGGTCGTTTAGGTTCGCATGCAGCTCTTCCAAACCTTTTGGTGTGTAAGGCTTAAGAAGACCTTCATCTTTAAGCAGTGCCATTGACGAGCCAGCAAGCCCCCAAACCACTTCCGCTTGAGGGTTGTTCTTTTCTGCCAGCAATTTCGCCGTCATGATACCTGTTGAATCACGAACCCACTTAATCTTGATATCTGGGTTGTCTTTCTCAAACGCAGACTTGTATTTAGCAAGAATGTCAGTTTCGAAAGCGGTGTAAACCGTGACTTCCTGTGCTGCCATTGCATTCGTAGCTAGCAGAGAGACAAGTGCAGCCAGCGATCCTTTCATCAAACGGTTTTTCATCATTTTCTCCAGTTAATTTGGCCAAGTTTTCATTTGGTCTGTACCAGTTGACGATAACCACCCTACTGAGCCTTTGTGACGAAATCATGACCATTAAATGGCAGTTTTACGAAAATTTGCGATGAATAATCGTTCAATTGATCCGCAATTTTCTGGATATTAAAGTTTTATGAAATTGGACATTCGCCTATTTACTGCCCTTTTCTTCCTCGCTAGAGTTAACTCGAAATTTGGTGTAGACCAATTAGCCTATTCTGATGGAAATCGAGATGAAAAACGAATACCTACTACTGACTCCAGGTCCTCTATCTACTTCTGAAACAGTACGTGAAGCCATGCTAAAAGACTGGTGTACTTGGGATGATGAATACAACAAAGACATTGTAGAAGTGATCCGCACTAAGCTTGTAAAACTGGCGACGGAGCAAGACGGCTACACCAGCGTACTAATGCAAGGTAGCGGCACCGCATCAGTAGAAGCAACGATTGGCAGTGCCATTGGCAAAGCTGGAAAATTGTTGGTTGTCGACAACGGTGCTTACGGTGCGCGTATCGCTCAGATCGCTGATTATCTAAATATTCCATGCCATGTAGTTTCCCCAGGCGAAACATCACAGCCACACTTGAACGAGGTGGAAACTGCATTGGCATCGGATCCTACAATCACACACGTGGCGATTGTTCACTGTGAGACAACCACTGGCATGCTTAACCCAATTGAGGCATTTGCTTCTGCGGCAAAAGCACACGGTAAAGTGGTGATTCTCGATGCCATGTCGAGCTTTGGTGGTATTCCTATCGATATAGCTGAGCTAGGCATCGATTTTATGATCAGCTCAGCGAACAAATGTATCCAAGGCGTACCGGGCTTTGGCTTTGTGATTGCGAAACAAACTGAGCTAGAAAAGTGCCAAGGTCAGGCACGTTCTTTGAGCCTTGATCTTTACGACCAGTGGCACTGCATGGAAGTGAACCACGGCAAATGGCGTTTCACGTCTCCAACGCACACGGTTCGCGCTTTCTATCAAGCCTTGCTAGAGCTGGAGCAAGAAGGCGGCATTGAGGCTCGTCATCACCGCTACCAAACTAACCAGAAAACACTGGTTGCAGGTATGCGTTCTCTGGGGTTTGAGCCACTACTGAGTGATGACCTTCACTCGCCAATCATCACTTCTTTCTACTCTCCGACGCACAGTGATTACCAGTTCAAAGCGTTCTACACGCGTTTGAAAGAGCAAGGTTTTGTGATTTATCCGGGTAAGGTATCGAACGCAGATTGCTTCCGTATCGGCAACATTGGCGAAGTTTACCCAGCAGATATCGAGCGCTTAATCGGTGCGATTGAAAAAGCAATGTACTGGCAAGTTGCGTAAAGCAACCTTCTGATTGAGAGAGCGTTATGACTCAGAATATCAAACCGACCCATTTCCGTAGCGAAGGCGATGTCAACACGACACCAGCGCGCCAAGCTTGGAATGCATCGATGGATGACGAACGCACGCAAGCCTTGTTGAAGCGTGATTCGGAGGTCTTTCTTCATCAAGCCATGTCGACGCCTTGCTTAGATACCTTGGAAGCAGCAGAAGGCATCTACATCCAAGATTCTACGGGCAAAAAGTACATGGACTTCCATGGCAATAACGTCCATCAGTTGGGCTACGGTCATCCGCATGTGATTAAACGTGTGCAAGAGCAAATTGCCAAACTGCCGTTTTCTCCACGTCGTTTTACCAATGAAACCGCGATTGAATGTGCCGAAAAACTCACGCAAATCTGTGGTGGAGAATTAAACCGCGTTTTGTTTGCTCCGGGTGGCACATCTGCGGTTGGCATGGCACTTAAACTAGCGCGCCACATCACGGGCAACTGCAAGGTAGTGTCTCTTTGGGATTCCTTCCACGGCGCATCGCTAGATGCCATCTCAGTGGGTGGCGAAGCGTGTTTCCGCCAAGGCATGGGACCATTAATGGCAGGTGTTGAGCGCATTCCACCAGCAGTGTCTTACCGTGGCGCTTTCCCAGTCGCGGACGGCAGCGATGTGCATTACGCCGATTACCTTGAATACGTGATTGAGAAAGAAGGTGGCGTGGGCGCGTTTATCGCAGAAGCAGTTCGCAACACGGATGTTCAAGTGCCAAGTAAAGCCTACTGGAAACGCATCCGTGAAATCTGTGACAAACACAATGTCATGCTGATCATCGACGACATTCCTAACGGCATGGGTCGCAGCGGTGAATGGTTCACCTACCAAGCCTACGACATCGAGCCAGATATACTCTGCATCGGTAAAGGTTTGGGCGGAGGCTTAGTGCCTATCGCAGCCATGGTAACCAAAGACAAATACAACACTGCCGAGCAAATCTCCATGGGTCATTACACTCATGAGAAAAGCCCTATCGGTTGTGCTGCAGCACTGGCCACCATGGAAGCCATTGAGCAAGACGGCTTACTAGATAAAGCCAAAGCCGACAGCCAGTTCATGCGTGAAAAGCTGCTAGAGATGAAAGCTAAGTACCCAGTGATTGGTGATGTTCGTGGCATTGGCATGTTGTGGGGCATTGAACTGGTCACCGACCACGAAAGCAAAGCACGCGCGTATGACGAAGCGGAAGCTGTGCTGTACCAATGCCTCAACAATGGCGTGAGCTTCAAGGTATCGCAAGGTAACGTGATTCAACTCAGCCCACCGCTGATCATCACTCGCGAACAACTGACAGAAGCGTTGGCGATCTTCGAAGAAGCCATCGCCAAAGTGTGTAAAGACTTTAACTACTTTTAAGGTCAACTGACCTCAACAAAAACCAATTTACCCAGAGCGTGGTTCAACGTGTAGGCAAGCGCTCTGGCAAGCAAGAAAAAGGATTGAACATGAGCAAATCACCAATTCAAGCAGTGATCTTTGACTGGGCTGGCACTATCGTCGATTTCGGCTCTTTCGCGCCAACCAGCATCTTTGTGGAAGCGTTCAAACAAGGCTTTGATTTCGATATTGACCTTGAAGAGGCGCGTGAACCAATGGGGCTTGGTAAGTGGGACCACGTCCAAGCTGTGGGTCGCATCCCTGCAGTTGATAAACGTTGGAATGAGAAGTTTGGGCGCTCAATGACCAACGAAGACATCGACGCAATTTACGCGGCATTTATGCCTCTGCAAAAAGCAAAAGTGGCTGACCACGCAGAACCAATCCTCAACGCAGTTGAAGTGGTAAACGGTCTGAAAGACAAAGGCATCAAGATCGGTTCTTGTTCTGGTTACCCCCGCGAAGTGATGGACGTGCTGATTCCAGTGGCAGCGGATTACGGCTACAAACCAGATTACGTAGTAGCAACGGATGACCTGCCTCAAGGTGGTCGCCCTGCACCATTTATGGCACTGAAGAACGTGATTGAGCTGAATGTTACTGACGTTAATGCGTGTATCAAAGTGGATGACGCAGCACCGGGCATCGATGAAGGTCACAACGCCGGTATGTGGACCGTTGGCTTGCTGCTTTCTGGTAACGAAGCCGGTCTAACGTTTGAAGAATACCAAGCTGCGGACGAAGCAACGCTTAATACTGCTCGTGAAAAGGCGCGCGCGAAGTTTATCAAGAGTGCACCTCACTACTTAATCGACACCATCTCCGATCTGCCAGAGGTGATCGGAGATATCGAACAACGCCTAGCCGCGGGCGAACGTCCGTAGTTTTCGCTCGCGAATTCAGAATGTAAAAAAGCCTCTCCATATTGAGAGGCTTTTTGTATTTATGGAAAGCGGAAGTGTCAATTAATCGCGGTACTTGCTCGACGCTTTAGCTTAAAGCCCATACTGGTTGGCCTTTCTTCTGGCTCACCTTTGATGGCATGCAACAGTTTTTCTGCCGCCTTGGTGCCCATGCGCTCGTAATCAAATTCTGCCGATGTCAAACTTGGGTAAGCGTGCTCCCCCATAGAAGAGCCTTCAAGACAAATAATGGCAATGTCGGTCGGGACTTTGAGCACGCGGCGATGGCACTCAAAGAGCGCACCAATTGCTATCTCCTCATGGCTACACACCAAAGCATTCAAGCTTGAATCGCGCAGCAATAACTTCGCCAATCCTTCCGCACCCAATTGTGAAGATGGCGCTTCATGAGTCGTCAGAAAATGATCTGGGGTGAGATAGTTTTCAATCATCGCACTTTGCCAACCGTGTAACTGGCGTTGCAACGTTGAGTGATTCCCGCGCGCCCCAATAAAACCAACGTTCTTAAAACCTTGTTCAATCAGGTGTCTGGTACAGGCCTTACCCACTTCGAAGTGATCCACGCCAATGTTGAGATAACTGGCCTTTGAGCTCAGTTCGGCAATCTCTAACACTGGCGTATTTGACGCCTCTAACAGTTGATGCGTTCGCTGACTATGCTCACTTCCAAACAGTACAACGCCCGCAGGACGGCTCTCTAAAAAGGTCGAAAGCAACTTTTCTTCTTGCTCAATCGAGTAGTCGCTGTAACCCAGTAATAATTGATAACCCGCTTTGTTTAACGCCTGTTGGAAGCTTGGTAAGAAATGCGCGCATGCTTTTTCAAACAGTGACGGAATGATAAGAGCGATGGAATAACTTTCTGCAGATGCGAGTGCCCCTGCGGCTTTGTTCGGGATATAGCCGAGCTCATCAACCACTTGTTGAATTTTTTCTCTCAGCTTATCGGATACCAGCTCTGGCGTTCGTAATGCTCGCGACACCGTCATAGTGCCTACGCCTGCTTGTTTGGCGACATCAGCCAAAGTGACATTGCCGGTACTTCTTCGTTTGCGAGGTTCGCTCATTGTTTTTATTTAATGTTCTCTAATTTCAGCTGCGACATCTTATCACAGCGCTTTAATGGTTTTGATATTAGCGCATTAGAACTCGAACACCAGCACATGAAACTTCGATGCCTGATAAAAATGATAGCGCTATCACAATTAATGGTAGCGCTATCAGATAGCGCTACCATTTGTGATCACTATCAGGTTTTTCTGGCAAATTGATCGATAAAGTACGCAGCAACAAAACAACAAATCGGAAACATTCCAATGCTACGTGAACTGATTACCTCTGATGTCATTCGCATCCATTCTGACGCAACCGACTGGAAAGATGCGATCAGCAAATCTTGTGAAGCTTTGATTGAAAATGGCGCGATAGAACCAAGTTACGTTGAGGCAATTTACCGCTCGCACGAAGAGCTTGGTCCTTACTACGTGGTAGGTCCGGGCATGGCGATGCCACACGCTCGCCCTGAAGATGGCGTTAACCGCTTGTCATTGGCGATCACGGTGATCCAAAACGGCGTCAACTTTAACTATGAAGAAAATGACCCAGTAAAAATGCTGGTCACGCTAGCGGCAACGGACAGTAATAGCCACGTTGATGCGATTTCGAAACTGGCGGAATTGTTTATGAATGAAGAGCATGTAGAGGCCATCTGCAACGCTCAAAGCAAAGAAGATGTTCTTGCGATCATCGACAAATACTAAGTTTTACTCCTGACATACCCCATTCACAAATGGGTATACCCCCTATAAAAAAGAAAAGGTCTGAATTATGAAAATTATGGTTGTTTGCGGTCACGGTCTTGGTACTAGCCTAATGATGGAAATGAGCATCAAAAGCATCGTAAAAGAATTGAACGTCGATGCCGCTGTAGATCACATCGATCTTGGCTCAGCAAAAGGCACAAGTTGCGACATTTTCATCGGCACAAAAGACATTGCAGAACAGTTGGAAGCACTTGGCGTTGAACAACGTATCGTAGCGCTTGATAACATGGTCGACAAAGTCGCAATGAAAGAGCGTTTATCTGTGGCACTTCAAGAGCTTGGCGCTCTATAAGGTGGCGTTATGGAATTCTTCAGTTTCTTAATGAACGATGTCCTATCAGAGCCAGCGGTTCTGGTCGGTCTCATCGCTCTAATCGGCTTAATTGCCCAGAAAAAACCAGTCACCGAGTGCATTAAAGGCACGGTAAAAACCATTCTTGGTTTCATCGTGCTTGGCGCAGGTGCAGGCTTAGTTGTGAGCTCGCTAGGCGACTTCGCGACCATTTTCCAACACGCATTTGGCATTACAGGCGTGGTTCCAAACAACGAAGCTATCGTCTCTATCGCGCAAGAAGCGTTTGGTAAAGAGATGGCGATGATCATGTTCTTCGGCATGTTGGTGAACATTCTGATCGCTCGTTTCACGCCGTGGAAATTCATCTTCCTAACCGGTCACCACACGCTATTTATGTCGATGATGGTGGCGGCGATTCTGGCATCTAGCGGCATGAAAGGTGTTCCACTGATCGCTCTTGGCTCTGTGGTTGTGGGTTCTGTAATGGTGTTCTTCCCTGCAATTGCGCACAAATACATGAAGCAAGTAACAGGTTCAGACGACGTTGCGATTGGTCACTTCTCAACGCTTTCTTACGTCCTAGCTGGTTTCATTGGCAGCAAGTTTGGTAACAAAGAGCACTCAACTGAAGAGATGAATGTCCCTAAGAGCTTGCTGTTCTTACGCGATACGCCAGTGGCTATCTCGTTCACAATGGGCATCATCTTTATGGTGACGTGTTTGTTCGCTGGCGGTGATTTTGTCCGTGAAGTCAGTGGTGGTAAACATTGGTCTATGTTTGCGCTAATGCAATCCATCACTTTCGCCGGTGGTGTGTACGTCATCCTGCAAGGTGTACGTATGGTTATCGCAGAAATCGTTCCTGCATTTAAAGGCATCTCAGACAAACTGGTTCCAAACGCAAAACCTGCACTGGATTGTCCGGTTGTGTTCCCATACGCACCAAATGCGGTATTGGTGGGCTTCCTATCTAGCTTTGCAGCCGGTCTAGTGGGCATGTTCCTGCTGTACGTGATGGGTCTTACTGTGATTATCCCGGGTGTCGTTCCACACTTCTTTGTGGGTGCGGCTGCGGGTGTATTTGGTAACGCAACAGGTGGTCGTCGCGGCGCAATTCTAGGTGCGTTTGCACAAGGTCTACTGATTACTTTCCTACCTGTCTTCCTAATGCCAGTACTGGGTGATCTTGGCTTTGCAAACACAACATTCAGTGATGCTGACTTTGGCATTGTAGGTATCCTACTTGGCCTGATTGTGCGCTAAGCTTTTATTCTTATGAATGCAGAATTAGGCTCGTCGGCATTCATCTTTCAAAGGCTCTAGCAGGAAAAGCACTCAAACAAAACGCCCCTCACGTGAGGGGCGTTTTTTCATATTGAGGCTATCTTATTGAGACAACAACTTTCTCGTTGGTTCTTGCTCGGTGTATTCAACGGATTCATTACCAGATAGTTTATCGACGTCCGCTTGTTCGCCGCTCACCACCAGTACCTGTTGCTTCACCAACGCATCAACCACTTTAAGGTTATGTTGACGAAGAAGCGCTCTCACTTCGCTCTCTTTCCCTTTGTGATACTTAACAAAGTAACGCGTAGGTTGTTGCTCAGCTTGTTCAGAACGTTCATCCACGAGCGGAAACCCTTGATTGTTCGCCAAGCTGGCCGAGCTTAGTCCGATTGCCAATAGTGCGGTAGCACTCACCGCAGACAAAGAAAGTAAGGTCAACTTCTTCATAGCCACTCCTTATTGAAAAGTCAGAGTCCAACTGTTGATTGTGCCTGTGTCTCTTCTGGCACTGTCTACCGCTTTTAGTTCCCAAGAACCTTGTGATTCAAAACCAGAGAAATCCGCTTGGAAAGTGGCTTTGATATCGTTAGCGCTGCCGCCAGTATTATCGTGAAGCACGACTTCTCCACCAGTCGGTGAAGTTAGCGTCACTCGTAGGTCACCGATGTAAGTGTGGCTAATATCAACGTCAATACTTACTGTACCTGAATCACCAGAGCGATCGACATCTACTGCGCTGATTGCGCCAGAAGATTTGTTGTCAGGAATCGCAACAGGGCTGGTGTTTGAGAAGCTAGAGTCCGAAGAGCTACCGCCACCGTCAGGACCGTTACAGCCCGCATCCAAGAACAGTTTCGCCGCTTCCGCATTCACTAGGCCGTGACCTGTGCGGTTGTCTCGTCCAGCGACATCAATGTCTGTTGCCGTTTGAACTAGGGCATTACGTACTTGCGCTGCTGTACACGTTGGGTGGTAACTCCACACCAAGCCTGCTACGCCAGTTACATGAGGTGTTGCCATCGATGTACCATTGTAGTACTCGTAATCTTCACCAGAGGTGGTTGAAACCGTAATTTCTTGACCAACATACCCCAACAGCTCTTGACCAAATGCACGGTCAACCGTCACCGAAACCATACGATAAGCGTTGTTTGTGTCAACCAAGAATGGGTTTTGTAAACCAGGTAGTTCAGAGTTGCTGTATACGATTGCCGCTCGTGCACCTGCATTGTAACAAGCTTGAACCGCATCCACTTCTGGGTAGTTACCTGAAGACTGGTTGCCAATACGTTCAGTCAAACAGATTTTGCCTGACATATCACCACAGTTAAAGTTACCGCCAGATACATCACAGCTATCTAGCATTGCTGTTACTGAACCAGCAATTGGATCTGGCACATACGAAGAACCGTTATTAATCAAACGATTGTGAGGAACAATCCCACGATCAAACTGACTTACACCATTCAAGGTAATATCAGAAAGTTTACCTTCGCCTACCGTAACCGTTGATAAAATCGCCACCCCAGGGCCAGAGATCTCAACTTGATCAGTAGATTGCGAGAACGCCGCATGATCATTTTGGTTATCGACAGCAGCAACAGACATAACTGAATCGTAAGAAGCTGGGTAGCTGTGTGCTGTGTTACCGTCATTACCAGCTGCGGCGATTAGCAGAACGCCTTGATCGTAAATGTTTTGCAGTGCATTTTGCTCAGTTCGGCTTGATTGACTACCACCAAGACTCATGTTCACAACGTTGGCACCATTATCTGCACACGTTTGGATCGCTTTAACAAGCCCAGATGAGTAACCCCAACCTGATTCGTTAAATACTTTCACGATGTGCAAATTCACATTCTGGTTTGGCATCACACCCTTCACACCTTCGGTGTTGGCAATCGCTGCGATAGTACCTGCTACGTGAGTACCGTGGGCGTTATTGTTACCCGGATCGCTCCATGATCCTGTACCACTATCGTTAGTACCTGCAACACGGTTACCGCTTAGGTCGTTGTGCGAGATGTCGTACCCTGAATCGATAATACATACAGTGCGATTACCAGCATTGAAGTCGTCTAACTGTTGAGCATTAACCGCTTCATAACCCCACGGGGTAGTTTCGCTGAGCAAATAGCGAGGCGGATCGACTTCGACATATTCCACATCACTGCGATTACGAAGTGGTTCTAAGTCATCACCATCCAACTCAACGCTGTAAATGGCGCGATTACCCAATTTTTCCACCTTACGTGCCTTCACCTGTTGTAAAACAGACTCCTGCGCGATTCGTGGTCCCCAAAATGAGTTACCACCCATTGAAGATCGGCTGACTGCATCTTCTTTGAATTTGACGATGTACTTCGTCGGTAACTTAGATTCATCAAATCCCATTGGTGGAGCCGCAAACGCTGACATAGAAGTGGTCAGTGCTATCGCTACGGCAGACAACGAAAATAAGCCTTGTTTTTTGCTTGTTGTGTAGTGCATTTGCCCTATTCCTTATTTGAGCTAATTTTTATTCACTATATTCTCATGAAAAGTCATCACCATGATGTTCGCATGAGAGCTTCAGCTATAGTTTATAGGCCAAAAATGCCAAACAATTTGTTTCATGAATATACAACTTTGTACAAAAGATCATTCAATAAACATTTTTAGTTAACATCAAAAAGCATAAACAAAACCTTATAAAGCAATCACTTAATTAACAAAAAGTGCATGTTAAATTAATGTTAGTGAGTAATTATTCTAAATAATACACATTTAATCGATTGCTATGCTGAATGGATTTTTTGACTGTGGTGCCAAAACTGAAATATTGAATATTTAGTTGTTGACTGTCTTGAGTATTTACTCAGAATTAGAAGGTTTAGTGAGAAAAATTCTCATCTAAATACTGTTATAGCCGAGCGTATTCACGTATTCGGAACCATAACCATTACAAGAAGAGTGAATGATGAAAAAAACAATCACACTATTAACTGCATTACTTCCGCTTGCCTCTGCCGTTGCAGAGGAGCCAACATTATCACCAGAAATGGTTTCTGCGTCTGAAGTGGTCAGCACGCAAGAAAATCAAACCTATACTTACGTTCGCTGCTGGTATCGTACGAGCCACTCTAAGGATGATGCGGCTACCGACTGGAAATGGGCAAAAAACCAAGATGGTAGTGACTTCACTATCGACGGTTATTGGTGGAGCTCTGTTTCATTTAAAAACATGTTCTACACCAACACTTCACAAAACGTGATTCGCCAGCGCTGTGAAGAAACACTAGATCTGGCGAACGAGAACGCAGACATTACGTTTTTTGCTGCTGACAATCGCTATTCTTATAACCACACGATCTGGAGCAATGATGCTGCAATGCAACCAGATCAAATCAACAAAGTAGTGGCTTTGGGCGACAGCTTATCTGATACAGGCAACATCTTTAACGCTTCCCAATGGCGCTTCCCTAACCCAAACAGCTGGTTCTTAGGTCACTTCTCGAACGGTTTTGTTTGGACGGAATACGTGGCTAAAGCCAAAAACTTACCGCTTTATAACTGGGCAGTTGGCGGCGCAGCAGGTGAGAACCAATACATTGCGCTAACAGGTGTCGGCGAACAAGTTTCTTCTTACTTGACCTACACAAAACTGGCGAAAAACTACAACCCAGCAAACACATTGTTTACGTTGGAGTTTGGTTTAAATGATTTCATGAACTACAACCGTAGCGTGCCGGAAGTAAAAGCGGATTACGCTGAAGCTCTGATTCGTCTAACAGACGCGGGCGCGAAGAACTTCATGTTGATGACACTGCCAGACGCAACCAAAGCACCACAGTTCAAATACTCAACGCAGGAAGAAATTGAAACGATTCGCGCGAAAGTATTGAAAATGAACGAGTTCATCAAAGCACAAGCGATGTACTATAAAGCTCAAGGTTACAACATTTCATTGTTTGATACGCACGCGCTGTTTGAGACGTTAACCTCGGCACCAGAAGAACACGGGTTCGTGAATGCAAGTGATCCTTGTCTGGACATCAACCGCTCATCTTCTGTGGATTACATGTACACCCATTCATTACGCTCTGAGTGTGCGGCATCTGGCGCAGATAAGTTTGTGTTCTGGGATGTGACTCACCCAACCACAGCCACGCATCGTTATGTTGCTGAAAAAATGTTGGAAAGCAGCAATAACTTAGAAGAGTTTCGCTTTTAATAAGACTTTCTTATAGGTTAAACTCTTAATCATCATAAATACGTTGATGATTAAAAATGGCCACGATATTTCGTGGCCATTTTGTTTTCATATACATGAGTCTAATTTATATTTAAATATAGATGAACAATAATTTAAATACAAAATTTCAAGTTATAAGTATTATAAACAAAACTTTTAAATACCAATAAACCAGTAAAATAAAAAATTATTCAATATGCCATCCATTAAAATTTAATTATGGTCATTTTGATTATGCATTTAAAGAGGAGTTAAGTAGCAAGTTAAATAAAAAATACCCACATAACACAGGTAAGACCGAGAGGAGTGTGTCATGTGGGTTTAAAACGATAGTTCTCTTGCTGATTCGAACTACCAACGTTGGGATGCAATGGAAATACAAATGACTCAGAGTTTCCATCACGGACACTTTATCGCTGGATTTCCCTCTATTTGTTAGGGAACAGTCAGCACAATAAAAATAGAGAAGTAATACCGCAAAAATAAAAATAGAGGCTCTGAGTTTAATTTACACGTAAAATAACCACCACATTCACGACATGAACCATTAATAAATTCACAAATAAATATTTATTAAGTTAAATTTATTTATTGTCAACATACTGTTAGTTTTACCCCTAAATATACTGATCAGATTTGTTTATTTTACTGCTTTTCGTTGCAATACAACCTCTAATTAATTCATGAGAAAAAACATGCAGCGACAATTCACTCTTTCACCGATTTATTTATTAATCGGTTTAGCCTCCTCGACAGCGTATGCCGGTGGTTTTCAAATTAACGAACATTCGGCGACGGGTCTTGGTCGTGCTTTTGCTGGTGATGCCGTCATTGGTGATAATGCGTCTGTAGTCAGCCGTAACGCCGCAGCGATGACGCTGTTTAAACAAAATGCCTTATCGTTCGGCGTCACTTACGTCAAACCTGACGTTACCGTTAAAAATGCGCAATATCATCGAGCTAATATTAATGCAGATGTCAATGTTGGTATGGGCGGTTTTCCTCCGTCCCCTCAAGTTGACATTACCCCGTCCTTCTCTCAAACCGTGACCGACATTGATGACGTCGATGGCGTCGGTCAACCAGCCGTTGTACCCAATTTTTACTTTATTCACCCTATCAACGACGACTGGTATCTAGGCTTATCGGCATACTCCAACTTCGGAACCGACATGGAGTTTAAACCAAACTATGGCGCACCTGTTTTTGGCGGTGTCACCAGCGTAGCGAGTGTCAACCTTGGCGCAAGCTTGGCATACAAGGTGAACGATCGTTTTAGTATCGGTGGTGGTATTGATGTGATTTACGGCTCTGGTGAGCTGTACCGCGATATGGACGTGGGTGTTTGCGTTGGTGGGAACATACTTGGAAACGAACTAGAACAACGCTGTGGATCCGTAAAAGGCAACGCACTTGATGTGGAAGCTGGCGGCATTGGGCTTGGCGCGAATATTGGCATGATGTACGAGTTTAACGAACGTCATCGCTTAGGTTTAAGCTACAAGCACAGCCCTAACATCGATGCCAAGGGTGACATCCACTTTGCTGGCGAATCGTACGACTCACTTGCTATGCCGCTACCGGATATTGCGGAGTTTTCCGGTTATCACCGCGTCTTACCTAAATTTGCCCTGCACTATTCTGTGCAGTGGATTGGTTGGTCAGCATTTGACAGCTTGAAAGCTGATGATCAGTTGCTAAAAGATTTTCAGTGGCAAGACTCCGCGCACTACTCCATCGGTGCGACTTGGTACGCCAATGAACGTTGGACACTACGCACGGGTTACATGTTCGACAAAACACCTGTCGATGAGCTGACTTCGCTTTCTATCCCAGATTCGAACCGTCACTGGTTATCTGCGGGCGCCTCTTACCAATGGTCATCAGATACCACGGTTGACATCGGCATGACGTACTTGATTGGTGAAGATGTCAACGTAGAAGAGTACGCGTATGAAGGTGTTCCTGCACCTATGGTGACGGGCGTGACCCATTCAAATGCGTTCCTAATTGGTGCCCAACTCAGCCACCGTTTCTAATTTGTCAGGCAGTGATCAAACCTCTAGGTCATTGCCTTGTAACAACGCTTATCGAAGCGACCGAACAGAGACATTATTATGAACAAAACACTACTTGCTTTTTCACTCTCACTTCTCACTCTAAGCGCGGCTCAGGCTTCGGAATGGGGCTATGGCAATGACAAACACGGGCCAGAGCACTGGGGAGAAATCGCCAAAGACTGCGCAACCACGAAAAACCAAAGCCCAATCAACATCGACAACCCAGCCGACGCAAAACTGGAAGCACTGAACCTTTCGTACACTGGTCAGGTCATTGGTTTAACCAACAATGGTCATACGCTGCAAGCGCAAGTGAACGGACGTAACAGCTTCACCATCGATGGCGAGACGTTCGAGCTGCAACAGTTCCATTTCCACACACCTTCAGAAAACCAAATCAAAGGCCGCCAGTATCCACTTGAAGCGCACTTTGTGCACGCCAACGCAGACGGCGAGTTGGCGGTAATTTCGGTGATGTTTGATGCTGGCGATCAAAACGCAGCACTATCTAAACTGATCAGCGCAATCCCACAAGAGAATCAAACCACGTTCTTTAAAGATACGTTTGAGATTAACGACTTACTGCCAAAAACTGCAAACTACTATCGATTTAACGGCTCTTTAACCACACCACCATGTTCAGAAGGTGTGCGCTGGTTTGTGCTTAAAGACACTCAAACCTTATCCAAAGATCAAGCCGCGAAACTGATGGAAGTCATGGGACAAAACAATCGTCCGCTGCAACCGCTAAATGCGCGCGTTGTACTTTCTAACTAATCGCCAAATCCGATAAGGGGCATCGTATTTGCTCCTTATTTGATTCGCTCTAACCTCACTTCGTTACAGGAACCCCCAATGAAAACTCCATCTGTTCTGTCACTCTTACTCGCACTCGCCCCGACACTCGCCTTCTCTCATAACCTTTCTGTCGGTCAAACCACCCCTTCCGTCAACATTGATACCTATGGCGAAATGACGCTGCGAGGAGACGATGTGGCTTATCAACCTTGGGCAACTCAGCAGATGTTAGGCAAAGTCCGTGTGATACAAGCCATTGCAGGTCGTAGTAAAGCTAAAGAGATGAACGCGCCGCTGATGTCAGCAATCACTGCCGCTCACTTTCCTGAAGATCAGTATCAGACCACAACCGTGATCAACCAAGAAGACGCCATTTGGGGGACCGGTACATTTGTAAAATCGTCGGCAGAGGACAGCAAAAAGACATTCTCTTGGTCTTCCATGGTGTTAGACAAAAATGGCGTATTAGCAACAACTTGGGATCTACAGCAAGAAAGTTCTGCGATTATCGTACAAAATAAACAAGGCGAAATTTTATTCGTGAAAGAAGGGGCTTTAACTCAAGACGAAGTCACACACGTCATCGAACTGATTAAACAGAATATCTAAACCTAAGGTAAGGAAAAGCTATGAAACTGTTCAACACCATCGCACTCTGTCTTTTAGCGGCTGTAGCCTCTTTCCAATCGGTTGCTGGAGACAACGATTGGGACAAGATTGCAGATAAAACCGTCAGTTTTAAATCGGAAACCGACACAGTCAATCCACTGTCCCCATTTGCTAACGCTCGTTTCAGCCACATAAAAATCAAATGTACGCAAGGTACGGTCGATCTGAAAAGCGTTAAAGTAATCATGAAAGATGGTCAGGAAAAGACGTTCGATAGTTTAGGTGTTCTGACTAAAGGCATGTCATCAAGAAGCTTAAGCCTACCAACAAAAGATAACGCGAAGTTAGACAAAATCGAGTTGAACTATGAATCGGTTGGCAGCACTGCGCTGCAAGTCGCGGGGGTGACCAAAAAAGCGCAAGTGGAAATCTTAGGTAAGAAAATCGACGAGTAAGCGATGGCTCAACGAGCTCACCCAAACTAAAAACAGCGGCACTAGGCCGCTGTTTTCATTAAAAAACCGTCATGGATAACTAAATGAATTTCTTCAGCTTCGCCAAACCATAAGCCGCGATAGTGACACAATCTTTGATCGTGCCGTCGATCATCATTTGTTCGAACTCCTCAACAGAAAAAGCGCGAGTGATCAAATCCTCTTCTTCACTGTCGAGTTGATTGCCCACGTCCGTTAAATCACTGGCGAAGTAGACGTGACATGTCTGATTCAAAAAGCCGTATGCGATAAACTGCGCGCCGACATACGCCATGGCGCTCGCCTGCATGCCCGTTTCTTCACGCAGCTCGCCTTTGGCAAGCTCAAGATGATCCGCATCTGGGTTTGATTCCCACGCCCCTTGTGGGATCTCCCAACAACGTTGACCTACGGTGTAACGGTACTGCTGAACTAAGTGAATCAACCCATTATCGATAGCCAGAATCGCAGCACAATCAGGTTTGTCGACCACACCATAGATGCCCTCTGCGCCGCTTAGACGTAAAATTTTGTCCTCACGCACCGTCATCCACTTGTTCTGATAAACGACTTTGCTGTCTAGCTGTTTGATGTCTGACATGGTTATTCCTTGATTTTTCTGAGGGTTACTGCGGAATAATACCCGATTCGGTTACGCCACCAAAATGTTCTTTAGTTCACTCAAAGACTCAACGGTGTAATTTGGTGCGATACGCTCATCGACGCTTGCGCCTGTGGTATTTAACCAGCAAGTTTCAATACCAAAGTTATTGCCACCAAGAATATCGGAATGCAGGTTGTCACCCACCATCAGTACGCGCGTTTTGCATGGGTTGCCCATTTGCTGCATCGCGTATTCAAAAATACCTAAGTCCGGTTTTGCTACGCCCACTTGTTCAGAGATCACCACTCTATCGAAGTACTCAGTCATCCCTGTGCGCTCAAGGCGAATTGCTTGCAACTCTGTAAAACCGTTGGTGATGATGCCCATTTTAGCTTTGCCTTGCAGCGCTTCCATCAGCTCTTTTGCACCTGGCAACAAACTGCAAATATCGGCCATCGCTTCTAAAAATGCGCTGTTGAGATCTGCTGTTGTGGTATTCAACTTCTCAGCCCACTCGGTAAAGCGGTTATGTTTTAGCTCATCTGCCGTTACTTTGCCGTCTTGGTAATCCACCCAAAGCGGTTTGTTTACGGTTTGGTAATGAGCAAAATCTTGTTCAGTAAAATCTACGCCTTTGCGAGAAAACATAAGCTGCAAACCTTTGAAAGCATCAAAGTGGAATAAGGTTTCGTCAGCGTCAAACAGGATCCAATCGTACTTCATTTTCTTCTTCCCAAAGTCAAGGTCGTAATACTGGTGCATAGTCTAGATTGTTTTCTTCTTGAAGATAATCTCTATAATTGGAAATTAATTGTATCCTTGTGCTCAACAATAAATGCTTCACGATAATAGGAGATTGATGTGAACGCGATTGCCTCCCTGCCCGTTTTTGTTGCTGTTGTCGAATGCGGCAGCTTTTCCCTTGCGGCCAAACAGCTGAATCTGACGAAATCGGCGATCAGCAAACGCATCAACCAACTAGAAGACGATTTGGGCATTCGTCTCCTTAATCGAACTACGCGTAAGCTGAGCCTGACCGAAGCGGGAGAACGCTATTTTGAGTACGCCTCTCAAGCGCTCAACCTAGCCCAGCAAGGCGTGGACGCGGTATCGGAACTGCAAGGCTCTCCACAAGGTCGGCTCAAAATTACCGTGCCGATGTCTTTCGGTGTGCTACATATCGCGCCTTTGATCAGCGAGTTTCTCGCTCGTTACCCGAAAATTGAAGTGGATTTAAACCTCGAAGACAAAATGGTCGATTTGGTTAAAGACGGTTTTGATTTGGGGATCCGTATTGGTGAACTCACCTCTTCCAATCTCATCGCAAAACGTCTCGCCCCTTGTAAAAGTGTGCTTTGTGCCTCGCCAGATTACTTAGCGGAGTTTGGAACACCACAAAAACCAAGTGATTTAGTCAGTCACAACTGCCTGCGCTACTCCTATTTCCGTGGCGGCGTCGAATGGATGTTCATCAACAATGGCAGCGAATACAAAGTGCTTCCAAAAGGAAACTTTATCGTCAATAACAGCGAAGCTATTCGCCAGTTGCTGTTAAGAGGTTCGGGCATTGCGCAACTGCCAACATTTATTGCAGGAAGAGACTTTGCCGCAGGAAATCTAAAACCGGTGATGGAAGAGTATTCTCTACCAGAACACGCCATTTATGCGGTTTTTCCTGAGCGCAAGCACATGCCGTTGAAAGTAAGAGCCTTTATCGATTTTATCAGCGAAAAACTCGGTACAGATTTACCTTACTGGGATCGTTACAACAGCCCATAAAAATAACCATATTGATGATAAGTGAGTGAGATTTCACTACTGACATGTTCTGACATTCCATCCGCGTAACCTTATTTGGAACTCAACAGGCAATCCGCCAAAACCAATAAGGAATCACAATATGGAAACCGTTATCGAAACTGTGCAATTTCGTCTAACCGCAGGCACAACAGAGCAAGACGTGATCGCCGCTGCCAAACAGTCACAAACGTTTGTGAAGAATCTGCCGGGCTTTTTGTACCGTTCGCTCAGTCACGAAGCGACGGACGATGTGTGGACAGACATCATTTACTGGCGTTCAATGGACGATGCAAAACAGGCGGGAAAACAGATTAAGCAAGCCGTTGAATTTCAGCCTCTGTTATCAATGATTGACTGCGAAAGCTTCGAGCTTAAACATCACAACTTAAAAATGTGCAGTGAGCTAGAGAAGTAATCAGCCACACTACCACTAACAACCAGTAGGTCTAGATAAGGAACATCATGAGCAAATCAGAACGACTGTTTGAGCTACTGACGCTTTTGCGCGCAAAGCGTTACGCCGTGACAGCGAAAGAGCTCGCAGAAAGAATGGAAGTTAGCGAACGTACGATTTATCGCGATATTCAGTCGTTGCTTAGTTCTGGTGTTCCTATTCAAGGTGAAGCAGGTGTCGGCTACTTGTTGCAAGCTGGCTCTCATCTCCCGCCTTTGATGTTCTCAGAAAAAGAGATGATGGCGCTTGAACTGGGTATGCGGATGGTTCGAGCCTGGTCGGATGCCGAACTTGCCGAAGCGTCTCACTCTGCGTCCACCAAAATACTTTCGGTATTGCCCGATAAGCTCAAACAACAAGTGGAAGATTGTCCGCTGATTGTGCCCGATTATCACACCCAATCCGAGACTGCCAAACGAGGGCAGCTTCTGCGCCACGCGATTGATCATCAGTTTAAGGTCAGTTTGGATTACCAAGATGAAAGCGGACAGGTGACCGAGAGAAAAATCCAACCGTTAGGCCAGTTCTTTTGGGGCAAAGTCTGGACGCTGGTCGCCTGGTGCGAATTGCGCGATGACTACCGCCAGTTCCGCCTCGACCGTATCCAAGCACTGCGTATGCACGATGAAGAGTTTCAGAGTGCGGAAACCAAATCTCTCAAACATTATATTGCGCAGTATGAATCGAAAGATTGAGTGTTTTTCATCCCTTCATCACAAGGATTCTAAATTGCTCTGCTCAATGCGCGATATTTGGAAAGGCACATTTGGTTAAACTAATGTTTCATTTTTAACAGATGCGCAACCAACCTAAGATCGTTAACTTAAGTAGCACGTCAACCACACCGGAGCGTGAAGCTATGAAAGTACTGATTCAATACACCCAAGCAGGGAAATATCGAGATCAAGCGTGGGAGTCTTTAACTCTTCGATCTAAAGGTGATATGCAGGCCGTTACCCCTTCTTATGCTGCCCAACTTATCGAACAAAGCAAAGCGACACTTGTGATGACAGAAGACGGACAGATCATCTTTCACTCCTAAATTCCATCAGTCCTATGACGAAAAAGGCCTGCATTGCTGCAGGCCTTTGTATGAGTGAATTAAGAGTTATTTACTGGAAACTCACTGCCGTTGGTAGGCGATCAAGCATCTTGTAGTAATCACCAGCCACAGCGCCGATATCACCACGCAAATACGCTTGGATCATATTGAGATCTTTCAGCCAAAGTTCTTTGTCAGCATCTGAAGACGCCATGTACCCTGCGTACACATTGTCGACCGCGAACATCATGTCTTCGGCGTGATCGTTGTAAATCAAAAGCATCGCATCTGTGTAAGCTTCGAACGCTTTCAGCTCATCGTGCGCTTTACCACCTTTATAGCTCAATGTGCCCGAAGTTGCATCGATGACCAAATCACCCGAAGTCACATTCGCTGTCGTAAAGTTGATGAAAGACTGGCTAAACGACAGCACACCTGCCGCAATATCCGCGTCAATGGTTCGCTTCATTGCGTTGACCATTGGCGCATCCAGCAGCAATACAGGATCGTGGAACGCTGGGACAATCGCTGTTCGGAATGGCCCCCAAGCGCTATCGATGCTCTCTGCAACCTTGTTTAGTGTTGCAGGCTCATAGCTATCTAGGTACGTTTTTAGATCGTAACCTTTGGACGTCACCAGTTGGTTTGCGTAGTCGTAAGCCAGCTTGTTTGCTTTTGTTGCCACAAACTTCTCGCCGTCGATAACAAACTCAACTTTGTCACCCGCGATGATACCGTACCGGTCTTGTTGCTTCGTAAACGTATCAAACTGAGATTGACCACGAGTCTTCACTGTGTAGTCGTAAGACTTCATTTGGCGCACTCCCATTCTCAAGATGACATCGCCAACACGTCCGCGGCCTTCTGCACCAATATCAAGGAATCTTGCAATACCACGAGGCATTGGTGGTAGGGACTCCATTTGCTCAGTGATGTGTAGGTTCACGGTAACACCTTTTAGATTGGTGTATTCCTTACCGTCTTTACCCACCAATTTAACTGGCGTATTTAACGCGTCATTTGCCACGATGTTGCCCATAATGTCTTCGTATTCAGCTTGCACCCCAGGGATATCAAGCAGCGATGCAAAGCTCACCTCATCGGTAAAACGGTTCGAGAATCGACGTGCTAAGAAGTGGCTCGCCAACGCTTTATCTGGCCAGTTACCCAACACAGACACCGCATTTGACCAAGGGTAATCCGGGTCAAAGCTACCAATTGAGTTTAGGAAGCGTCCATTCGCAGTTTCCGCAACAGCTATATAGCCCTCATCTGAATCTTCGATAAAGCGTGCTGCCAAATCATCAAAACAGCTGGCTGTTGAAAGATCGTAATCAGCCGGAATTTGGTGTGAGTTGTTGTCTAACAGTTGACCAAAAGAAATCACTTTTTGGTTGCCTGCCGCATTTTCTATCACACATTGATGCTCTGGTGTGCGCAAGATATCAAGGAAGAACGCCGCGGATTTTTTCGCCCCATTCGCGTAATCACAGAACCATGAGTTATCGGCTTTGCCTTCGCTACAGTATTGAGGGTTTGAAGCAATGCGCAATAAGAAATCACCCGGCTTATCCGTTGACGAAGTGTAACCAAGATTGGTGTACAGGTTATCGATGCGCTCAAGATCTTCCATCTTGTCACGGATAGCGCTCATTTCCATATAACGGCGCACTAAGTAACCAGGATAATCGGACGAGAATAATCCCGTCGTCCCATATAACTCCAAGTTGCGTCGATCATAGCTATCGAGATAGTTCTGCCACTCGTAAGAAACAATTTCTTCTAGGTTTGTACCTTCGTCAAAACGGTTACAGTCGCTGTTTAGAGAAACGTTCCCATCGGTACAGAAATCGTAAGACTTACGCTCAATTTCATTCACTTTATCTAGGTAGTAAAGTGCGCCATAACGAGTTTTCGCATTCAGTTCAGGATCATCAGACAACGCGGCGGTATCGAATCGGCTGAAGTCACAGTTGTAGAGTGATTTGCCTTTCTCGTTCCCCGTTAGCGCCTTCACTTCAGAACACACCATCAGCGATGTGTTGTCTGGATTGTTGCCAAACTTGTATGCAAAGCTTTGTTGGTAGGCTTGCTGATCAGCGAGGTAACGAGCGTATGCCGCTTTGTCTTCATCGCTCGCACTGTCTGCCGGTTTCGCAACAGGCGCAGGAGCTGAACCTGAAGAATCTTGAATCGTCTCGACTTTACGACCGTAGCCAAACTTAAACGCCGCAATGTCGTACAGACCCCAAGTTGGCGTTTCATCCAACATGCTTGGTGCGTAGTCCATTGTCGAACTGTAAGCAGGAATGTTGTTCAAACCAAGTTGATGCGCTTGCTCTAACGTGTAGTAGTTCGCTTTGTCATTTGAACCTTTAAAGTTATGGCGCAGACCCATGTTATGACCAAGCTCGTGAACAAGCGTATTGCTGTAAGTCGCAACCGTAATCGCATCTGCGGCTTTCACTTGCAACTCTTTTGGCAGGTATTTCCAACGCTTAAGCTGACGCGATACTTCGTTACCTGCGTCATCAAGTTTGATCTCAAAGTAACGCTCGTCATCCAACTTCAAGTTGTCCAACATGGCCTTGTTGGTTGAAGAAACCCACGACGCTTCGATTGGATAGACGTTGTTCTCTGCCCAGAAAGACAAACGGTTCTCTTCAACTTCAACCACCTTTTCAAACTCCATGTCATCATTGAAGTTTTTCATTAGCTGAGTTGGGCTCTTCGTCGCTGCTTTTCCAGAAACGATGTCTTCTTTTGAAACGAGCGGCGCATGAATGTTTTCATCCGATTTCAGGCTCGCCATCGCCGCCATTGTAGAAAGCGCTTCAATTCTATCCGCGACTTCTGTTTTCACAGATTCGCTGCTGGTTGGCAATGGTTCTAAGCCATCTAAGTCCAGTTGATTACGATTATAGAAACGCGCCAAGTTATCCCAATAGAAAGGTACACCCGTTCTTGCAACACCTGCGTATTGGTTCACGTGGCCTTTGATGATTTCCCCCGTCATCGGGTTAGAAACCGACGGGCCGTAGCCAAGCAGACCGTTCGCTAGAGGCTCGTCAATCAGGTTAATCACGTTGTAACGCAGATCACCTGGGTGAATACCAGCCGCTTTGGTTTTGTTCACAATCTCGATTTCAGGCTTGCCTGCATCCGCCCCAAATACATTCAGCGCTTGGTTCATCTTGTCGATCGATTGCAGCGTTGCATCCAAGAACAACTTGTTCTTCTCTTCAAAGAAATTGTCGCTCAAGTAATATTTGATAGAGCCTTGATCTGGGTTGAAACGATTGAGGTAAACCACATCACGGTCGTATTTATTCGTGACTGGGTTAAGCTTTTTCGTCGACGTGGTGAAGAAACCAATGTCGTTCTCATCACCCACTGGGTACAAGATCGGTTGGTAACCTTTGGTTGCCACTTCACTTTCGTGCACTAACGAGTAGTAGAAACGAGATTTAAACGCGCCATCTACAAGCGCTTCATCCAAGCTCGCTTTCGTTGCAAAGTTGATGTAGTCGGAAATATTATCTAAATCGATACGGAACGTGCGCTCTAGTTCGAAATTGAGAAGACCGTTTTTAGGGTCAAAGTCCCACGAGATCAATCGTGGTGCGCCAATTTCATCAATGCCCTCGGTAATGCCGTACAGATCTTCCATATTGAATTCTGCAATTTCGAGATCTTCAGGACGAGGAGTGAAGTGGGTTTTCTTCTTGTAGTTTAGGCTTGCGTCTTCGTTGGTTTCTTCTTTGTTGGTGCAATCACCATGCGCGTCTTCTTGACAGCGATACGCCGCAAAGTCACCCGGAATCGTCAGCACTTGCGCGAAGTTAACGCCGTCGTCGTCTGCGACAAATTTCTCTTCGCCGCAGTAATTATTGGCATCTTTGCTTAGATGCGCGTCTGGGTAGTTTTTATCGTAACTGCGAACTTCCAGACCTTCTTTGGTAAAACAAAGCTCAACGTAACGAGGTGAACCTTGCAAGAATGGGAATTGGTTCAGAGCAAAGCGTGGCGCGGCACCAGTCGTCGGAACGTAAAACCAACGACCGTCTTTAAGATCTTTTACTGCGACTTCTTTTGCATCTCTTTCGACATAGTCATACGCCTGATCATCTGCGCCACAGCCTGCAAGTGCGGCCGTTATTGCTGACACCAGAGTCAATTTTTTAAACATTATTTGGATATCCTTAATTGTTGTTATTTTCCTAGAAGGAGTAAGTCACTGTCGCGATGTAAGACGCTTTCTCTTGGTCCAACAAATCGATGTTGCCCAAGGTGCCTCGCTCTGCATCTTGATAGAAACCCGTTGATGACGCCGCGAGTTGCAATGACCAGCTTTCATCAAACTCGTATGTGCCGTACAACGCCCCCTCATACTGCCAACTGCTTCTGCGCGTACCTTGATAACTGATGCTGTTACCACCTAACGCCGTGATCCCCACTGCGAACGATTCCCACGACTTTTCCGCAACAGCAAACAATGAGTAAGTCCACTCAGTCAGCGAGCGTCCCCCCATGGTTTTGTATTCGTGGAAATTTTTTCTCAGTCTTGGCGAAACCGAAAAATCGACGCTCCAAGCTGAAAAAGAGATCGGCACATCTAAACGAACCGCGGTGTGCAGTTCATCTTTACGAGATGTTTCTGAAGTTGGAATGGTGAGCTGACCCGCAACGCCGATTTTCCCTGTATCTCCAAAGCGATATAGGTTCGTGTATTGCAAGCCCAACACCGAATCTGTCGCGTAGGTGCCGACTTCATCTTCTAGGGCACGATAGCCACCCGTAGAAAAATAGGCTTTTGTGTCGCTCGAAAAGGAATAAACGAGATCGCCTCCCCACGAGAAATTGCGGACAGAACGGTAGTCGTCTTTATCGTAAATGTTTGTATCGTAAGATAGGTAAACGGCCCCACTAAACTTACAAACAATACAGGACGCATCTCCTTCATTTTGTGTAGATTCAGGCGTGCTAGTGCTATCAATTACACTCGTTTCCACCGCGAATGATGGCGCTGAAAACAGCGTACCCAACAACATTGCAAGCGGCGTCATCATCCACTTTGTTGTGTGCTGCATGTTTTGAAACTTCCATGAGAATTAAGTTTATTAGAATAAACTTAAAGACAAACAGATTATTGGGATGAAATTCCATAAAAATTCAGATAATCAACCCCAATAAACCTATCAACCATAAAATTACTCTTATGGTTAAATCCTTATTTAATTTTTTAATACTATTTATCTGAGTATTGTCGCGTTCTACTTTGCTTAAAAACGTACTTTAAAATGACTTTTTATAAATAAAACCACTCACCACAACATTAAAGAAGCAGCAAAGCAACGCCATTAAAATAAAAGCTAAAAGACAATTATTATCAACAACTTAAAATCAACAAAAACAGTTAAAATGAATGAGTGAAAATGTATAAGTTAAAATACAAAAAATATAAGAACATCATTCCTGTCTCTTAT